>JAXEUE010000096.1:0-7073 GCA_034115005.1 Blautia sp.
ATTTTAGGTGCCACAGGAATGGTAGGACAGAGATTTATCTCACTTCTTGAGAATCACCCATGGTTTGAGGTGGTTACTCTGGCTGCAAGCCCAAGAAGTGCAGGCAAAACCTATGAAGAAGCAGTAGGAGGCAGATGGAAAATGGATACTCCTATGCCGGAAGCTGTGAAGAACATTGTGGTTATGAATGTGAATGATGTGGAGAAAGTTGCATCTACCGTTGATTTTGTATTTTCCGCTGTGGATATGTCCAAGGAGGAAATTAAGGCAATTGAGGAAGAATATGCAAAAACTGAGACACCGGTAGTCTCCAATAACAGTGCTCACAGGTGGACACCGGATGTTCCTATGGTAGTACCGGAAATTAATCCTGAGCATTTTGAAGTGATTGAATTTCAGAAGAAACGTCTGGGAACAAAAAGAGGCTTTATCGCTGTGAAACCTAACTGTTCCATTCAGAGTTATGCGCCGGTGCTTACAGCGTGGAAAGAGTTTGAACCGTATGAAGTAGTTGCCACAACTTACCAGGCAATCTCAGGCGCAGGTAAAACCTTTAAGGACTGGCCTGAAATGGTAGGAAACATTATCCCGTATATCGGAGGCGAGGAAGAGAAGAGTGAGAAAGAGCCTTTAAGAATCTGGGGTAAAGTAGAAGATGGAGTGATCAAACCTGCTAAGGAACCGGTTATCACATGCCAGTGTATCCGTGTTCCTGTTCTGAACGGTCATACAGCAGCAGTATTTGTCAAGTTCCGTAAGAAACCAACCAAAGAGCAGCTGATTAAGGCTCTGACAGAATTTAAAGGACTTCCTCAGGAACTGGATCTTCCAAGTGCACCGAAACAGTTTATCCGTTATATGGAAGAAGACAACCGGCCTCAGGTATCTCTGGATGTAAACTATGAACAGGGAATGGGTATCTCAGTGGGACGTCTCCGTGAAGATACGGTTTATGACTGGAAGTTCGTGGGACTTTCTCATAATACAGTAAGAGGCGCCGCAGGCGGAGCTATACTCTGTGCAGAGACTTTAAAAGCCAAAGGTTATATTCAGGCAAAATAATAAAGGCTATGAGACAGAAAGTACTTACTACAGTGATTACATTTCAAAGCTCTACTCAGGCTATGGCTATGGAGAGAGAATGTAAGCGCACCGGTTTTGAAGGCAGGCTGATTCCCGTGCCAAGAGAGATTTCCGCATCTTGTGGTCTTGCTTTTAAGTGTGACAGACAGACCCAGGAGGAAGCGGCTGCCTATATGCAGGGGCATGCTCTTACCTTTGACAGTATATACCGGGTTTTGATCTGATAAAAGACAGGAGGTGATGGGTTTGGACAGAGAAAGAATACGCCTGACACAGATGTCAGGTTCAGCAGGGTGAGGGGCGAAATTAGGTCCAAAGACCCTTGCCCAGGTTCTGGGTAAGCTGCCTGAATTTAAAGATCCAATGCTTATGGTTGGAACAGAAACTTCAGATGATGCTGCCGTTTACAGAGTGTCGGATGATCTTGCCATAATCCAGACGGTGGATTTCTTCACTCCTGTTGTGGATGACCCTTATATGTTCGGACAGATTGCCGCTGCCAATGCATTAAGTGATGTGTATGCAATGGGAGGTTCTCCCAGACTGGCACTGAATATCGCTGCTTTTCCAAACTGCCTTGATCCTGAAATCTTAGGCCAGATCATGAGAGGAGGAGCGGATAAGGTTAAAGAAGCAGGAGCAGTCCTGGCAGGAGGGCATACCATCAATGATGAGGAGCCTAAGTATGGGCTCTGTGTTACCGGATTTGTACATCCCGACAGAATATGGCGAAATTACGGAGCCAGAGAGGGGGACGTGCTGATCCTTACCAAACCTCTGGGAAGCGGAATTCTGAATACTGCAATTAAGGGAGGAATGGCTTCAGACCAGGAAATACGTAATGTTGGTCAGATTATGGCCTCCCTAAATAAGTATGCAGCGGAAGCAGCTTTTGATTTCAGAGTCCACAGCTGTACGGATATTACAGGCTTCGGACTTGCCGGACACAGCCTGGAGATGGCCAGTGGAAGTAATAAGACCCTGGTGATCCACTCCCAAAAAATCCCGGTTCTTGAAGGAGTATCTGAATATGCACAGATGGGACTGATTCCTGCCGGCGCATACAGAAACCGTGATTTTGCGGAAAGAGAAATTGAAAGCAGAATCAGGGAAACCTGGCTTGAGGATGTGGTCTATGATCCTCAGACTTCCGGTGGACTTCTTCTGGCTGTAGACAGGCAGGACGCTGAACAACTGTCAGAAAGGCTTAAGGAAAATGGAATTTTCGGAGTCATTGTGGGAGAAGTGACAGAACAACAGGAAAAATTTGTTATCTTTGACTGAACAGTATAAAAGAATGAAAATTATGGGTTTTTATGCTTGTGATAAACTTATCAAAGTGATATAATGTCTTAAATAAAATACAATGCGGAGGTGTTATTATGAACTTTGAGGATGTGGAAAAAATTTCCAATGCGGCAAAAGCCAAGAGCAGTCTTGTGAGCTCAAATTTTTTCAAGTATTTTTTACGTGCTGTTATGGCAGGATTTTTTATTGATGTTGCCATGATATACAGTAATGTGGTTGGAAATATCTTCTCCAAGACAGCTCCGGAGTGGGGAAAATTCCTTGGTGCCCTGGTATTCTCCATTGCAGTTCTTCTGATCAGCTTTGTGGGCGGAGAGCTTTTTACCGGAAATAATATGGTAATGGCTTTTGGAGCCTTTGATAAGAAGGTTAGCTGGAAAGAGGCAGGCAAAGTATGGGGCGCAAGCTATGTTGGAAACTTTGTGGGATGTCTTATTTTTGCTCTTGTCTTTGTGGGAGCGGGAGCATCCGGTACTGCAGATTATTTCGCAGGATTTATCAACAACAAGCTGAGCATTCCAATGGGAGAGATGTTTTTCAGAGCAGTACTCTGTAATTTCTTTGTATGTCTTGGTGTTCTCTGTGGAATGAAATTAAAGAGTGATGCCGGAAGATTCCTTATGATCGTAATGTGTATTTCAGGTTTCGTTGTCAGCGGATTTGAACACTGTATTGCGAATATGGGAATTTTTGTTACAGCTTACTGTCTGGTACCGGGATTATCCATTGGAGCTATTTTAAAGAGTATGTTAATCGTTACGTTGGGAAATATGGTCGGTGGTGCATTACTGCTGGCATGGCCTCTTAGAAAGATGAGTGCAGATAAATAATGTCAAAAGCTTTATACATAGCTGAGAAGCCAAGTGTGGCACAGGAGTTTGCGAAAGCTTTAAAAATCAACGGACAAAGACGGGATGGCTATCTGGAATCAGAGAACAGCGTGGTGACCTGGTGCGTAGGGCATCTGGTCACCATGAGCTACCCGGAAAAATACGATATGAAGTATAAAAGGTGGAGTTTTGATACCCTGCCTTTTTTACCGCACGAATTTAAGTATGAAGTAATTCCCGCAGTGTCAGGACAGTTTAAAATTGTAAAGGAACTGTTGAACCGGGAAGATGTGGATACCATTTATGTATGTACGGATTCCGGACGTGAGGGAGAATATATCTACCGTCTGGTAGCACAGATGGCAGGAGTTCACGGTAAAAAACAAAAGAGGGTCTGGATCGACTCTCAGACCGAAGAGGAAATTATGCGTGGCATCAGGGAAGCCAGAGATCTTTCAGAATATGATAATCTCTCGGCTTCTGCTTATCTTCGGGCAAAGGAAGATTATCTTATGGGAATAAACTTTTCCCGTGCCCTCACACTTCGTTACGGGAATAGTGTGTCCGGTTATCTCAACAGCAAGTATCAGGCTATCTCCGTGGGAAGGGTTATGACCTGTGTGCTGGGAATGGTAGTCCGGCGGGAAAGAGAAATCCGTACTTTTGTGAAAACGCCCTTTTACCGGGTAATCAGCAGCATTGCCCTGGAGGGAGAAGAATTTGAAGGAGAATGGAGAGCCGTTAAAGGAAGCAGATATTTTCAGTCTCCTTATCTTTATAAAGAGAATGGCTTTAAGAAGAAAGAACATGCGCAGGAACTGATCAGAAACCTGTCTGAAGAGCAGCCTCTTACCTGCAGTGTGGATAAGGTGGAGCGAAAGAAGGAGAACAAAAATCCCCCTCTGCTGTTCAATCTGGCAGAACTTCAGAACGTATGCTCCAGGCTGTTTAAGATCAGTCCGGATGAAACCCTTCGTATTGTCCAGGAGCTTTATGAGAAAAAGCTTGTAACCTATCCCAGGACAGATGCCCGTGTTCTGTCTACTCCCGCAGCCAAAGAGATCTATAAAAATATTGTCGGTCTCAGGAATTATGAACACGCTTCCGAAATCGCACAGCATATTCTTGAAGAAGGAAAATATAAAAACATTGCCAGAACAAGATATGTAAACGACAAGCAGATCACAGACCATTATGCCATTATCCCCACAGGCCAGGGATTAAATGCCCTGAAGAACCTTTCTTTGCTTTCCCAGAGGGTATATGAAACTATTGTAAGGCGTTTCCTGTGTATCTTTTATCCACCTGCTGTATTTCAGAAGGTCAGCCTGGTAACAGATATCAGGGGAGAGTCATTCTTTTCGTCTTTTAAGGTTCTGGCAGAGGAAGGATACCTGAAGATTGCGTCCAGTTCCTTTTCCACAAAAAAAACTGGTGACACGTTGACCAGGGGTGAAGAGACTGACCGGGATGAAACTCAGGATATGTCCTGTGACAAGAGACTTCTGGCTGCACTTGGGAAGCTTAAGAAGAATGATATTCTTCCTGTAAACAGCCTGAAGATCAAGGAAGGGGAAACTTCTCCTCCCAAGCGTTACAATTCCGGTTCTATGATCCTTGCTATGGAAAATGCGGGACAGCTTATTGAGGACGAGGAGTTAAGATCCCAGATCAAAAGCTGCGGAATCGGCACCAGTGCCACCAGGGCAGAGATTCTTAAAAAACTGTTTACGATTAAATATCTTTCTCTCAATAAGAAAACTCAGGTGATCACTCCGACTCTTCTTGGGGAAATGATCTTTGACGTGGTAAACTGTTCCATCCGTCAGCTTCTGAATCCGGAGCTTACGGCCAGCTGGGAGAAAGGCCTGAATTATGTTGCAGAAGGAACTATAACTGAGAAGGAATATATGGATAAGCTGGAGCGGTTCGTAACCGTCCGTACACAGCAGGTAAAAGACAGCAATAATCAGTATGTTCTGCGTCAGCTTTTTGATGATGCGGCACAATATTATCATGCCAGGGTCAAAAGGTCATAAACCATACAATCCGTATGGCATCTTTTGACCCCAACATCATATTATAAGAAGCCTCAGACTTCTAAAAGAGGAGGAAAATCATCATGATGAAAGACTTTACCATTGCAAATCTTCTGGATTTGAATGAAACCATTGCAAAAGAGCTTTTTGAAGGAAAAACATATCCATGGGAAGTTCTTCCGGAGATTGGAGATTATATTATAAAATTAGGAAAAACACTGAATCCTGAAGAATATGACCACCCCACGGAAGATGTGTGGATTGCAAAAAGTGCTGATGTTGCACCTACTGCCAGCATTCATGGGCCTGCCATTATTGGAAAAAATGCAGAAGTTCGCCACTGCGCCTTTATCCGGGGAAAAGTGATCGTAGGGGAAGGGGCTGTTGTGGGAAACTCCACAGAATTAAAAAATGCCGTGCTGTTCAATAAAGTTCAGGTTCCACACTACAATTATGTGGGAGATGCGGTTCTGGGATTTAAATCCCATATGGGAGCAGGCTCCATCTGTTCAAATGTGAAATCAGACAAGAAACTTGTTGTAGTAAAGGATAAAGAGGAGAAAATTGAGACAGGCCTGAAGAAATTTGGTGCAATGCTGGGAGATCATGTGGAAGTTGGATGTGGTTCTGTATTAAATCCTGGCACAGTAATAGGCCGGGGCACTAATATCTATCCTCTTTCATCTGTCCGTGGCTGTATACCTGCAGGCAGTATTTATAAGAATGCAGGAGAGATCGTAAAGAAAGTTACGGACTGAAAAGAAAAAAGCGCAGAAGTATAAGAAGCAGGATATGCACAGGATAGAACCAGTAGAATATATATTTCATGCTTTGTCCTTTTACGAAGCCTCTTTTTCCATTGTACATATTTATGGGAATAAAGGCCAGGAAGGCGGGCCAGTCAGGAAGGAGCCAGAAACTCCCGAAAATGGTCTGTGAGGTTCTGTCGAAGCGAAATACATACATGATAATAAGAAAAACAAAACCCTGCCATCCGTAATCTCCATTCAGAAAGATGGAAATTCCAATGAGAACAGCTGTGCAGAGAATCTGCATAAACACCATGCTGTGGAAATATTCCAGTGCGCAGAAGGCAAGATAACCCAGAAACAGAGTAAAGAAAATATTCTGTCCCTTATATCTTAAAGTCCCTGTGTACATTAAATTAAAGGGAATTTCGGAAATCAGTGCAAATATGAGAAGATTTCGTCCGTATTTCATACGATTCCCGGTATGAAGGAAGCCCTCCACAAGAAGAAAACAGAAAATCGGAAAGGAAATCCTTCCAATATCACGGCAGATCTGACAGATGCTGTATTTTATTTCACCTATGGTAAATAAAGTCTGGGTGGCAGCAGGACAGCCTGAAAGGATCGTTAAGGCAAAATGGTCAGTAAACATAGTGGCAAGGGCAAGAAGCTTTAAGGCACTTCCGCTCAGAAAACGATACTTTCCAGGAATAAAAGAAGAAGGATTGTTTTCAGACACGTTTTTCTCCTCATTTTTCATAATTTTCTCTAAGGAATATTGTAACACAGAGGCAAAAATTTTGCAAAATATGACTGGACGAATGTCGGGTTTTGTGAGAAAATAACACTAGGTTGTTAGGCAAACTTTATTGCTGATTTAAGGAAGACAGCAGAGAGCCAGGTTATAACAACATAAGTTAATATATACTTGAAAGGAGTTTTATAATGATTTATTCACGCGAAGTAGAAGAAATGTGCCCAGTTGCACAGGGCGTTCATCATGGCGCCGCTCCAATCCCAGAAGAAGCAAAATGGGTTCAGGCAAAAGAAGTTAAAGATATTTC
>JAXEUE010000097.1:0-10317 GCA_034115005.1 Blautia sp.
TCACCTGGTACTCAGTCCAATGATTATGGAATTAAACTTTTTAAATACAAAAATGCCGGTGTGAGAGAATATTGGATCGTAAATCCTATGAATAAATCCACTACTGTATATGACTTTAATCATAATAAAACAACTGGATTATATCCTTTTGATGACAGGATTCCTGTTTCTACTTTTCCGGAATTCACTGTAAAAATATCTGATTTATTAAAATAATACAGCTCCTGGTGTTACCAGCACTGAAGAAAAGTAATATGCAATTAAAAAATCACCATACTTTGAAAGGAGACATGGATGGAGACAAAGAACTTAGCAGAACAATTAATTGAAAAATCTAAAGAAGCATTCGCAATGGCTATTGAATTATACAATAAGCCAACAATCCACTATCGAGTAGAAGGGTTTGCAATGTTTATTTGTAATGCTTGGGAATTAATGCTGAAATCATATATGATAAAAACTTTTGGTGAAAAAAGCATCTATTACAAAGATAATCTAAATAGAACATTAAGTCTTGAGAATTGCATCCAAAAAGTATTCACTAATAATAAAGATCCACTTCGACTTAATTTAGAAAAGATTATTGAGCTTCGTAATACCAGCACACATTTTATAACAGAAGACTATGAAATGGTATATGTTCCATTGTTCCTAGCCTGTGTGTTGAATTTCAATGAAAAAATGATGGCATTTCACAATATTGATATGACAAAAATCATTCCACAAAATTTCTTATCATTATCCGTTAGTATGAAAGCATTAAATGAATCTGAAATCGTTGCAAAATACCCAGAAGAAATTGCGAGGAAAATTTTGGATATGAAAAATAATGTAGATGCTCTTTCCTTAGAAAATAACAACGCAAAATTCGCTATAAGAATTGATCATTTTCATTATTTAACCAAAAATAAAGACAAAGCCACTTCTTTTGTAAAAATAGACAATACCGCAGATACCAATGTTAGAATAATAAAAGAATTAAAGGATCCTAACAATACCCATAATCTTACTGCTAAAGCCTGTATTAGCAAAATCAAAGATAGACTAGCTAAAGATCATATTCAACTTATGTACAATGGGAATATAGTAAAATTCACCAGTTTTCATTTTACTAACTTCTGTAAGTATTATGGCATAAAGGAAAACGAGAAGTTTTGTTATGTACATAAACAATTTACACAACCTCAATACTCTTACTCATTGCAAACTGTTGAATTTGTAGTTGATGAATTAGAGAAAGATCCAAAAAATATATTAAATAACATAAAAAATAAGCTAACCCCAGGGGCAAAGGAATTCTAAGTCTCACGACCTACTCCCATTCAGGAACCCAGCCTTATCCTTCACGAGTTAACTTATTTATACTATATAATATTCTTAAGTAACTGTCAATTATGTACATAATTTTAAACAATATTTTTTTATTAAAATCTGCTCCTGTGCCAACAGGAACGGTTTCGTATACTCCTCCAAAATCAGGCACACAATAAAAAATTTGTGTGCCTGTTATTTTTATAAAAAAAAATGAATAGTATATAAAACCGAGGTGATATCAATGAGTATTCGCACTGGTGCATTGTACATCCGTGTCAGTACACAAGACCAGACAGAGCTGTCTCCTGATGCTCAGAAAAGACTCCTGTTGGATTATGCCAAGAAAAATGATATCGTTATTCCAGATGAATTTGTCTTTTCAGAAAGTGTATCAGGAAGGCATGCACAGAAGCGTCCCGAATTTCAAAGAATGATTGCTGTTGCCAAACAGCCCTGTCACCCCATAGATGTAATACTGGTATGGAAATTCAGCCGTTTCGCACGCAACCAGGAAGAATCTATCGTTTATAAAAGCATGTTAAAAAAAGATAATGTAGAAGTCATCAGCGTATCTGAGCCTCTTGTAGAAGGACCTTTTGGAACTCTGATTGAACGCATTATAGAATGGATGGATGAATACTATTCTATCCGATTATCCGGCGAAGTACTCAGAGGAATGAAAGAAAAAGCTTTGAAAAAAGGGTATCAGACAACTCCCTGTCTGGGATATGATGCTGTTGGAAAAGGAAAACCATTCGTAATCAACGAGTCTGAATATAAAATCGTATCTTATATTATGGATCTGTATGATAACTATAATTTGGATGAAACAGCGATCGCAAGACGCTGTAATGATCTGGGATACAAGACAAAACGCGGAAATCTGTTTGAGAAAAGAAATATTGATCGTATTCTTTCCAACCCATTTTACTGTGGTACTGTAATCTGGAACGGAATAGAATTTGAAGGCAGTCATGAGACCAGGCTTTCCAGAGACCGCTATGAAGAAAGAATGAAACTGATTGCTTCAAAAAAACATAAAATTAAATCAAGAAATGCTTCCACTTGTAAGCATTGGCTGTCAGGACTTTTAAAATGTCCTGTCTGCGGGTCTACACTTTGTTATACTGGCAATAACAAATGCCCTTTTTTCCAATGTTGGAAATATGCCAGGGGAATTCATAAAGGATCCGCATCAATATCTGTAAAAAGAGCCGAAGAAGCAGTCATGGAATATTTTGATCAAATACTTTCAGTACAGAATTTTACATATACTTATACAGGCGAGATGGCAGATAATACCAGACAGATAGAACATATTCAAAAAGAGCTGTTCAAATTATCCGTTAAGGAATCCCGTATTCGTGAAGCTTATGAAAACGGAATTGATACTTTGGAAGAATACAAATCTAACAAAGATCGACTCAATACATCCAGGCTGAAATTGAATGCGGATCTTATAAGACTTAATAAAGAAAATGCCGGAAAAGCAGAAGATTCAAAAGCAATAAAAAAAATTCAATCCTTCACAGATATTCTGAGGGATACAGATGTAAGCTGTGAACTAAAAGGCTCTATAATCCGAAAGATTGTTGAACAGATCGTATATGAAAAAGAATCCCAGCAGATGAACTTTACCATAATTATTTCATAAACAGAATTCTCTTTACTACAATGGAAAGTAAGATAATAATTTTTTACATATTATAGGTTACCGCACTCTGGTGGCCCGGATGGGGAAATCGGTGCTTCCATGCGCTACCTGTCACAGAGATTTACCATGCCTAACCGTATGGCTATGGCCGTGTTAAACGATGTCGGCACAGAAGAACTAGCACACCTGGAAATGGTATCCACCATTGTTCACCAGCTGACCAGGGATCTTTCTATGGAAGAAATTGAAAAAGCAGGTTTTGGTCCCTACTATATTGATCATACAGTTGGAATATGGCCACAGGCTGCCGGTGGTGTCCCATTCAATGCCTGCGAATTTCAGAGTAAGGGTGACCCGATTACCGACCTTTTTGAAAACCTTGCTGCAGAGCAGAAAGCACGCTCCACATATGATAACATACTGCGTGTTGTAAAGGATATGCCTGAGATCGCAGATCCCATAAGATTCCTGAGAGCCCGGGAAGTTGTGCACTTCCAGAGATTTGGAGAAGCTTTACGTTCTGTCCAGGAACAGCTGGATGCTAAGAATTTCTACGCATTTAATCCAAGTTTCGATAACCCATGTACTGCCTCCTGCAAAAAATGTGAATCTATGAAGAGCGAAAATTGAAAAAATTTTATTTTTTCACACTTCCATCACATATCTTTCACATTTTTTGGGTATTCTATATATCGAAAGACAGATAGTCTTTCAAACAAATATTTTTCTTTTTCATACGCGCCGGTACGAAAGTACCGGCCTCCTTCCTTTTATTGGGATTTTTCCCTTCTCAGAAGTGTTCCACTCCTTCATAATCAAATGAAGGAATGAAACTTTCTTTTGCAGTTTCTCCTTCCTGCATAAATCCGTTTACGATTCCCAATTTTACAGCTGCATCAAGTACTTTTTCGTACTCTCTTTTTGTCACCTTACGATTCAATTCCGTATACTTTTCCTGTTTAAAAACAGGTGTATATTGATTCATAATACTGATAAAAATATTGTCACCATATTCATGGTAAAGATATTCCAGAACACTTACTGAATTTTTCGTATGTCCAGGAAGAATCAGATGACGTACAATCGTTCCACGAAGTATATATCCATCTTCGTTTATAATCACAGGGCCTGTCTGGCGTATCATTTCCCGGATTGCTTTCTTTGCGGTCTGAGGATAATCTGCTGCATGGGAAAATTTCTCGGCCAGGTCGCTTTCCATATATTTAAAATCAGGCAGATATACATCCACATAGCCTTCCAGCATTTTTAAAGTTTCAACTTTCTCATAGCCGCTGGAGTTATAGATTATCGGAAGTGACATTCCCTTTTTCCTTGCAAGCTCCAGGGCACTGATGATTTGAGGGACAAAATGAGCACCTGTTACAAGATTAATGTTTGCTGCTCCCTTTTCCTCAAGTTCCAGAAAGATTTCTCCCAGCCTGTCAACAGAAATCTCCAGGCCGCTTTTACCGATTGCAATTTCCCGGTTCTGACAGAAGCAGCATTTCAGCCCACATCCTGTAAAAAAGACTGCCCCAGAACCTTTTTCCCCGGAAATACAAGGTTCTTCCCACATATGTAATGCAGCACGGGCTACCCTTACAGTATTGTCCATACCGCAGTAACCTGTCTTTTTATTTATGCGGTCAGAATGACAGTTTCTCGGGCATAAAGTACATTCTCCCATAATTTCATCTATCTTTTGTTTCGTCATATTTTTTCACCCAATCTGTTTTTATATGTGTTCTTTCAGTCCTGACAATATTACATTATACTATCTTCTGCCGTAATATCTATTCATATTTTACAATTTCTTTTTTCAGCCGTTTCATGATTCTCTTTTCAAGCCTGGAAATATAGGACTGGGAAATTCCAAGAATGTCTGCAACTTCTTTCTGGGTTCTTTCTTTATTGTCCCCCTGTCCAAGTCCGAATCTTAATTTAATGATCATCTGCTCTCTGGGAGTGAGTTTATTGATTGCACGTACCAGCAGAGTAATCTCTACTTCGTCCTCCAGACGCCTGGATATTACATCCTCATCTGTGCCAAGTATATCCGAAAGCAAAAGTTCATTTCCATCCCAGTCCACATTTAAGGGTTCATCAATGGAAACTTCCATCTTTGTTTTACTGTTACGCCTGAGATACATGAGAATTTCATTTTCAATACACCTTGATGCATAGGTGGCAAGTTTAATATTTTTTACAGGATCGAAAGTATTGATTGCTTTAATAAGGCCAATGGTTCCGATAGATATCAGATCTTCCACACCTACTCCGGTGTTGTCAAATTTTTTCGCAATATATACTACAAGTCTCAGATTATGTTCAATCAGTGTAGACTTTGCCTCTTTTTCCTGATCTGTTCCAAGTTTTTCCAGAACAAATGCTTCTCTCTGAGGTTCCAGAGGTGCCGGGAGTACATCATTGCCTCCAATATAAAAAATCTCTCTCTGTCTGTTTAAAACCAGTCTGGACACCACCTGAAATGGATTATAGTTTACACTCGCTGCTTTCATACTCATAGATATAACCCCTCCTATTGCAGTAATCTGGAATTCAAAAGTACTTCGTATTCCTTACCAAAAGCGGAGGTTTCCACTTCAAAAGCTATGACCGGATGATCTATCTGAATGACCTCTGCAGGAGTCTGAATACAAAGCTTCTCTAAAGTGACTGCCAGGATCATCCCCTCTTTGTGTCCAATTGTCTGAAAAGGAATAAAATGTGGATGAAGCCGGACAATCTCCGTACTTTGCAGCTCCCCTGAATTTTCTTTCAGGTGTTTTAATCTGTATGCCGTCCCTTCAGACAACATACAGTCTATAACATCAGATTTCACAATCGAAACCGGTTTACCATTTACAGAATCCATCAACAGATTTCCTGAATCATAGAATCCATAAAAGGATTGTGCTTTTCCCTGATAATACAATGTTACAGGGTATATATTTCTTGAACGGGTTCTCAGAGACTCCATCAGATATGTACCTGCCATTAATCCCATATAGGTGATCAGGACCAGCAGAATAAATATTCCGGGAGTGAATTTTCCTCTGGTAAGTGCTTCCCATAATCCTCCGCAGAAAAAAGCCATGGCATACAGCGTAATCAAGGCTTTTACAAGCAGAGAGCCTCTTTTCAGTCCACATCCTGTAACCAGCATTGCAACTGCACATAAGCCATGCAGAAGAATTACAGCTGGCATGAAAACAGTACTTTGTATCAGCAGAATAAAGCAGGAAAACAATGCCCCCATTACCGCCGCCAGAAAAGTTCTTATACGTTTTTTTCCGCATCGAAATATAATTCCTACAAGTCTCAGAAGAATATAATCCATTAAAAGATTAGTTATAAAAACTACATCTATGTAAATTTCCTGATGCATATAACCTCCATGACCTGTCAACCCTTCACTTCGGTAAGTGAATTTATTATAGGTGAAAGACTCTGCAAATTATGTCAAAACAAGGGAGGAGCGTTTTAGAATTTGTCGTTATAATTCGACCTGATCATTCCATTTCTTGACATACACTTTGTCCTGGAATAAAATGAATTTATTGTTATAACGAACGGAGGTCAGCGAATATGAATACTATCACCGGACATACTGGATTTATGGGGCTTCTGGGAAGTCCTGTTGCACACAGCATTTCTCCTCTAATGCACAACGAAGCTTTTCACATTCTGGGACTTAACTATGTATATTTATGTTTTGATGTAAATGAAGAAACACTTGGAACTGCTGTGAAGGGGTTAAAGGCCTGTGGAATCAGGGGATTTAACCTTACCATGCCAGATAAGAATAAGATTATTGAATTTTTGGATGAGCTGTCGCCGGAAGCCCGGCTGATCGGTGCTGTCAATACGGTTCTGAACGAAAATGGGAAGCTGATCGGATATAATACAGACGGATATGGATTTATGCAGGCTCTGAGAGAAGAAGGTTATGACGTGAATGGAAAAGAAGTTACAGTCATGGGCATCGGAGGCGCTTCCATGGCAATCTGTGCCCAGGCTGCACTGGATGGTGCCACTGATCTGAATATTTTTGGAAGGCCTTCCAGCAGATACTGGAAACGGGCCTGTACTTTTTGCGAAAATCTTCAGCAGCAGACCGAATGCAGAGTGAATCTCTTTGACAATGAAGACCATTATTCATTAAAAAAATCTCTTGAAAACAGCAGCATCCTTATCAATGCCACATCTGTAGGTATGATACCAGATACCGATAACTCTATCATTAAAGATACTTCTTTGTTTTATCCTGATCTGACAGTTGCCGATGTGATCTATGAGCCAAGAGAGACCAGGCTTCTTAAAGAGGCAAAAGCTGCAGGATGTAAAACAGTAAACGGGATGTATATGCTGCTTTATCAGGGTGCAAAAGCATTTAAAATATGGACAGGGAAGGATATGCCGGTTTCTGTCATCAAAGAAAAATTTTTTTCCGGCAAATAAAAACTGCGGCTGTGAGAGGTAAGCAATTCTCACAGCCGCAGCTTTTATTAATCTTATTTGTTTTCTTCCTGAACTTCCACTTTACGTGTCACTCTGTTTTTAATCTCTTCTTTTACGGATGAAATGAACTCATCAAGATCCTTCATACCTTCATCACCAAGGAAACGGCTTCTTACAGAAACCTTGCCCTCTTCCTCTTCTTTGGCACCGACTATAAGCATATATGGAATTTTCTGAAGTCTGGCCTCACGGATCTTGTATCCGATCTTCTCCGCACGTGTATCGATTTCTCCACGAATTCCTGCTTCTTCCAGTTTTTCAAGTACATTTTTTCCATAGTCCACATATTTATCAGAAATAGGAAGTACCTTCACCTGAACAGGTGCAAGCCATGTTGGAAAGGCACCTGCATAATGTTCGATCAGAATACCAATGAAACGTTCAATGGAACCAAATACCACACGATGGATCATGATCGGGCGGTGTTTCTCACCATCTGCCCCGATATATTCACAATTAAATCGAAGAGGAAGCTGGAAATCAAGCTGAATGGTTCCACACTGCCATGTTCTTCCAATGGAATCCTCAAGATGGAAGTCAATCTTGGGACCATAGAATGCTCCGTCTCCTTCATTTACCACATAGTTAAGTCCCAGATCATCCAGTGCTCCACGAAGTGCATCCGTAGCCATCTCCCAGTCTTCATCGCTTCCCATGGAATTTTCAGGACGGGTAGATAACTCAACATGATATTTAAATCCAAACAGCTGATATACACTGTCGATCAGCTTGGCAACTCCTTTAATCTCGTCACGGATCTGCTCAGGTGTCATAAAGATATGAGCATCATCCTGTGTGAAGCAGCGGACACGCATAAGTCCATGAAGCTGTCCGGATTTCTCATGACGATGAACCAGTCCAAGTTCTCCCATTCTGAGAGGAAGATCACGATAGGAACGTGGTTCTGACTGATATACAAGAATTCCTCCCGGACAGTTCATTGGCTTGATTGCAAAATCCTGGTCATCAATTACGGTAGTGTACATATTTTCTTTATAATGATCCCAGTGGCCGGATGTTTCCCACAGCTGACGATTCAGCATGATCGGAGTGGAAATTTCCACATAACCTGCTTTACGATGAATTTCCCTCCAGTAATCAAGAAGTGTATTTTTAAGAATCATACCCTTGGGAAGGAAAAATGGAAAACCAGGTCCTTCTTCTCTCATCATAAACAGTCCAAGTTCTTTGCCCAGTTTTCTGTGGTCACGTTTCTTTGCCTCTTCCATTCTGGTAAGGTATTCATCCAGATCCCCTTTCTTTGTGTAAGCTGTACCATAAATTCTGGTTAGCATTTTATTTTTCTCATTGCCTCTCCAGTATGCGCCCGCAAGACTTGTAAGCTTAAATGCTTTCACAGGTTTGGTAGACATAAGATGAGGTCCTGCACAAAGATCTACAAATTCTCCCTGCTGATAGAAGCTGATCTCTTCCCCTTCGGGAATATCTTCAACCAGCTCCACCTTGTAAGGTTCTTCTTTTTCCTTAAAATACGCAATAGCCTCTTCCCTTGTTTTGGTAAATCTTTCAATAGGCAGTGCCTCTTTCACGATCTTCTTCATCTCTGCTTCTATCTTTGTCAGATCATCGGTTGTAAGAGGAGTTTCACTGTCAATATCATAGTAAAATCCCTCTGCAATAGATGGTCCGATAGATAACTTAACATCTGGATACAGACGTTTAATCGCCTGTGCCATAATATGAGATGCAGTATGACGAAATGCTGCTTTTCCATCTTCATCTTCAAAAGTAAGAATGTTAAGCTGACAGTCTTTATCAACAACTGTACGAAGGTCAACCACCTCACCGTCAATCTGGCCTGCACAGGCTGCTCTTCCAAGGCCTTCACTGATATCAGATGCAATATCGATCACTGATTTTGGTTCTGCATATTCTTTTTTTGAACCATCTTTTAATGTAATTATCATCTTGTTCTCCTCTTTTCTTTAAAATAAAAAATCCCCTGCAGTATACATAAAGTATACTGTAAGGGACGAGAATTCTGACTCGCGGTTCCACCCTGCTTGCTTCCCTTATACTCTCTTGTATAATGGGAAACCACTTAAATGATGATAACGGAATCACCGGACCGGATTGGGGCCACTCAGAGGCAGTCTTCAGCTGTTTCCTGATAAGATGCTTCCAGCACATGCATCTCTCTCTGTAACATTCCCCAGCTTACTCTTCTCTTCTACGCATTATCTGTTTTTCTATGTTCCTCATTATAAACATGAGAATTCTATTTGTCAATGGCTGATCACGCATTTCGTCCGCAGCAGTATTTGTATTTCTTGCCGCTTCCGCATGGGCAGGGATCATTACGTCCGATTTTGTGTGCTTTTACAATTGTGCCGGATTTCTTCTGTTCAAGATAAAGTTCTTTCTTCTTCTCAGGTGTAAAGATGGCATCCCACTGAGGAAGTTCATACAGCCAGTCAGCTTTTGCATCCACCATATTCTTATAAAGAAGCTCTTTATCAAAGCACAGAGAAACCTTGGTATCCTCATCCATTGTCTCAATAGGATTCTTAATTTTCAGACTGTCATTGATACCATCCAGAAAACCAACCATTGTAAGGACGTCCAGTCCGTATTTCTCAGCCAGTTCCTTAACAGTACCTGTTACAACCTCATCCGGATTGGACAGAAGCTGTTCATAAATGCCTTTCTCAATATTAAAATAATTTGCCCAGAATTTCTGAAGCTTATTACGATCTGCCTGCTGATCATAGGCGATGGCACGCCACTGCTCTAAGATTGTCTTATCGCTCATTTCTTAATCCTCTTTTCCAATATTTCATAGGTGATCTGCCTGTGGAAATACACAG
>JAXEUE010000098.1:0-16341 GCA_034115005.1 Blautia sp.
CAAAAAATGGAAAAACAATTCTGATTAATACATTAGAGATTCCAGAGATACAGAAAATTGCGGATTACTGTGCTGTTTTTTATGAAGGAAAAATTGTAAAAATCCTGGAACATGAGGAAATTAACGAGCAGACGGTAATGCTTTATTCAACAAATGCGGTCAATGCTTAAGGAGGGTAAAAAAATGACAGCAAAGAAAAAACCAATATCCAGGATTCTGGGACAATATAGTTTTGTGTTTGTTTTTGTGGCTATATTTGCAATTTATGCGCTTACATCAAATGGGCTTACGCTAAGCGGTGTTATGAATGTACTACGCCACTCGGCTGTAATAGGAATTATTGCAATAGGAATGGGATTAGTTTGCCTAATAGGAGAAATTGATCTTTCAGTTGGCTCTATGCTTGCAATGGTAAGCGGATTTGCAGTAGTTATTTATAATATAACAGGAAGTATCATCATTTCATTTTTATTTTGCACAGGATTTGGAGCTATTTGCGGTATACTGAATGGATTGCTGGTGGGCTATGTAAAAATGCCTGCTTTTATCGTAACCTTAGCCACTATGTTGATTTTCCGGTCTTTTGCTCAATATTTCTGTCAGGTCATTCCCAAAGATCTCTGCGGAGGTGGAAGTTCTGTATATAGAATGATATCATCCATAGACTCTTATCAGAGATTCTATGGATTCGGAAATGGTAAAGTGGCATTTATTCCGATTGTAGGTCTGGTATTACTTGGAATTGTTATTTTATTTACATATCTGACTACCAGCACCAAGTTTGGAAAAAAAATCTACGCAATAGGAAGCAATAAAAAAGGAGCATCTATGACAGGAATCAATGTGGAATTGATGACGGTAATTGTTTTTGTTATTACGGGTGTGTTGGTCGGAATTGCTTCCTTCCTGTGGATTGCGATGAACGCTTCTGCTGATCCTGCAACGACAGGTAAAAGTTATGAAATGTATGCAATTGCTTCAGCAGTTCTGGGAGGCATCAGCATGAGTGGCGGACGTGGAAAATGTCTGGGAATTCTGTTTGGTGCAATGTCTTATACTGTTATTGATAAAATTATCGTTGCACTTAAAATGGATTCCCTGATTAATGATGCCATCAAAGGTGTAATATTGATTCTTGTTATTTTAATTCAGATTGCAGGTCCGCAGATAAAGAATAAAATGAAAAAAAGAAATATATAAAGTCGAAGGGGATTTGATAAAAGATTTAAACTATGATAAAATGCTTAAGAGAATAAACCGTTTTATGAAAAGGTTTAAAATAGAGGTGGGTTATGGGGCATAAGATTACGGCAGCACAAATTGCAGAAAAAGCCAGTGTTTCTCCTGCAACGGTATCCAGATTCTTGAACCATAGAGATTTGGTAAAAAAAGCAACTATGCAGAAAATAGAAATAGCTATGAAAGAGCTGGGATATTCAGTACATCTTGCTGAATCACCTTCCTGTGAGGAGCAGCCTGTTATTGTTTTGAATATTCCGGGAATTGAAAATGTATTTTACCAGGAAGTAATACGTGGTGCACAGATCTCTGCAAAGGCACATGGCTGTTATCTGCTTATTCATCAATCCCCTTTGAAAAGAAGTACGTTGGATGATTTCTGCAGTTTATTGGCACGTGTAAAAGCTTCAGGCGCGATTATTTTAAATAAGATACCTGAAGATTCTCTGGATAAAATCAAAAATATTGTTCCATTAGTTCAGTGCTGCGAGTATAATGAGGATGCGGATTACCCATATGTGAGTATTGATGATATTCGGGCGGCGGAAATGGCAACAGAATATCTGATTTCCTGTGGAAGAAATAAGGTTGCAATGATCAATGGTCCCAGTGGTTTTAAGTATTCTGCCAAACGTCAGGAAGGCTTTTTACAGGCTCTGACAAATGCGGGAATTACTGTACCCAGACAATGGGTTGTACAGCTTCCTGAAGTAAATTATGAAATGGCGTATGCTGCTATTTGCAGACTCCTGAATGAGGATATAAAGCCAAATGCTTTTTTTACAATTTCAGACGTTTTTGCTGCAGCAGCTATCAGAGCTGCCAAGCGTTTTCATCTTAATGTTCCAGAGGATATTATGATAGTGGGATTTGATAATATAGAATTTTCCAAGATGACGACACCATCTATTACTACTGTGAATCAGCCAAAACTTCAAATGGGATATACAGCATGTGAAATGATTCTGGAATTAATGGAAAATCCTCAGGAAGAGGTGAAATCTATTCTTCTGGATACCGAATTAGTAATCAGGGAATCTGCGTAATTCAGGAAGAGCAAAAAACTCACAATGTAGAACCTGAAGGAAGAAGTGTGTAAAAAGATGAGCGACAAACGAAAGAAGTAGATTAGTGGTGCTTTGGCATTTATTTCTTAATGGGAATCGTAAGTCTGTTTTCAGATATGACTCACGAGGGTGGAAGAAGTATTCTGGGAGAATTTCTGAATCTTACAGGTGCTTCAGCGGCAACCATAGGGTTTATATCCGGACTTGGTGAATTGCTTGGTTATGGGCTGCGTATTATTTCAGGAAGGATAGCAGATAAAACAAAACATTACTGGACATTAGTGATACTTGGATATGTGATCCAGGTTCTGGCTATTCCGGCTCTTGCACTGGTACCTGAAAATGGATGGCTGTTTGATAAGATTGGCTTAAAGGCATTAAAGTATTATGGGGATAGGTTCGACTCAGAAATGAGTCATGGAACCTGTCCCCAACTCTTTTCAACTCCACTTTACTCTTGTAATTTGTTGAAAATACGATATAATTATTTTAGGAGATGATGTCGGAAATCTGCATATAATTGGGGTATACGCAGATTTGATGAAAAATGAGAGGTAGCAAAAATGTATTCAGAAGATTTGAAGTTTTTGTTCATAAGCAAAAGCTTATGGATGGAACAGGTGCTGGGGGAAGTGGCACCATTGGAAGACTGTACGTATCATTTTGCAACATATGCTGATTTTTTTCAGGTGCCAAGGGAAAGTACCGGGAATAATACAGCATTTATTTTTGATGCGGGAATGTTATCAGTACAGATACAGAATGAAATAAAAGTTTGGGACTGTGATGCATCATATGGGGAAGGGGTGCCTTATACAGCAGCTGTTTTTTTTCCTGATCATTCAGAAATGTCTGATGTCAGATGTGAGGATGTAGATTATATCTGGCTTCTAAATGCAGCCAAAGAAGATCAGATGCTCAGGTCGTATTTTCAGAAGCTGGCACGGGAGATGAAAGAGAAGGCAGATGCACGTAAGAAGACAATCTGCTTTCAGACTCTGATCGACAGTTCGAAAGATCTTATATGGTTTAAGGATGTAGATGGCAGACATCTTATTGTCAATGATCAGTTTTGCAGCTTTGTAAACAAAAGTAAGAAACAGATTTATAAACAGGGTCACTGTTATATCTGGAATGC
The DNA here is from genome assembly GCA_034115005.1 of Blautia sp. Classification (GTDB taxonomy): domain Bacteria; phylum Bacillota; class Clostridia; order Lachnospirales; family Lachnospiraceae; genus Blautia_A. The sequence continues at coordinate 3,445 of JAXEUE010000098.1, forward strand.
TTCCAAAGAGGATGAAAAGGTATGCCTTGACAGTGACTCCAAGATTATGCAGGGAACCAGAACTCAGGAATTTGAGGAACAGGTTCATACTAACGGAGAAGATTATATTATCAAAAGTTATAAATCTCCACTCAGAGAAAATGGAAAGATTTTTGGAACCTGTGGAATAGGCCAGGATATTACCGGAGAAAGAAATCTTGACAGAAAGCTACAGATTATTCTGGATCATATACCATTTGCTATTGCAGTGGTAAGCAAAGAAGGTATTCTTACCTATGAAAACAGAATGTTTCATACTTATTTTCCCGAAGCAGTCCATTATCTGGGCAAAGATACAGGTCCCCTGAAGGAAAAGCTTCATTTTCCCCATCATATTGAGGAAGGGGAACTGGTTGAAATTGAATTACGCATTTCAGATGAAAAGACTACGTGGTTTTCTTATTATGAAAAGAAAATTCTTGATGTTTTTGACTCTCAGATAGAGAAAATGCTGGTGGTTCAGGATATTACTCTGAAGAAGAAACTTGAGAAACAAAAGGAGAGACTGGCATATACGGATTATCTTACCGGATTATCCAACAGGAGAGGAATGCTGAAGTCTCTTGAAAATGATACTGGCGGCCTGACGGTTATCATGATCGATGTTGATAACTTTAAGAAGATTAATGATTCCCTAGGACATGGAACTGGAGATGAGGTGCTCAAGAAGTTTGCTGAGATATTGAAGAAAGTATTTGCAGCAGATTTTCTGATCCGTTATGGGGGAGATGAATTCCTGGTTATCACCAGACTGGATGAGAAAAATAGTATCCGGACCAAAATGGACAGCCTGCTTCTGGAAGCAGGAAATATGATTTATGCAAACGGTCAGAAGAAGGGTATCCATATAAGCTGTGGAATTTCTAGGGGTTCGGATGCCATTGGCTGCACCATGGAACAGCTGATTCAAATGAGCGACGAGGCTATGTATTATATTAAAAAGCATGGAAAACACGGATTTTATTTTTATGATGAAATGATTGGAATGAAATAGGTCATGAAGAAAGAAATAAGTGAAAGCAGAAAGAATATTCTGGATAAATTGTATAATGCTTTTCGTATTGTATCAGATGGTTCTTATGTTTATGTCTGTGATATGAAATATGATTACTCAAGATGGACAGAAGAGGCAGTTCAGTATTTTGATCTTCCGGATGAGTATATGTATCAGGCTGGGGATATTTGGGAAGAACATATTCATCCTGAGGATAAGAGAGATTATCACGACAGTATTCAGGCTGTTTTTGCCGGAACTGACAGGGGCCATGATATGCAGTATCGTGCGAGGAACAGGATGGGCAGATATGTGGTATGTACCTGTCGTGGTACGGTTCTCTGGGACGAAAACGGAAGTCTTGATTATTTTGTAGGCTCTATACAGAATCATGGAGAGTTAAACAGTGTTGATTCGCTTACCGGTTTTCAGAATCAGTATGGATTGTTTGATCATTTAAATGTTCTTTACGGTAAAAAGACGAAAGCCAATATAATGATGCTGGGCATAGGCCGTTTTTCCACTATCAATGAAATGTGGGGATATGAATTTGGAAATATGGTCATTCACAAAATAGTTAAGCATCTGAAAAAGGAATTCAGAAATGAAGGAGTGCTTTACAGAGTAGATGGAGTAAGGTTTGTTTTGCTTACCCGTACACTTTCCATAGAGGATCTCAAGGAGCGTTATCAAATTCTAAATAAGGAAATCTGTGAAAATATGGAGGTTGATGGATATCATCCCAACCTGCCTGTGTATGGAAGTGCTATGGAACTAGATACATTTGATATAAGCCCCCAGGCTATGTTGTCCTGTTTGAATTATGCTTATAACATTTCCAAAGAAAATAACGGTGAATTTCATATTTTCAGGGATGAGATTGATGAACAGAGGCATAATCTTCTTGAGTTAATAAATGTCATCCGGAAAAGCATCGAAAATAACTGCAGTGGTTTTTTACTTTTATATCAACCTATTATGGATGCAAGAACACAGAGACTCAGAGGCAGCGAGGCACTGATCCGATGGGAAGCCCCGGAGTATGGCATAGTTCCGCCTGGTAAATTTATTCCCATTATAGAAAATGATCCGACATTTGTCCGACTGGGAGAGTGGATTTTGCAGAAAGCACTGGAAGATTCCAAACCTTTACTGAAAGAGTATCCAGATTTTCAGCTGAATGTTAATGTAGCATTTGAGCAGCTTCGTCAGGGTACTTTTGTGGATATGGTAAAGAGATGCCTGGAAAATACAGGTTATCCGCCTGAAAATCTTTGTCTTGAGATTACGGAAAGGTGTAAACTGATGAATCTTAACAGGTTATCCGGAATTCTCTCGGAACTTAGGGCAATGGGAGTAAGTTTTGCTCTGGATGATTTTGGAACAGGATATTCTTCCATAAATATATTGAATCGACTGAAATGTGAAGTGGTTAAGATTGATAAGGTATTCGTTGAGGAAATCACGGAAAATAGCAAAAATGTAAAACTGATCCATATTATTAATGATCTGGCTGATATCTATGGTTCCAGGGTGTGTGTTGAGGGAATTGAAACGGATGAACAGAATAAGATAATTAAGGAATGCGGAGTTGACAGTCTTCAGGGATATTATTTTTCAAGGCCAGTACCTCTGCAGAAATTTATTTCGATGTTTTTACCACGGGAAAGTTCTGTGATGGTCTGAATCGGCGGAAGAAAGGTGACAAAATGTCTGGACAGAAAATATTTGATATACATTGCCATATTGTTCCTAATGTGGATGATGGAGCAACAGATACAAAAGAAACAGCCAGAATGCTTAAGATGGAGTACCGGCAGGGAGTTCGCAATATTATTGTTACTCCCCATTTCAGGCTTGGAATGTTTGAGACTCCTCTGGAAAAAATAAAAGATAAGTTTATGTATGTGCAACGGACTGCCGGTGAAATCGCAGACGATCTGAGGGTTTATCTGGGATGTGAGTTTCATGCCAATATGGACATGGTTTCTATGCTTCGGGATGGAAGAGTGACGACTATGGCTGGCTCCAGGTATGTACTGGTGGAATTTTCCAGTAGTACAGAAGCTTCATATATGAGAGACAGATTATATTCATTGCTTTCGAGTGGATATCGACCTGTTGCTGCTCATATAGAAAGATATGAATGCACAAGAAATGATCTGGATTTTGTTGAAGAGCTTGTGGATATGGGAGCATATATGCAGGTAAATGCGGATGCGGTGATTGGAAAGGAAGGATTTTCGGTTAAGAGATTCTGCAGGAAATTAATGAAATATGGACTGCTGCATTTTGTTGGATCGGACTGCCATGGAAGTACAGGACGTATTTCCAGGATTGGTGAAGCTTACAGCCAGATTTCCAGAAAAATGGGAGAGGACTATGCCAGAGAAATTTTTGTGGAGAATCCACAGAGGATACTTGAAAGCGGCAAACAGATTTAAGGAGAAGGAATTTTATTCCTTCTCCTTATTTTCGTCTGATCTTTTGATGTCTTCGATTATTGTTTTGTTTACATCATCTTCATATAGTCTCATCTGAACCTGCATAGGTGTAGGGTCTGTGGTTATCTTCATTCGTCCAAAGTGGTTAAAGAAGAAGAGTACCCCAACTCCGATACCAATAGAGTACATAATTTCCAGAATAGTGAAATTCCCGGAAGGCTGTCCTGTGACCCAGGTGTAGATATGGGAAAAAAGTTTTCCCACATCTACGTCATTGTTAAAGGTCATTATGGAAAAAGCAGCACCAAAAAATGTGGACAATCCTACAAATAGGATTTTAACCCATTCCCAAACAAGTCCGGGACCGGGACGGTTCTTATATGTTATGACAAAATTGGGCTCTCCAATATGATTAATATCAAGATCAGGCTCTTTTTTCTGAATCTGTGCAATAAGATCCATGGCAGACATAGTGTAGCGTCCCGGTTTGTCAGGCTCCAGATTGATTACAGGCATAACACGGAGACGGTTCAGGATTTTGCTGTTGCTGCAGGAAAGACTGGCTATATCCTGCAGATAAACGTGGGGATGTTTTACCTGAATATTCTGCTCAAGCTGAAGATAAAGTGTGTCACTCATTTTGATTATCCTTTCATTTTAGGCTTAAATATCAGACTGGCAAGATACGAGAAAATAAGTGCAGCTGAAACACCTACAGCACAGGCCTTGAATCCTCCCATGAAAAGTCCTAAGAATCCATTCTGGTCAATGGATTCTTTCATTCCTTTCCAGAGTACGTTCCCGAAACCAAGAAGGGGAACTGAGGCACCTGCTCCTGCAAATTCCACAAATGGAGGATAAATACCAATTGCGCTAAGAATGGTTCCGGTGCATACAAGAAGAACCATGATACGTCCGGGCATCAGTTTTGTTTTGTCTACTAAAATCTGGACAAGAGCACAGATCAGTCCTCCTACCCAGAATGCATGAAAATAACTCATAATGATCTCCTTTAATATACATTTATTTTAGATTTTCATTTGCTCAATAACTATTCCGTGGGCAATGCCGGGAATGGTATCTCCTTCATTAAAGCTGACTTTGGAAAGCAGCGCACCCGTTGGAACAAAGAGGATTCGTTTCCATTTTCCTTTAATTATGTTGGGAAGAATGTATCCTGTGAGAACGGATGCTGCACAGCCACAGCCGCTTCCTCCGGAATGAGTATCCTGGCGGTCTGAATCATAGATGAGAAGACCGCAGTCCTGATGTCGGTCACGGATATCTATGCCCTTTTCGTTTAAAAGATCAAAGAGAATTTTCTGTCCTATCATACCCAGATCACCGGTGAAGATTGCATCATAATCTTTCGGGCTTCGTCCAAAATCGAACAGGTTCTGATAAATTGTATCACATGCAGCGGGAGCCATACATCCACCCATATTCAGGGAGTCTTTCAGCCCGAAATCAACCATTTTTCCGGTAGTAATCCCAGTTATGACAGCACAGTTATCTCCATTCCGTAAAGGTATGTGATCGGAAGAAAGGGGTCTGGAAGGAGGCCTGCATCCAAGTACACAGGCTCCGGAACCGGTAACCGTCCAGGTAGCAGATAAGGGTCTTTGATTTCCATATCCCAGGGGAAAGCGAAACTCTTTTTCCGCACTTGCGAAATGACTTGAAGTGGCACAAAGAATGTGTTCTCCGTATCCTCCTGCAATGCACATGGATGCCAGGGAAAGAGATTCTCCCATAGTAGAACAGGCACCAAAAAGACCGTAAAACGGAATTTCAAGGCCTGCTGTTCCAAAGGAAGAGGCTGTTGTCTGGGCAAGAAGGTCTCCTGCAAAAAGCATACGGATATCCTTTGGAGTAAGACCGGCTTTTCCGATTGCCAGGATTGCTGCTTCTTTTTGCATAGCGCTTTCTGCAGCTTCCCAGGTGTCTGTGCCGAACATTGGATCTTCACAGATCATATCAAAATAATCACTCAGGGGACCTTCTCCCTCTTTTTTGCCTACAACAGATGCGCAGCTTTCAAAAAAGACAGGTTCTTCAAATTGTACACTTGCAGTTCCACAGGTATATTGTTTTTTCATGCCATTACCCCCATCATTTTCAGAATATAATATATGAGACCCAGGATCCATGAACTCATAATCCCATACAGGATCACAGGTCCTGCAATTGTAAAAATTTTGCATCCTATACCGAAAACCTGACCTTCTGCCTTATATTCTATGGCAGAGGCAGCAACGGAATTGGCGAATCCAGTAATTGGGACAAGCGCTCCTGCTCCGCCGAATTTACCTATTTTTGAATAAATATTCAATCCTGTAAAAATAACGCTGAGAAGAATCAGGATTAAGGAACACCAGGAGCCGGCCATATCTTTATCCAATCCCTGATCAGTGGCAAAGTTTAAAATGAACTGCCCCAGAACACAGATCAGTCCTCCTGTAAAAAAAGCCTTCAGCATATTAAGCGCCAGGTTATGGGAAGGTGTGACATACTGTACATATTTTTCATATTGTTTTTGCTTTTCTTTACTGATCATATATGATATCCTTTCTTTGTATTTTTGTCAGGCGGACCATCTGTTAAAATAGTAAAGCAGAGATCCAAGAGATTTACCCAGGGCAACACATATTATAATAAAGGGAAGTCCTCTCTGTAACCGGATACGTCTTGTAAAAATAGGAAATACATCAGCCATTTCAGCCAGAGCCATGATCCAGCCTCCAAGAAAAATACCCGAAAAAAGTCCGTACAGAATCAGAAAAGGAGTACCCAGAGGAAGTTTCCACTCAAAAAGATAAAACAGATTTCCCAGAACGGTTCCGAATAATGTGATATCTTCATACAGAAGAATATGGTCAGCTGTATGAGTGATTCCTGCATAGCGTGGAACTATGGAAAGCCCGATCAGTAAACCTGTAATTCCTCCGGCAATGATTACTCCCGAGCATAGTCCGATAAAACCTAAAAAAATCTGCTGAATCATAAAAATCCTCCTGACATGCTGGATTTATTTTGGATGTTTTAAGAATAGTATGAGGAAAAAAAGAAAATATATTCTGTATTTCTAAAGAATATATGAAGAACTGTACTTTTTGAACGATAAATAGTATAATTACAATTACATATAATAATACGTGGGAGGTTTTTTTATGCCGAATGCATTTTCCCGTATGGAAATACTGCTTGGTGATTGTGGTGCAAAGAAACTGAGCAGAATGAAGATCGCGATTTTTGGGCTGGGTGGAGTTGGTTCTTATGCAGCTGAAGCTCTGGCCAGATGTGGAGTTGCCTGTCTGACTCTTGTGGATTATGCTGCAGTTTCCGTTACAAATATTAACAGGGAATTATATGCATTGCGTTCGACAGTAGGAAAGAGTAAAGTACAGGTAGCCAAGGACAGGATTAATGATATTGATGATGGAATTCTTGTGAATACCTATGAAACATACTACAATGAAGATACGGCGGCAATGTTTGATCTGAGTTCATATGATTACGTTGTCGATGCACTGGATACAGTTTCATCCAAGCTTCTTCTTATTGAGAAAGCCAAGGCAAGTGGCACACCCATTATATCATGTATGGGAACGGTCAATAAGACGGATCCCTTTAAATTTGCTGTGTCAGACATTTTCAGGATCAGTGCCTGTCCTTTAGTAAAAACAATGAGATCAGAGCTTCGTAAACGTGGCATACATAAGGTTAAGGTATTGTATTCAAGAGAGAAAGGTACGAAACCTGAAGAAACCGGATATTCTGCCAATGGCAGTATTTCTTTTGTTTCGGGTGTGGCAGGCCTTATGATTGCTGGCACTGTTGTGAGAGATTTGCTGGAAAGCAGGGAAAATGACAGGGAATCTTTCCACAGAAAACGGAAAAATAAATAGAAAGTTTGAGGAATTGAATCTGTGAATCAGAATATAACTGAAATTTTTATAGAACTTTTGGGAAAAGATCATGTTCATATAAATGAACCTATGAGTCGGCATACGTCCTTTAGGATAGGAGGACCGGCTGATTATTTTCTGCAGCCTTCCGATACAGAACAGATAAAGAAAATACTTGATATATGCAGGGAAAATAAATTACCATTTTTTATTCTTGGTAATGGAAGTAATCTTCTTGTAAGTGATACAGGATTTTCAGGCGTAATTATTCAGCTGTTTCATAATTTTGAAAGAATTATTGTGGAGGATTCTCTGATTCGTGCACAGGCTGGGGCATTGCTTTCTGGTATTGCCGTTACAGCCAGAGATCATTCTCTGACAGGATTTGAATTTGCAGGAGGTATTCCGGGAACTCTGGGTGGTGCTGTTGTGATGAATGCCGGTGCCTATGGCGGAGAAATGAAACACGTTCTTAAGGAAGCAACAGTAATGACTCAAAGTGGTGAGATTCTGGCCATTCCTGCAGACAGACTGAATATGGGTTACAGAACCAGTGTGATCAAAGAAGCAGGATATATTGTCCTGGATGCTGTTCTTTTTCTTCAGAAGGGAGACCAGGAGAAAATCAGAGCAAAAATGAAAGAACTGACAGATCTTCGTGTATCCAAACAGCCGCTGGAATATCCAAGTGCAGGCAGTACTTTCAAGAGGCCTGAAGGATATTTTGCAGGTAAGCTTATTATGGATGCCGGATTGAGAGGATATCAGGTGGGCGGTGCACAGATTTCGGAGAAACACTGCGGTTTTGTGATCAATAAAGGCAATGCCACTGCTTCTGACGTGCTCCGGCTTATAGAAGATGTCAGGAACAGAGTATATGAACAATTTGGTGTTAACCTTGAACCGGAAGTTAAATTCCTGGGAAATTTTAAATGATGTTATGACGATATATAAACACAGAAATATTTAAAGACGGACAGGAGATAAATTATGCGGTTTGTAATTGTGACCGGAGTTTCAGGGGCTGGAAAAACGACAGCATTAAAAATGCTTGAAGATGCGAACTATTTTTGTGTAGATAATCTGCCTATTCCCCTTCTTGAAAAATTTGCATCTCTTATGCCGGAGATACATGGCGAAGATGTGCAGAATGTTGCACTGGGTATTGATTCAAGAAGCGGGAAATCTCTGGATGAACTGGAAACGGTTCTGGATAAGATGAAAAAAGAAGGCTATGATTTTGAGATACTGTTTCTGGATGCAGAAGATTCTGTGCTTGTGAAACGCTATAAGGAAACAAGAAGAAGCCATCCTCTGGCTATGGGGAGAAGGGTGGATGATGGAATCAGTCTTGAAAGAGAAAAAATGCATTTCCTTAAAGAACGTGCAGATTACATTATTGATACAAGCCATCTTCTTACAAGGGAACTCAGACAGGAGCTGGACAGAATTTTTGTGGACAACCGGGAATTCTGCAATATGATGATTTCGATATTGTCATTTGGATTCAAATATGGCATTCCTGTGGATGCTGACCTTGTCTTTGACGTACGTTTTCTTCCCAATCCTTATTATGTGGATGAACTTCGTCCTCTGACAGGTCTGGATGAGCGCGTTTTCAATTATGTTATGAATTCAGACACTGCTGGAGAATTTGCAGACAGACTGGAGGATATGATTAATTTTCTGATTCCCAATTATGTTAAAGAAGGCAAAACTAATCTTGTAATTGCCATCGGGTGTACAGGTGGCAAGCATCGGTCTGTCACACTTGCCCGGGAATTATATATGAGACTCAGTAAAAATGATGAATACGGTCTGAGACTGGAACATCGGGATGTGGAAAAGGACAGATTATTAAAAAAACAGGAAGGATGAGGTTGGAAATGTCTTTTTCAGGAACGGTGAAAGAGGAACTTTCCAGACAGATTGGCCTGGCAAGACATTGTCAGATTGCAGAGCTTGCCGCACTTCTTTGCGGATGTGGAAGACTGGAGAATACATCTGATGACTTAAAGCTGAAAATCCAGACAGAAAATGAAACAGTTGCAAGAAAGTGCTTTACATTATTAAAAAAAACATTTAATATAGAAACAGTAGTAACTGAGAAAGAAAACAGCCATATGAAACGTCTCAAGGTATTCTGTATAAATATAGAAGACCCCAAAGAGATAAGGGTTGTTCTTGAAGCTACGAAACTTATTGCGGACCATAAGTGCCGCGATACGCTCATTCTTGACAATATGCTGGTAGTACAGCAGAATTGTTGTAAACGGGCGTTTATCAGAGGAGCTTTTCTATCATCTGGTTCAATCAGCGATCCCCAGAAGGGTTATCATTTTGAAATTGTATATCCGGAGGAGAGGAAGGCTTTACAGTTACAGACAATTATCCACAGTTTTTGTGTGGATGCCAAGATTGTGCAACGAAAAAAATCATATGTGGTCTATGTGAAAGAGGGTGCACAGATTGTAGATATGCTTGCAGTGATGGAAGCAAATGTAGCTCTGATGAATCTGGAGAATATCCGCATACTGAAGGAAATGAGAAATTCAGTAAACAGGAAAGTTAACTGTGAGACTGCAAATATTAATAAAACTGTTAACGCAGCTGTGAAACAGATGGAGGATATCAAACTGATCCAAGAAAAAATGGGATTTGAACAGCTTAGCGACGGTCTTGCACAGGTAGCACAGTTAAGGATGCAGTATCCGGAAGCTACATTAAAAGAATTAGGAATGATGTTGAGCCCGCAGGTGGGGAAATCCGGAGTGAATCACCGCCTAAGGAAACTAAGCACACTTGCTGACGAGCTGCGGGAAAAACAAGGAGGAGAATTATTATGATTAAAAAACCAATCACCATTAATTTGTCTACCGGATTTGAGGCTCGTCCGGTGGCACAGTTAGTGCAGGTGGCGAGCCAGTTTAACAGTGAGATTTATGTTGAGATTGGACAGAAACGCGTAAATGCAAAGAGCATCATGGGAATGATGACTTTAGGACTGGATGCAGGTAAAGAAATTACTCTTTCCGCAAATGGTGAAGATGAAGAGGATGCTATGACCAGCATCGAACAGTATTTAAGCAATCAATAATCATTTAGAAAAACACATCCGAAAGGGAAGACCGCCTTTCGGATGTGTTTTTACATTATGATGAAATGACTGTTTCCTTATTTTGTACTGTGAAAAAGGTTATATTTTGTAAAAATGAGAGGATATAAAACAGTGATCCATAGCACAATAAAGAAATAACGAATAAAAGAAGAAAACAGGGAAGCACCCAGCAGCTTCTTTAATCCTATGTGGATAACAAGGGTTAATATAATCCCTGAAATGAAAAGAAGAATCTTGTCTTTTGAAGAAGAAGGCGGCTGGAATCTGAGACGTGTCCTTTCTATATAGAAACCTATGGAAAATGCAGCACCGGCACCAGATGCTTTGACACAGTCTGCTGCATATTCCTGCATAATGACTCCTGTTTTGTACAAGGCAAAAGCATATATGATCAGAAAAATGCAGATCGTTATCATTACAGCAAGTACATTTTTTTCTTTTCCTTCGAAAAAATCTTTCCTATAAATAAAGTAATAACACAGAGCAGTACATATGAATGTGATCAGAAAAGAAACAATAACATCCTTTGGAGTGTGGCATCCAAGATACATTCTGGAGAAGCCGACAAGGAAAATAACCAGAAAACAAAGTACTTTTGAACTCTTTTTCTTCACATTCAGAGCGAAAGTTCCGAATAAAGCAGTGATGCTCTGGGTGTGTCCGCTGGGAAAAGAGTAGCCTGTTGCACCAGGAAGAGCAGATTCGACGGCCTTAAATTCAGGACTCAAAACCCATGGACGAGGAATGCGAAATGTTATTTTCAACCCCTGCACAAGAAGTCCGGAAGTAAAATAGGAAAAGGCCAGAGAATAGGCAAGCTTCTTACTGGAACACCAGTACAGCCAGCATACAACGGCAATAACCACCATTTCCTGGGCCAACATAGTCACTAACTGAAAAAACACGTTGCCCGCTTCTGTGCGAAATCCTGCAAGTAATTCAAGAAAAGACATAATCATACTCCTTTCGATATGTAATTTTATAAAATATTATAAGTTGACCATAGGGAAAAAACAAGGTATAATGAGCGAAGAGATTAAAAGAAATGAGGAGCGTTACCAATGTCGAAATTTTTAAAATTAATTGTACATTTTTTTGTGATATGTACTATCGTATGTGTCCTCGGTCTGGCGGTTCCACCTTTTTTTGGAGTTACCACAGAGATTATAGATAATTCCGGTAAAGAAACAAACCTGCCTATGGGTTCCGTTACATATGCAATTCCTGTGAAAGCAGAAGAAGCGGCTATTGGCGATTCCATTTTATATCAGAATGGTTCTAAGGCATATAAATATACCATAACTGAGATGGACCAGAAGACAGGAATCTTCAAAGTGGCCGACTCTACAGCTCAGAACAGTGAGATTATTTCCGTTCAGGTTAAGGAGTATATTCCCAAAGTAGTTATGACCATTGGATTTGTAGGATATCTTATGGCAGCTACAGAGAGCATTGAAGGGTTGATCATTCTTGGCCTGGCTGTCCTGTTTATTGTTATTTTATATATTATTGCCGAACTTTGGAAAAAAGATCCACAGGATGAATATGAAGAAGATGATCCTGAACCTGGATACGTGAAAAGTAAAAAAGAACTTAAAATGGAAGAAAAGGCCAGACAGCGCCGCTACAAAGAAGAAGAACGGGAAATCAAGAGCGAAAATAAACAGCGGAAAAAAGGGAAAAAGCAGGAAAGGAAGAAGATACGTACAGGAGGTTTTGTAGACGAGATCTATGAAGACGATCTGGAACCTGAGGAAGATGAACACCCTGTTGCGGTTCAGGCAGCTACCTCGGAAGCACATGAACTTTTGAAAAAAGAAATTGCGGCAGCTACAGCTGAGGAGATTCCGGAACAGGAGAAACCGGAATTTACTGCACAGAAAACAGAAGTGGTAGTTCCCCTTGTTAAGGAAGAATTTGAGAGCGCGAAGGATGAGATCCCTCAGGAAGAGGAGAAGACTGTAGAGATCGGTAAAATGGCAATTCCTGTATGGAGTGCGGCACAGATTGCCGATTCTGCCAGAAAACAGGGAGATGCACCGGATATCATAAGAGATAATGTTACAAAAGTTACATTATTTGATTATTCTGATATTGTTGCAGATGAACAGAAACTTCCCGAGGAGGAAAATGAATAAATACATAAGGATAAGGGGCAGGCTTTCAGTTCAAGCAGAAAACCTGCCCTGGGTTTTTTAAAAATAATTTTCCAAATTGTATTGAAAAAAAAACAAAAAAGAACTTGCATTTTGCAGAATGTTTGTGTATACTACTACTTGCTGTGACATTGATAGCAATGAAGCGTGAGGTTGCTGCCTTATATGGCAGGTTTTCCGTGGAGCGAATGTCAAGTTAGGAAACTGACGACAAGTCACTGTACAAGTTCAATAGACC
>JAXEUE010000099.1:0-3444 GCA_034115005.1 Blautia sp.
ATTAAATATACATCAGCGTCCGTGTATCTTCGAGAATTAGACAGGTACAATGCCGCACACGGAGATCATCACACCCTTATCAAAGAGGTCGTTGATGGATGGGCACTGGAACATGCAGAAAAATCAACTACCAGCGACAGAAGCTGGGTCTCACCGATCCGTGAATTCGGCAGATACCTTGTCAATACCAGCGATATCAGCGCATATGTATTGGATAATTCATTTATCATCCAACGCTATCGTCCGGAAGTTTACCTGATGACAGAGGCTGAAATCCATTGCTTTTTTAAAGAATGCGATCAGTACGTACTCAGAAAAAAAGTCCCGGGCAGGGCATATGTCCTTCCAGCACTATACCGTTTCATGTATTGCTGCGGCGTCAGATCAGCAGAAGCAAGGCAGTTAAAGTGTCAGGATGTCCATCTGGATAAAGGTTATGTCGATATCCTGTGGGCCAAGGCACACCGTGACAGGCGACTTTTTTTATCAGAAGAACTGACGCAGTATCTTATAGATTATGATGCTGCCATACGCAAGGTATTCCCAGAAAGAGAATACTTTTTCCCTGGTGGGCGTGGAGAAATCTGTTCCAGTACTGCTTTATCTGCTAACTTTAGAAATATCTGGCTGTCAGCAGGCTTAAAAAGAGACGGCAAAGTCAAGCCTCGGGCTTATGATTTTCGGCATCACTTTGCATGCGCAAATATCATGCGTTGGGCGTCGGAAGGCAAAGACATCCACGCAATGCTCCCGTATCTGATGCGGTACATGGGGCATTCTTCATTGGAAAGCACTTATTACTACATACACCTTATACCAGATTTCTTTCCCCAATACCGTGGCATGACTGCCTCCACAGAAGAATTGATACCGGAGGTGGATGCCGATGAAGTATAAGAGGAAGAAAGATAAAGACTTCTGGCAGATGGCACGGGCATATCTTCATGATTTTATGCCGGCGGTGCGCAACCAGTCGGATAAGTCCGTAGCAGCTTACAAACAATCCCTGAATTCTTATCTCACCTTTTTGGAAAGCAAGAAAGGGTTAAAGGAAGATCAGGTGACATTTGATGCATTCAGCCGAAATAACGTCAAGGATTTCGTTGAATGGCTGCATAAGAAGAAGTACGCCCCCAAAACGATAAATCTGAAGCTGACTGCAATCCGCTCTTTCCTTAAATACTGTGCTGATGAGGATTTTGAACTCCGCGGCATTTATAATGATGTCTGCACAGTCAGAAAAGTCAAGGAGGAGAAGAAACCAATCGAATACCTGCAACCGGAAGCAACAAAGGCCATACTGACGTCATATGATACCAGAACAGCCAAGCATCGCCGGAACCGTATGATCCTGATACTCCTCTACGATACAGGAGCTAGAGTACAGGAACTATCCGACCTGTCGATCACATCGCTTCATCTGGATATGCCCCATCCTTATGTTACGCTGATCGGAAAGGGACGAAAAACCAGAAATGTACCGGTTATGAATAAAACAGTTGCTCATTTAAGAAAGTACCTTAATGAATTTCATCCCGACTTGAAGGAAGCTCCGCTGTTCTATAGCCGACTTGACGGAAAGCCTCATCAGCTTTCTACGGACAGCATAAGCCTGATTCTAAAAACGGCAGCGAATGCAGCGCGTGTTACTTGTCCGGAGGTTCCGAAAAACGTTCATTGTCATTTGATCCGTAAAACAAAAGCAATGGATCTATATCGCAATGGAGTGCCGCTTCCTTTTATCATGCAGCTGTTGGGTCATGAAAGTATGTCAACAACATCCGGCTTTTATGCGTTCGCAACCCTTGAAATGATGACAGAAGCAATGAATAAAGCCGCCCCGGCATTTGAGGATGACGAAAAAATCTGGAAGAAAGCTGCTATAAAGAAGCTGCTCTATTCTCTGGATTGACCCGAAATACTATGCCGAAGAATCTTTTAACATCGAAGAAAACTCAAGCAACAAAGAAAAACTTCGACATAGTTTTTTCTTCGGCATAGTCTGAATTATGCCGAATTCAGGATAATGCTGATCGAGGCTGTCACTATCGTTGGCCGGGATGGATTGAACGCATGAACAGAGCAGGTCTTAAACGATCCATGTCAAAGAAAGGGTGCTCTCCTGATAATTCAGCTTGTGAAGGATTGTTTGGCAGACTAAAGAACGAAATGTTTTATAGCCGGAAATGGGAAAATATCACCCTGCCAGAATTCATGAGTATCTTAAATGATTACCTCGTTTGGTATAATGAAAAACGGATCAAGGTATCACTCGGTAACATGAGCCCTTTGGAGTACAGACGAAGTCTTGGAATTGCTACTTAGGCAGTCCAAGAAAATGTCCGCACCCCCCTATCAAGATTGGCTTTCGTTAAAAATAGCAATGAATTTTTAGGATCTTTATAGTTAGTAGCAGTACTGCTTGACGCCATAGCCAAATCTCCCAAGTTCACGTTTTGAATACAAAACTTTTAACTTTTTTCAATTCTCATGCCTAATACGATAGTAAGAAAGAACCTTTAAACACGCCGGATCGTCTATTGTTTCTTCGTAATTATCAAAATGATTTGTATCAATAATAGGCTGAATCATTGCTTTCTGTACATCTGTCAAACCAGAATAACAATTCCACCATTCATCTGTAAGCCCTAGACCTTCATAGTAAAATCTATATATGATCATTGCTTCAGGCATGAGAAGAAGTTTGTAGAATTCATCATCATCTTTTCCAAATGCTTTTTGGAAGAATTCTTTTCCCTTCCCTACTTTTCCTTTAGTAGAATTCAGGATAGCTTGAATTGTTCTTATTGATTTTCTGGTCCAGTTCTCTCCAATATAATCCCGGTTACTAAAATAATCTGGATCCTCAATTGGATGATATTTCATGGGGAATGAGTATATACTTACCCCCAGTTCCTCACATAGATCTACGTTTAGTTTCAAGCGCCAATATAGCTCAATTGGTTTGTCTTTATAATTATACAGAACATAATTTGAAAGATTTGTATGACCATGCCTCACAGCAGTACGAACAGCTGCTTCATACCGCTTATGTAATTCCCAATGATCAAAGGCTATCCTAACTGGCCGTACTGGTATTTCAGACATTTTTTCCATGTTGTCATCATCAATCAGTCTCGAATCTATTCCCTGATTAAAGTCCACATACCTTATACGCCCTTTTCCTTTATAATACTCTTCAAAATATGGTTTCACTGTTTCATATGTTTCAAGAATGTCTTCTTTTTTTGCCGTATAATCATTAAGAAGGTAATGTTTATCCAGCAGATTATATACATCCTGTATTTTCTCACCATATCTGGCAATCAGTAACTTATATTGTTTTACAACCGTTCGTATATACCCGCGAACATTATATCCTTCTCGAATATTTTTTACTGCAATCTCAAACATATTAGGCGGAAAGAACCGGCTTCCTATAGT
>JAXEUE010000100.1:0-24244 GCA_034115005.1 Blautia sp.
GTGGCTTGCAATACATCTCCAGTTTGTAATACCGGTAGCACTGTGTTTATAGCCGCCTGAATAACCACCATATGGATTACCCTGAACATGACCGATAAGAATAGGAATATCACATTCATACACATATTTATTCATGTATACCGGATCTCCACGTTTTGTAGTTCCAAGATATACCATATGCTCCTGATCTTCACTGTCATGGCTGATGATCTGTCCTGTATGCCAGAATTCGTTAAATAATTCCTCGCCGAAAATAGCCTTGGCATCTGATTCCTTGCTTCTTGGATGAAGTCCATTTGAAATAATAAAGAGTATATCCTTTTTTTCGATTCCGGCTGCATATAATTCTTTCAGAATATATTTGATACTTAGTTTTCTGTGGCTGGTTGCCTGTTCTCCACCTTTAACACGGTCAGGTACAACAATGGTAACCGTCTTGCCTTTTCCTGCGAGTTCAGTTAATGTTGGCATACCAATTGGATGTGCAAGACTTTCCAGATATGCTTCTTCCAGTTGATCTTCCGGAATGTAATCCGGATCTTTTACAGTTTCACCCGGAATAAAGATATCCGTACTGTCCGGCAATTCCGCTGCCATAGTTCCCTGTCCATACTCAAATTCAATTTTCATGCTAAATCTCCCTTCATTTGTTATTTTAAATTATTATGACATCTTTTAACCCTGGCATCATATTAATTACCCATATACAAACGAATAATCTCCAGATATTCCTCTGGATAGAATCCGATTTCTCCATTAAATCTTGTCAGAGCAATAAGTCCACCGTCAATTTCATCTATAGAAGCCAACATAGCTGCATTATCTTTCTTAAGGCCGCCTCCGTATACTATATCCATTCCGTTTGTTTTCTCTTTAACAAACCTGGCTATCTTTGTAATATACTCCTTATCTGCCGGTATTTTTCCAGGTCCTATAGACCAGATTGGCTCATATGCAATTACAACTTTAGATGTATCAACATCTTTAAGACCGATTTCCAGCTGTTTACCAAGAACTTCCTTCCAATGTTCCTGTTCTTCACTTTTCTCTCCAATACAGTATAGAACTTTCATTCCTCTTGCAATGGCACATCTCATTTCCTGATTCAGAAGACGGTTCACTGCATCCGTGTCTGTCACACCTGCTTCTGCAAGAATACCTGCTTTGTCATTCCTCTCTTCACAATGACCGATAATTGTTGTTTCGCATCCTGCCGCAGCCATAGCAGATGCAGGTCTGTTTGTTGTAAATGCGCCAAAATTTCCTCCTACAGCAGTATCTTCACGAAACACGCTCTGGCAGCCAATCTGGACAGGACTGCCTTTTGTCTTTGCAGCTGCTGCATTTAACAGATGTACTTCTGGAAAATACATAGCAAACTCTACTTCTTCCGGATCATATTTTTTTAACTCTTCCTGTGTATTTTTCACAATACAGGAAGCCCAGTCAGCAACAGATGCCAGACGGTTCACTCCTCCAGATTCAACCGGGACATCAAATCTCTTTAAATTAAGATAAATGTGTTTCATTTTATTTGCCTTTCTAATACTTATTTTCAGTTTCAACTCATTTATTGTGTTATTTCTCAGAAATGACCAGAGCACGAAGAAATCCCGGTGTGGGATAATCTCGCTTTCCAGCTCCCAATCCTATTTTCTTTACCGAAAATCTGTCCGGCAGCCTGTCTGATGTACGCATAGCCGCAACAATGGCAGCTCCAGTAGGTGTAACAAGCTCTCCCTGTACATCTGTGATATGAAGAATAAGATTATTTTGCTGAACAATATTCATCACAGCAGGAACCGGAACCGGAATTATGCCATGCTGACAGCGAATATATCCCTGTCCCTCATACAGATCCTTAACAATAACCTGAGTAATCTCAAGATTATCAAAGCAGATTGCTGCTCCAACAATATCAACAATAGAATCAACCGCTCCTACTTCATGAAAATGAACCTGATCTGTTTTTACTCCGTGTGCCTTTGCTTCTGCATCTGCGAGAATATGAAAAATCTTCTCAGCTATTTTCTTCGCATTATCTGTAATATCTGCTTTTTCTATAATATCGAGGATTTCGGCAAGCCCTCTGTGAGAATGTATATGACTGCATTCTTTTCCTGCAGAATGTACATCCATTGAGTCGGTTATATCAATATGATTATGAAGGTATTGCATATCATGATCATGATTCTCATATTCTTTATCCAAAATCACATCAAAATCACAGGTATCTATCCCTGATTTTTTTACCCGTGAAATGCGAAGTTCATATCCGTCCATTTCAAGACTTGCAATACCTTTTTTCAGGACTTCAGGATCTGCTCCCAGATCAAGCAATGCACCAACTGTCATATCCCCACTGATTCCGCTATAGCATTCCAAGTATAGAGTCTGTCCCATTTTTTCTCCTCTGTCATCTGTTATTTCCGCTTGAACAAGCAAGCCGGTTAATCTGTGCAGCACTGTAACCTGCTCCAAATCCATTATCTATATTTACTACCGTTATTCCTTCAGCACAGGAATTCAGCATAGTCAGAAGTGCTGAAAGGCCATGAAAGCTTGCACCGTAACCAACAGAAGTTGGAACAGCAATGACTGGTTTATCCACCAGACCTGCCACTACTCCTCCCAGAGCACCCTCCATGCCAGCTACTGCCACGACACAATTTGCCTCACGAAGATCTTCTGTTCTGGATAAAAGGCGGTGAATTCCTGCCACTCCAACATCATAAATCCTGTTTACCCTTGCCCCCAGAAATTCTGCCGTCTGTGCAGCCTCTTCCGCAACACTCATATCAGAAGTACCTCCCGTACAAACAGCCACACATCCTATTTTCTCTACCGGTTTCTGAATCACCTGAAGGATCTTGGACATTGGATCATACTGAGCCTGTGGAAGAACCTTTTTTAAAGCCTCCGCCTGCTGTGGTGTAGCTCTGGTTCCAAGTACATTGCTCTCTTTTTCATAAAAACACTGAAAGATTTTTACCATATGCTCCACTGTTTTACCGGCACAGTAGACTACTTCCCCGAAGCCGTTTCTTAATTTCCTGTGATGGTCCAGCTTAGCAAAGCCAAGATCCTCATAAGGCAGAGTCTTCAGATACTCTTTAGCTTCTTCTATATTCACTTCTCCTGTCTGAACTTTTGAAAGCAGTGTATCAAGATCCATTCTATCCTCCAAAATCAAAGTCCTTTACGATAACGCTCTGCCATTTCATCAAGGGAAGCCATTTCAACAAGCGGTGCTTTTCCATAAGAACCAAATTCAACAATAAGAGTACCGATTGCCTCTTTCACACCCTTTTCAATCACATCAACCAATGCTGCCACATCCTCATCTGGTATATTTCCATACATTACTGTATCCATAATCGGTGTAAGGAATGCACGGGGATCAAACTGATCTTTCTTTTCTTCCAGAAGGCGGTAAACTTCTCCGATAGACTGGCTGTCTCTCTTTTCCGGATGATTTACGAAAAATTCTTTCATATTTCTTGTAACTGCCAGACGGATATCTGTATCCACATTAATCTTGCCAATTCCACAAGGAATAGCAGCTTTCAGTTCATCTATGGAAATTCCGTATGCATTCTGAATATTTCCTCCCAGTGCATTAATCTCATCAACAATATATTTTGGCACTGTGGATGAGCCATGGGAAACAAGTACTCCGAAAATTCCTTCGTGCATAAGGCATTCTTTGATGGCAATAGCAATTTCTTTTCTTAATTTTACATTTTTCCCCTTGGAAGCCCCATGCATAGTTCCGTAAGATATAGCAAGTGCATCACATCCTGTTTTCTTAAAGAATTCAACTGCCTTAAGAGGATTGGTATAGGTGGATGTATTGGAGAAAACGTGATCCTCCACACCTGCAAGAACACCCAGCTCACCTTCTACAGAAACACCTCTTTCGTGAGCATATTTTACAACTTCACGAGTCAGTTCTACGTTTTCGTCAAAAGGAAGGCTGGAACCGTCGATCATAACGGAGGTATAGCCTCCTTCAATTGCAGCTTTACACGAATCAAAATTTTTACCATGATCAAGGTGAAGGACAACGGGAATGGGAGACTGGGCGGCAAATTTCTTAACTGCATTGGCAATATTCTTTGCTCCCACTTTTTTATCTTCGAGAGTAGCATTCATAAAAT
Organism: Blautia sp.; assembly: GCA_034115005.1. GTDB lineage: Bacteria > Bacillota > Clostridia > Lachnospirales > Lachnospiraceae > Blautia_A. The sequence continues at coordinate 4,161 of JAXEUE010000100.1, forward strand.
CTGTTCTTCCACCCATAAAACCGTTTGCAAGATCTGCTCCCTGAAGAATTGCAGCAGAGCGGAACATTTCATGAACCTCAATAGCTGCTTTTGCCTGAGCTACTGCATTTACATTAAACGCACCCTGGGCAAAATGATATTTGTCTACAGTTTCCAGTAAGGGTCTTAATGGTATTAATGGCATGTTTCTTTTCCTCCTATATGTATTTTTATGCCTGAATCTTTCTTCCTTTTACAAATGTATCTACAACAGAGTATGTTTTATCCAGAATTACAATATCTGCATCTTTTCCCGGATCAAGACTGCCGATTCTGTCATACACACCAAGCATTCTGGCGGGATTGGCTGTAAGCAATGGCAGAACTTCCTCCAGACTTTTACCTGTAAATGATATAATATTTTTAAGAGCCTGCCCTGTGGTAAGTGTACTGCCTGCTCTGGATCCTCCATATTTCAGTTTAGCGTCTCCGTCTTTTACCACAACCTCATTTACTCCCAGCATATATTCTCCGTCCGGAAGTCCTGCCGCCATAATAGAATCTGTAATGGCTATAACCTTATCCATTCCCTTCATTTTAAGAAGAAAACGGACTGTTCCGGGATGAAGATGACGGCCGTCACATATTGCCTCACAGTAAATATCTGATTCCAAAACTGCCCCCATAATTGCCGGATAATGCTGATGCAAAAGCTTCATTGCATTAAATGTATGAGTGGCAGATACGGCTCCCTCATTTATGCAGTGCCAGGATGTATCGTAATCTGCTCCTGAATGACCAATGGCAACTTTCATCCCAAGTGAAATGATATCCCTGATTGCTTCCGGTACTCCCGGTACTTCAGGTGAAACAGTAATATATCTTATATTTCCTTCTGCTGCCTTCTGATATTCCTTAAGAAGTTCCACATCAGGTGAGATGAGAAGCTGCTCGGGCATTGCGCCCTTATACTCTGGTGCGAGAAAAGGTCCTTCCAGATGAATACCCAGAAGGTCTGCACAGTTTTCATGACCATTCTTCTGTGCTTTCTGATGCTTTACAGCTTCTTTTATTGTTTTCAGTGTCTGTTCCTTTGAATCAGTGAGAATAGAGCACAGCCAGGAAGTGGTACCCTGACCTGCAAAAAAACGTCCTATCTTTTTCAGGCCTTCCGCATCAGCTGCATTAACATCAACACCGGCTCCTCCGTGAGTATGTACATCGATAAATCCAGGAACTACATAATTACCACACGCATCATAAATTTCCTCACCGTCTGTTTTCACTCCTGCTTCTGTAATCCTGCCATTTTCAAATACAAGATCTTCTTCCTTTATCGTACCATCTTTATATACCTTGCCATTTATAATACGAATACTCATTTTCTTCCTCCTTTATCCGGATTCTGATTTAATTTAAAGCAGCCACGAACTCTGTAATCTTAAGATTAATATCCGGATGTGAAGTAAGTAGAGATACAGGGAATTCGGAAGTTGCCTCTCCATATGCCGTTCTGCGGACAACTGCGCGATGCCAGTTTCTGAAACATCCAAGACGAATTTTTCTTGCATGAGAAATTTCATTGATTCCAATAGTCACACAGTAATGTGGCATATCCTCCAGTGCTCCGTTAAAGTCCCCGATAGCATTGGCTGTTCTTGTCTCCCTGGTAATTTCCAGTACACGTGTCTTCTGAGCAAGAAACTCTTCGTTCGAAAGGGAGGGATCTGCCTCATTAAATGCAACATGTCCGTTAATTCCGATTCCTCCAAAACAAATATCCACACCACCCAGTTTTTCAATCAGCTGAGGAATATAATCAATATTGCATGGATCCGGAAATACTCTCTGTTCTTCGGGCATTACAAGTTCAGGACGGATTCTGTCATAAACAGTACGCTGCATGAAACCTCTGAAACTTAACGGATGATCTTTGGACACCCACTGTCTGTCATCATCCAGATATTCATCCATATTAATAAACCATACATTTTTAAGACTGATATTCTGCTCATTAACCATATCTACAAAAAATGGATACTGTCCAACAGGACCTACAGGACAGATAAAAACGGTTTTCTCACCTTTTTCATTATGCAGCTTAATCTCTGCAGCCATTTCTTCAGCCATAGAGCGAAAAACAGCTTCATTGTCTCTCATTACAATCACCGGAAGCTTTGGATTATTTCCCACCAGTTCTTCCTTTGTATAGTTATAATAACTATGTCCCATATCGACTTACCTTCCTTTCAACATAATAAATTTACTGTCTTAATTATTCTGGTTTTATTATAGTAGATTTTCCGATATTATTCAATAAATTCAACGCAAATTTGCCCTGAAAGCACGCAAACGTTTTCATATTACACATTGTAATTTAAAGGAAATTCCTGTATAATTATTTTAATATATTTAAGTAAGAAATGTGAGGGATTTCTATGACGTTGAAAGAAATCGCCAAAGAGGCGAACGTGTCTGTCTCTACGGTTTCAAGAGTAATAAATCAGAAAAATACAAAGGCTGCAAGTCCTGAAGTCCAGGAACGTATCTGGGATATTGTCCGCAAAAGTGGATACACTCCCAATGCAACAGCACGCAATCTGAAAATGGGTCAAAACAGACAGATACAGGACACAGTGCCAAAATCCATCGCATGCATTTACGCAAGAAGCAACTCTTCGGTTTCCGATCCTTTTTTTTCCCAGATTGCCAAAGCCATTGAACAGGAAGCTTTTAAAAGCAGTTACTTTATCCGTCACTCCTTTACAGCCATGGATATTGCCAACCCGGATATTGCAAAGCAGCTAGCCCAGTTTCCTGTTGACGGGGTAGTGATTCTTGGCCGTTATGAGAAGCAGCTTCTGAACTTTTTCAGTCAGAATTACAAGAATGTGATCTATACGGGGTTAAATCCCATGGGAAACAAATATGACCAGGTGGTGTGTGACGGAAGTGAAATTGCCTATACTGCAATCTCTTATCTTATGGAACTTGGTCATACACGGATTGGCTATATAGGAGAGCAGAATAACGAAGTTCGATTTACAGGTTATAAGGAAGCTCTTGCAAAGCTTGGCCTTCCTTTTCTTCAGAAAAACACAGTTAACGTCAGACTTTCCTCGGATGGTGGGTATAAAGGAGCAAATACACTTATTCATAACAAAGCAGATATTTCTGCAATTTTCTGTGCAAATGATACCACTGCAATTGGTGTAATTCATGCTCTTAAGGAAAAAGGCTTCCGAATTCCGGAAGACATTTCCATAATCAGTGTAGATGATATTGACACAGCCCAATATCTTTCTCCACTGCTTACTACCGTTCATATTCCCCTTGAAGATCTTGGAAAAATCTCAGCCAAAGTGCTGATTGACAGGATTAACGGAGGACACCGGCTTCCCATGAGAATTCTGTTACCTTATTATATCGCCAAGAGGGACAGCTGCGGTAAAGTAAACAGAAATCGTAAAACTTTTGCAGATCTTTTAAAGTAGTTTTATTACGTAAAAAGAGTTATGATAAACAGATATCTGTTTACCATAACCCTTTTTTTATTTTATTTCAGCACGATAGCCTGGGTCAGATGTCTTGGTGAATCTGCGTCAAGTTCCTTACTTTCAGCAATATAATATCCCAGCATCTGGCCAATAAATCCGATCATAGCTGCGTACTGCATGTCATTCCATCCCTCATCCATAGAATAAACATAATCAGCTGTCTGGTCAAATGTACTACCCAGCTGTCCTCCAATAACCGTAACAACAGCTCCATAACTTTTCATTTGCTCCATAAGAGCTTTATCTCCATCTCTGCAGGATTGATTACTGAGACACAAAATCAGAGTATTTTCATCTACAAGGCTCATAGGTCCGTGACGATATTCCAGGTCATAATATCCCTCCGAATTACTGATTCCCATTTCTTTCATTTTGTTCATACACTCATTGGCCACACCATAATAAACTCCCTGGCCCAAAGTAATAAACAGGTTTAGATTACTATGTTCCGTAAGAATCTTTCTTGCAAGATCGTCCATATCTTTTAATACTTTTTCAGATACCTGTGCATAATTGTCCATTTGACTGATTTCTTCTTTTTTTCCACCTGCATACATTGCCATAATCACTGCCAAATAAACCATACTGGTAAACGACCTTGTCATGATTACGCTATCTTCCGCTGTATCAGGGGAAAGAATATAATAGTCATTATATTTTTCGCTGTCCTTGTCACAGGTAATTGCCAAAGTAGTAACCTGTGGAAAAGTGTGAACTTTATCGATTGCCATTCTTACTTCTGTCGTATAGCTCTTTCTCGTAATTGGCAGTACCAGCACATTTTTTCCTTTAATATAAGTTTCCGGGAAATAATAAAGTTCAGAGCAAGGTACTCCTTTAGATGGAATGTCTGTATAAGAGGAAAAAGCAGCTGCAGAAGCCTGAGCAAGATACAGGGATGTTCCACACCCTGTAAAAATCAGCTGATCGTATGTTTTTCCACTGAAAAATACCTGATCCAGGGTTTTAAAAATATCCTGCAGGGAATCATTAACTGCCTGAAAAGATGCAGGCTGCTGATAAATTTCTTTGTAGGTTAACTCACTGTTTTTTTTCATGATATGTATCCTCCTGATTTTATATAATCTATTATGCTTTTCCTTCAGAACCTGCAAGACGAATGATCTTCTTCACATCTTCTGTCAGCGCATTATTTGCAAACTGGGATAGTTTCCAGGAATGGCCCTGGTGGTTTGTCTTTAATGCTTCTTCATAATGTTCAACATATTTATAACGGATCTCTGTTCCAAAATTTATTTTGGCTACACCCAGCTGAATAGCTTTTTTAATTATTTCTTCTTTCATTCCTGTACATCCATGAAGCACAAGAGGAATATCAGTAAATTTTCTGACTTCTTCCAGAACTTCAAGCTTAATATCCGGCTCACCTTTATAATATCCATGGGCATTTCCAATTCCAATTGCAAGAGAATCCGGCTGGCAAAGCTCCAGATACTGACGCACCTGCTGTGGATCTGCCGTATTTTTATTTTCCTGCTGGACTCCTTCATTATCAAGTCTCAGAAGTTCTCCAATTTCTGCCTCTACCGGCACTCCAAAGCATCTTGCCGTATTGATCACTTCATTTGTCAACCGTGCATTTTCTTCTATAGGTTTTGTAGATCCATCGATCATTAAAGAAGTAAATCCATATTTCAGTGCCTTCATACATGTTTCAAAACTGTCACCGTGATCCAGGTGAATGGCAATAGGCACACTAACTTTATTTGCACACCATTTGCTGACCTGAACGAACCAGTCATCCCCGGAATAAGCTCCTGTAGAAGTATAGTGAGCCAGAATTGCAGGAGAATGCATTTCCTCTGCTGCTCTGCATATTGCCCAGATTATATCATAATTTCCACCCTGGGTATTGATTGCCGGAACCGCATAATGCCCTTTCTGTGCATTTTTTAACATTTCTTTCGTTGTAACTATCATTTATACCACTTCTTTCTCCTGTTTTAAACAGATTATTTTATTTGTTTATTGTACTTTCCCGTATTACCAGCCTTGCATCAAATACATTTACTTTTCCGGTGTTTTCATTTCTGATCAGAGATAACAGAGATTTTATAGCCGTTTTACCCACTTCTTCCTTCTGAATTTCCACAGTTGTAAGAGGAGGCGTTAAGTATTGGCTGATGAGTGAATTATCAAACCCTGTAACTGACAGATCTTGTGGAATTTTCCTTTGGTTTTTTTCTGCTGCGTGTAAAGCTGATGCTGCCAGAACATCTGACCTTGATATTACAGCGTCAATTTCAGGATTCTCTTTCAGCAGATAACATAACTTTTCCTCTGCCTCATTAATGGACTTACAACCGGAAATTCTGTATTTCTCTGAAAATTTAAGTCCTGATTTCTTTACTTCATCAAGAAAACCCTGATAATGAAGATCTGTCACTTTACTCTCTCTGACCTCATCCAGATAAACAAGATTTCTGCACCCTGAGGATATCACATACCTGGTGCAGCTTCTGCTCCCTTCATACAATCCTGTCTCCACGAATACAGCATTTGTCAGCTCACATTTTATTTCTCTATTTAAAAGAATGACCATTGGTATGCCTGAAGCAGAAAACATCTGAAGCTGTCTGTCTGTAACGGCAGATGCACTTATGCACAGACCATCAAACTGCCTGCTGATCACTCTGCTGACAAATTCATCTTCCTTCTGACTCTCACAAAGCGAAATCATATATCCCTGCTCATATGCATCTCTGCTCATCCGGCTCACCATCTGAGAAAAATAACCACTGCTCATTTCTTCCGCGACAAACAGAATCTGAAGGCTTCCCTTTCCATGAAGAGCTCTTGCAATATTATTTGGCTGATACTGTAATTTTTCTACAGCGTCAAGAACACGCTGTCTTTTTTCTTCTTTCACATAACGATTTCCGTTCAGAACATACGATACAATCGTTTCCGACACCCCTGCCGCTTCTGCTACGTCTTTTCTTGAAACTCTTTTTCCCATTACTTTTTTATTTATACACACGTGTGTACACTCAGGTTAAAGATTACACAGACATTTCTGCCTGTGCAATCCATGAATCAGCGGTTAATCATTCCTTGCAAGCTTCTTCCATAACATCGAAGAGAACATAATTATCTACAGGTGTTTCTTCGCAGTCACCGCTGTCTACAAATACCTTCTGCTGAAGTTCATAGTAACCTTTAATATCATCCATATTATTTCTTACAAAATCACTTGTTGTCCAATCAGCAACATTAACCTGATCAAGAAGGGTCTGTTTGTCAAGTTTGATCTTATCAGCAATCCATCCGCATACTTCATCGTCATTATTGTGGTCTGCACGATAATCAAATCCTTTGTAAAGGGCTCTTGCAAATCTTACAAGGACATCACGGTTTTCTTCTGCATATTTAGGCATTGCAATCCAGCTTGCAAGAGATACTGTCTGATCAATAAATGTCTTATTGTCTGTAAGTTTCACACCATCATCGCCTAATTCCTGAAGAATTTTCAAAGAATTCGGTACCCATGTAGCACATGCATCAACACTTCCGGAAAGCATTGCTGTAACAATATTTGTTGCATCCATATCCATTGCTGTGATATCATCCATGGTCAGGCCACCCTTATCAAGTGTCTTTTTCAGGATATCTTCACTGGATGTGCCTGAAGAATATGCAATTGTTTTGCCTTTTAATCCTTCAATTGTATCAGTGCCTTTTTCTTTGCTTCCGATCACAGCATCACCATTGGATACGTGTGCAAGAGCAAAGATATCAGCTTTACCATTAATGCAGAGTTTATGAGCTCCCTGTCCGATATATCCTACGTCAATAGAACCGGATTCCATTGCCTGGATGATTGTAGGACCATCAGAAAATTCTGTAAGCTGAACATCAATGTTTTCATCTTCAAAGTATCCCAACTCGATTGCAGAGATGAGTCCATTCAGGCTTGCATAATCAGGCATATACGCAACGTTTACAGTTACTTTCTCAGGAGCTGCTTCCTCTTCTGCAAATACGCTAAATGCCCCGAATCCTACAGTCATAGTCGCTGCCATAGCAACTGCAGCAATTTTTTTCCATGTCTTGTTCATTTTCATTCTTCCTTTCTTGACTTAAAATTTAAGGGTCACGTCCCCTTATTACATTTATATCTTGAACCGCTTCTGATGTACATACGGTCAAAATATCACTTTCTGACTTCCAGATATTCTTGGTATACCTGGCTCCAGATGTAGTTCTTAAGCTCCATAAAACGCGGGCTCATCTTTGTTTCCTGATCACGCGGATATGGAATATCAATATCTACAATGTCTTTAATACGTCCGGGTCTTGCACTCATAATTATAACTCTCTGTGCAAGAATAATAGCTTCGTCCACATCATGAGTAATAAAGAAACACGTCTTTCTCTCAGTTTCCCATGTCTTAAGAAGCTCTGTCTGAAGCTGAGTTCTTGTCTGTGCATCCAGTGCTCCAAAAGGTTCATCCATAAGAAGTACTTCAGGCTTCACTGCATAAGCTCTTGCAATGGCAACCCTCTGTTTCATACCACCTGACAGTTCCTTTGGATAATGATCAACAAAGTCTTCCAGCTGAACCATTTTTATGTATTTCATTGCTGTCTCTTTTGCTTCAGCATCACTTTTACCCTGTAATTTCAGGCCAAACATAACATTCTTTAAAACTGTCAGCCATGGAAACAGTGCGTACTGCTGGAATACAACTCCTCGCTCCGTTCCTGTTCCCTCAATCTTCTTATCATCAATATAAACAGAGCCGCTTGTTGGAAAATCAAGTCCTGCAATTATATTCAGCAAAGTGGATTTACCACAACCGGATGGCCCTACCACACAGATAAATTCATTTTCTTTAATATCAAGACTTACACCGTTTAAAGCAGTCATTTCGCCGTTACGTGTATTGTATACTTTCTTTACATTATCAATTTTAAGTTTTGTTATTCTCTCTTTTCCTGCCATCCTGTTAACCTCTTTTCCAAGTACTTGATTATTTTTTCCATTATAAGACCAATGATACCAATGATAATGATATAAAGCAGCATTGCAGCCGTTTCAAAGCTGTTTGCCAGAGAACGGATTCTCATTCCAAGGCCTGCGGTAGCTCCTGTTGTTTCTGCTGCAATCAATGTTGTCAATGCTACGGATACACCAAGACGAACAGCTGTAATAATAAACGGTGTTGTTGCCGGGAAAATTACTTTTACAAAAATGTCTCTGTCCTTTGCTCCAAGGACTCTTGCCGCTTTAATAAGAGTGTTGTCAATGTTTCTTACACCCTGGAAAATCGTTACAGTCATTGTAAGGAATGTAGCAATCCAGATAACGATGATCTGAGGTTTCCTTCCAACACCTGCTGTAATAACAACAAGAGGTACATATGCCAGAGGCGGGATGTTACGAATAAACTGAATCCATGGTTCCAGGACTCCTCTTACCGGCAGGTACCATGCCATCGCAAAAGCCACCGGAACTGAAGTTACAAATCCAAGTGCAAATCCTGCGATGATAGAGATCATAGAACTGCAGAAGTCCTGTACTAAGGCTCCATTTGATACCATTTTCTGAATTGCTTCGATAATGGCCGGAATAAATGGGAAGCTTCGTGCCGTCCTTGGGTTGATAGATAATACGAACCATAATGCAATGGCCGCTGCCAGGGAAATTAAAACCCATGCCCATCCCGGGATGGACTGCAGCTTACTTTTTTTCTGTTTGTCCATAAGTTACTCTCCTTTTTCTTTTTTATATTTACCTGTATTAGCACATAACACAGATAATTTTCTTTTAAATATAATCCCTGAAATTGAGAAATTCCGGAAGGTCTTCTCCAATCAAAGGCTTGCACCAGTCCGTGAATTCTTTAGTTACATCATTACCTCTTTCATTAATATAGGTATCAGGCATTTTTCTTTCATACAACATAACTTCTTTTATAGGAACAAGTTTTGTTTTTATCTGATAAATATCTCCAGGTACACGTTCAAAGCCGATCATAACACCGCTTTTTCCTTCTACTGCACTCCTGAGTGCCTGAACTCCCGCCATACGGGCTTCCTCTCTGTCTACCGGAGACTGTAAAGCAACCGATGCTCTTCCGCACAAACCTGGTTTCTCACTTCTTGCTTTGATTCCAAGTTCTTTTACCACAAGATTGGCAAGATGAGCACTTACATCTCCATAATAAACAGCTCTCTCAGTCTTAAAAATGGGTGGTACGATAGATTCTCCGTTTGCATCGTGCAGCCCTTCGCTTACAACTACAAGAACTCCACCCTGTTTCTCATAGAGTCTGGATACATCTTCAAGGAACTCTGTCTCATTAAAATTTCTTTCCGGAAGATAAATAAGATGAGGAGCATCTCCCTGTTTTCTTCTGGCAAGTGCGGAAGCTGCCGTGATCCATCCTGCATTTCTACCCATTGCCTCCATAATACATACGTGAATGGGAAGTGATTTTATGTCTTCTCCTACTTCCTGAGCAGATGCGGCTATAAACCTTGCAGCACTTCCATATCCGGGGCAGTGATCAGTCATTGCAATATCATTGTCTATTGTTTTTGGAATACCCACTACTCTGATATCAAGATTCCTGCAGACCTCATAGATATGTCCGCATGCATCCATAGTTCCGTTTCCACCATTTAAAAGAACATATTTAATATCATATTTTCGGAAAATGTCTGCCATTTTTTCATAATCTTTTTCATATAACGGATATCTTGAAGAGCCAATTGCAGATGCAGGTGTATGCAAAAGAAGTTTTAATTTATCATCACCAAATGCAGTCAAATCCAAAAAAGTTTCGGAAAAAACAGCTCCTGTTCCTCCGATTGCTCCATATACTTTTCCTACTTCCGGATTCCTTTTTGCTTCTTCAATCACTCCGTAAAGAGATGCGTTAATCACTGCAGTAGGTCCGCCTCCATGTATAACTAATACATTTTGTGACATCTTTTACTTGTCCTTTCTCTAATATTTGTGCATGATTTAATATTATTGTTATCATGGTTCAAATTGTTTTGTTGAATTTCACTTTATGATCTAATTTTAACACAATTTTTTGAAAATAAAAGTCGATTTAACTCAAACGTTGTCTATTAATTTTATATAATTTGTACATCTTTTTTTTGTATATTTTACATATATAAATCATCTCTGATTATTGTTTATTAAGATATGATTATTGTATAAATAAAAAAAAGAGGTCAAATATAATAATTATTATTTAACCTCTTTGTTATTTTTCGTATATTCTTTATCAAGTTATCCTTATATTAATATTTCTTTTCAGAAAAAGCAATACTTTTCCAGAGCAAAATGTTAATTATCAATGCAAACGTTTGACCTACCATAAACGGTAAGTATTGTAGGCGCATATCAGCATTATAATAGCCATCAGACCTATAAACAGTTTATTGACCATGGCTTCATCTATCTTTTTATTTATTTTCCTTCCTGCCATACCTCCCAGAATTCCTCCGCCTACCATCAGAATCAAAAGGACGGCAGAGAATTCAGGTACAGTACCGGTTACCAATGTATTAATAAGGCTTGTAAGCTGAGAAAAGAGAATAATATAAAGTGAATTCTGTGCCGCAGTTTTTGTATCCATGGAGAAAAAGAAAAAAAGTACAACCAAATTTATTGGACCTCCTCCAATTCCCAGGAAGGAAGAAAATACGCCAAGAACAACACCAATCAAAACACATGCAATTACGCTTTTTACATGATGTGTTTTAATCTTTCTTTTCTCTATAGTATAGATCATAGTGCCAAAAGTAATGATCAGAAGACATATTGCCTGGATAGCTCCCACTCTGTCTTTATTTCCCGCCGCGTCTGTAAGAAACTGAAACATCATCTTTCCTGCCACGCCTCCCAGGGCAGCACCTATGGCAAGGGGAGTTCCCGTTTTTACATCAACAAGAGAATCACCGCTTCTTTTTGCTTTAACCACAGAATAGCAGGACATTGACAGAACCGTACAGCCGGATAAAAAGCTGATGGACGCAACGCTTAACACTCCAAAAGCATCCAGCAGAGGTTTAATGAGCACGCCGCCCCCGATTCCACAGATTGCGCCTACAACTGACGCGCCGAAACTTACAGCCAGAAAAATAAAATATAAATAAATACCCATTTTTGTTTCCCCCACTTTTCTTCTGTTTTTTTATTATAAAGATGCCAGGATTGTGGGAATGCGAAGCACGGAACAATCTGCATGGCATTTTTTGAACTCAACATTATTATAACAAGACTGTAAAAAAATTCACTTGATTTTTCAGCAAACGTTTGTCTTTAATTTTCAATTTTTTTATACTTCCTTCTATATTTTTCACAGAAAATCAGATATACTGAATTTATAATTAAAGTGTAAATTTCAAAAGTAACAAGTTATTTGTACTAAAAATAAGTTAAAGAGAGGGGGGGCAACAAATGACACTTAAAGAAATTGCAGCAGAGGCTGGTGTATCCATTTCCACTGTCTCACGGGTTATTCATCAGAATACAAAAAGTCCTGCCAGTAAGGAAGTCCAGGATCGAATCTGGGATATTGTCAGGCGTACAAATTATGTGCCCGGAAATACTTCCAGGAAATCAGTTAAAATTCCAGCTGACCAGCGTTCAGAAACTTTTCATTCCATTGCCTGTCTTTTTGCACGTGTTCCTGATGGAGAATCTGATTTTTTCTTTTCCACACTGGCAAGAAGCATAGAAAAAGAAGCTTACAGACATAATTATATTCTGACATACACTTTTTCTGCCTTTGATATTGACGATCCTGTTACTTTACAGCATATTGCAGCCAATAAAATAGATGGTATTGCTGTATTGGGACGTTGTGAAAAACAGCATCTTAAATTCCTGAAAAAAAATTTTCAGTATGTTGTCTATGCAGGTTTGAATAATCTGAATGCAAAGTATGATCAGATTATTTGCGATGGAAAACAGATCGGATATGATGTGGTATCCTATCTGATCAGGCTTGGGCACAGAAAAATTTCATATATAGGTGAAACTGTCAACGAAAATAGATATGAGGGATATTGTGAAGCTTTAAGAAAGGCTCAGATTCCTCTTGATGAAAAATACGTTGCGAATGTCACTCACTCTACAGAAGAAGGATATAAAGGAGTTTTTAACCTGTTAGACAAAGGATGCGATGCTACTGCTTATTTCTGTGCTGATGACATTACGGCCATTGGTGCAATGAGAGCAATCAAAGAGCATGGTCTGAAAATTCCAGATGATATTTCTGTAATTAGCATAGATGATATTGAAACCTCACAATATCTGTCTCCTATGCTGAGTACCGTACATATTCCTCTGGAAGAAATGGGCCGTATGGCTGCCAAGATTCTTATTGACCGCATCGAAGAAGGGCATGGAGAACATCTTAAAATTCTCTTTCCGTACAACATTATGGAACGGCAAAGTACGGCACCTCCCGGAATCTGTGAAATGAAAGGAGAGAAAGAATGATCATTACAATTAAAGATTCATCCCTCTGTGCCTCCATTGACACTATGGGAGCACAATTGATTTCTTTGAAAGACAATCAGGAGAAAGAATACATTTGGCAGAGAGATCCACAGATATGGATGCGCTGCTCTCCACTTCTGTTTCCTGTAGTAGGTAACTGTCGAAATGATAAAACAATCATCAACGGAAAATGGTACACTATGCCAAAGCATGGATTTTGCAAAGATATGGAATTTTCTGTCATAAAGCAGTCAGAGTCTTCCGTATCACTATTTCTTTCTTATACAAGGGATACTTTAGAACATTATCCATATAAATTTGGCATTACCCTTACATATACCGTATCAGAAAGTGCTCTATCCATTATATACCGGCCTGAAAATTTTCAGGAAGATCCTATGCCTTTTTTCCTGGGTGCTCATCCCGGTTTCCGGTGTCCTTTAAATGATGGAGAAAGATTTGACGATTATCAACTTTTATTTGACCAGGAAGAAAGCACTTCCTCCATGGTGTACGACCTGACTTCGCTTGAATTTGATCCGGAAAAAGCTGGTATAACACTTAAAAATACCCATGTTCTTTCCTTGTCCTATAATATTTTTCAGAATGATGCAGTATTTTTTGAGAAAATACATTCCCGAAAGGTATCACTTATCCACAAAATTTCCGGGAAAGGAATTCAGGTTGATTTTCCAAACTTCCAATCGATTGCTTTCTGGACCTGTGTTCATCCAGAAGCCCCCTTTCTTTGTATCGAACCCTGGAATGGAAGTGGAATTCGGAAAGATGAAGATGATGAGTTCATACATAAACATGGAATTCAAATCCTTGATGGTAACCAGTCTTCAGAATATTTTCTGCAGATTCGTATTCTTAAGTAAAAAAGCTCCATGGACTGTATATAATTTACAGTCCACGGAGCTTATTATTTGTAAAGAACCTAACGGGCATATTCCACTGCTCTGCTCTCACGAATTACATTCACTTTGATCTGGCCTGGATATTCAAGCTCTGATTCAATCTGTTTTGCAATATCACGTGCAAGCAATACCATATCTGCATCGCTGACATGTTCCGGAACAACCATTACACGGATTTCCCGGCCTGCCTGAATAGCAAAAGATTTCTCAACACCCTTAAACTGGTTGGTAATATCCTCCAGCTGTTTAAGTCGATTGGTATATGTTTCCAGAGTTTCTCTTCTTGCACCGGGTCTGGCTGCCGAAATAGCATCCGCTGCCTGAACAATACAAGCAATGAGAGATTCAGGTTCAACATCCCCGTGATGTGCAGCAACCGCATTGATCACAATAGGTGATTCCTTGTACTTCTTGCAAAGGTCAACACCTATCTGAATGTGAGATCCTTCAACTTCATGATCAATAGATTTACCAATGTCATGAAGAAGTCCTGCTCTTTTTGCCATACGTACATCTACTCCAACTTCACCGGCAAGCATACCTGAAAGCTGAGCAACCTCGATAGAATGTTTCAATGCATTCTGTCCGTAACTGGAACGGAACTTCATACGGCCAAGAAGTTTCAGAAGTTCCGGATGAATTCCATGAACACCAACATCCATAGCTGCAGTCTCTCCGTCTTCACGGATCTGCGCTTCTACTTCTTTCTGGGCCTTCTCGACCATTTCCTCAATTCTTGCAGGATGGATTCGACCATCAACAATCAGTTTCTCTAATGCCACACGTGCCACTTCACGCCTGATGGGATCAAATGCAGACAATACAACGGCTTCCGGAGTATCATCAATAATAAGATCCACTCCTGTCAGAGTTTCCAGAGTTCGAATATTGCGTCCTTCACGTCCGATAATCCTGCCCTTCATCTCATCGCTTGGAAGCTGTACCACAGAAATAGTAGCTTCCGAAACATGGTCAACCGCACATTTCTGTATGGCGTTTACAACATATTCCCTGGCTTTCTTTCCTGCTTCTTCCTTTGCTTTACTTTCCAGTTCCCTGTAAAGTTTGGCAACATCCACTTTGACATCATCTTCCACAGATTTGAGTAATTCTTCTTTTGCCTGTTCGGAGGTAAGACCTGAAATTCGTTCCAGTTCCTGTACTCCTTTCTGCTCAAGTTCTTCTACTCTTTTTTCCTTTTTCTGCACTTCAACTGCTCTCGCTGTGCACTCTGCCTCGCGTTTCTCCAGTGTATCTGCTTTTCTGTCTACAGCAGATTCCTTGGCTAAGACACGATTTTCATACTTCTGCAGCTCGTTTCTTCGTTCCTTGGTTTCTTTCTCCAGTTCATTTTTCGTACGGAGAGATTCTTCCTTCACTTCCAATAAAGCTTCTCTTTTCTTTGTTTCGGCTGTTTTCAGAGCTTCATCTATGATGCTTCTTGCTTTCTCTTCTGCTGTACCAACAATCTCCTGATCTTTTTTGATCTTATTGTCCACAGCAACCTTGCAAGTAACAGGAACCGCAATAAGTAACGCGACAACCACAGCGACAAAGGCAACAATTATTGTTGTTGTCACAGGAGCACCTCCTTATTTAGTTTTCATTGTACAAATACAACACTACAAGTTTATCTTTTTTTAACAGTCATGTCAAGTTTTTCGAAAGAATTGTTTTAATATTTTTATTTTTCAATTCTTATATTCAATTCTTCCAAAACACTGGCTATATCAGAAAACTGAAATCCCCGTCTTACAAGATAACCATAAAGCCGCCGCATTTCTTTTTCATCCAGCTGTGTATCGGCGGAATACTTCTTTTCTATTGTGTTTTTCAACAGTGATTGTTCATCATAATCATTTAAAGCTGATTCCTCTTCCCACGCCTGATCTGCTGTCTCTCTGTCTACTCCCTTTCTTATGAGATCCTGTATGATCTTGTGCCTGCTCAGAGAATGAATCCTGAATGCAATATAGTTTCGTGCATACCTGTCATCATTAATATATCCATATGATTTCACATATTCAATTGCTTTATCTGTCGCTTCCTGACTGAATCCTTCCTGATTAAGCCTGTCCCTTAATCCTCTTTCGGTTCTGTCCATGTGTTCCAGAAGCCGCATAGCTTTCTTTACAGCTCTGCCACCTTCTCCCTCAGGAATCTTCATGATCATTCACCGGTGTCATCTTTTCCGGCCACGGATTCTTTATTACGTGTATCGGAATCCTTCATCTGATCATCCTGAGTTTCCTCTTCAGGAAGTAAATGATAATGGATTCTTACTTTCTTATCAATTTCATCACAGATATCGGGATGCTCTTTCAGGAATAATTTGGCATTTTCACGTCCCTGTCCGATTTTATCTCCATTATATGCATACCAGGCACCACTTTTGGTAATAATTGATGACTCGGCTGCCAGATCAAGAATATCCCCTTCCCTGGAAATTCCGGTGCCAAACATAATATCAAATTCCGCCTGTTTAAACGGTGGGGCAACTTTATTCTTTACTACCTTTATTCTGGTGTGGTTGCCTACCATCTCCCCTCCCTGTTTCAGTGTCTCTACACGGCGTACATCCAGACGGATGGAAGAATAGAATTTAAGAGCACGTCCTCCTGTGGTTGTTTCAGGATTGCCGAACATAACTCCTACCTTTTCTCTAAGCTGATTGATAAAAATCACAATACAGTTGGATTTGCTGATCACTGCCGTAAGCTTACGTAAAGCCTGGGACATAAGCCTGGCCTGAAGCCCTACATGGCT
This sequence comes from Blautia sp., assembly GCA_034115005.1. GTDB lineage: Bacteria > Bacillota > Clostridia > Lachnospirales > Lachnospiraceae > Blautia_A. Next base: position 20,873 of record JAXEUE010000100.1, read on the forward strand.
GTCCCCCATATCTCCGTCAATCTCCGCCTTAGGAACAAGGGCTGCAACAGAGTCCACAATAACAATATCCACAGCTCCTGAACGTACCATGGTTTCTGTGATTTCAAGGGCCTGCTCCCCGTTATCCGGCTGAGAAATATATAAATTATCAATATCAACTCCTATATTTCTGGCATATACTGGATCCAATGCATGCTCCGCGTCAATAAAGCCGGCTATGCCTCCCCTCTTCTGAACTTCCGCAACAATATGTAGTGCAACCGTTGTCTTACCACTGGATTCAGGTCCGAAAATCTCAATAATACGTCCCTTGGGAACTCCCCCTACGCCAAGGGCAATATCAAGGCTCAGAGAGCCTGTAGGAACCGTCTCCACCTGCATGCTGGCTCCAGATTCCCCCAGTTTCATTACAGAGCCCTTTCCGAATTGCTTCTCAATATGTCCAAGCGCCGCCTCCAGTGCTTTCTGCTTTTCTTCATTTATCATCTATATAATCTCCTTAAAAGTTTTTCTCGAACCTATGTTCGTGTTTTCTGTTAATATAGTATTATAATTTGTATCTGATGTCAAGCACTTCCTTCTTTTTCCCGGCAACATTTCTTCGACCATATTCATGAAAAACCGACATCTGGTGCGTTTTCATATATGAGAAAAGGGAATACAGTTTAAACTGCATTCCCCTTATTTTTACTCTTACAGGATCAGTCCCTGCCTACAACCTGGCGTACGTGATCTACTTCTTCCTTTGTTGCCATAGATGCAGGAACATAATATCCTCTGTCTCTGGCGATCCTGTAGATCTCCTCCTGAGACATTTCGCATTGATTTCTCATCTGCTTAAGTGTCTGCTTCAGCTGTTGATTTTCTGTCTGAGAAATCATTTCACCGAAACGTACCAGTTCGCCGTTAATTCCTGTAAGTGTATCTGCTACCATTGTTTTATCATTCATTGACGAGACCTCCTACTGTAAAAACTGCATTAGCTGCTGTTTACTCTGCATTGCAGACTGAGCCGATTTCTGGAAAAACTGTTTTACTTCCATATCCTCGGCCTGCTGTGCATAGGCATCCATTTTACAGTGGGTTGTGGAAAAACCGCCAATCAGATGTCGCAGATTCTGTAAATCCAATTCTGAAATTTCTGTCATGATACTACCTCCTCAGATTTGATTACGGAAATAGTATCTCTCATTAAAAAAATAATATACCAGGAATTTTTATTCCGGTTTATCTCCTATCAGCCAGTTATACATTTCCTCGTACTGACGTGCTGAATTATTCCAGGAAAAGTCTGCTGCCATTGCACGGTCAACCATTTTATTCCATTCCCTCTTCTTGTCATAGAAAATTCTTTCAGCATTACGGATCGTATTCAACATTTCATGTGCATTATAATTCCGGAAGGAAAATCCTGTTCCTGTTCCTTCATATTCATTATATGGCTCCACAGTATCCTTAAGTCCGCCTGTCTCCCTGACAATTGGAAGCGTTCCATATCTGAGGCTCATCAGCTGGCTTAATCCGCATGGTTCAAATAAAGAAGGCATAAGGAACGCATCTGCTGATGCATAAATACGGTGTGACATTTTTTCATCATAATAAATCTGGGCAGAAACCTTACCATGATATTTCCAGTCAAAATGGCGGAACATATTCTCATAACGTTCATCACCTGTACCAAGAGCTACGATCTGAACAGCATCCTGGCAAAGCTCATCCATAACGTAAGCAATCAGGTCAAAGCCTTTCTGATCAGTCAGACGTGAAACAATTCCAATCATCATAACCTTTGGATTCTGTTCCAGTCCAAGATCCTTCTGAAGCTGCAGTTTATTTTTTACCTTCTCTTTACGGAAGGTGGTGGCATTGTAATTTCTGGTAATATACTTATCTGTTTCTGGATTAAATTCATTATAATCAATTCCATTTACAATGCCTCTCAGGCTGTTGGAACGGGCACACATAAGGCCGTCAAGCCGTTCCCCGTAGAACGGAGTCTTTATTTCATCTGCATAGGTCTTGCTGACAGTAGTTACTGCATCTGCAAATACAATGCCGCCTTTAAGGAAATTGGCATCTTTATATGCTTCAAGTTTATCAGGAGCAAAATAATAATCAGAAAGACCTGTTATAGCCTTAACAGTCTTCACATCATATACGCCCTGGAATTTCAGATTATGTATAGTCATAACAGTCTTAATATTCCAGAAGAAAGCATTCTGCTGGAAAGAATCATGCAGATATACAGGAACAAGTCCTGTCTGCCAGTCATGACAATGAATGATATCCGGTCTGAAACCGATCACCGGAAGCACAGACAGTACAGCTTTGGAAAAGAACGCAAATTTTTCCAGATCCCATGGTGCACTATCATAAGGTTTAGGGCCGCTGAAGTAATATTCATTATCAATGAAATAAAAATGAATTCCTTCATGCTCTATATGCAAAATACCCACATAACAGTTCTTATATCCAATATCCATGTAGAAATGTGCGATATACTCCATTTTATCTTTCCATTCCTGTTTCATGCAGGCATATTTCGGTAAGATTACACGAATATCAAAATATCTTTTATCAAAATACTTCGGCAAAGAACCTGCCACATCTGCAAGACCTCCTGTTTTTATAAATGGAACTGCCTCAGATGTTGCAAATAAAATATTTTTCATGCGTAAAAGCCCTCCTTAGTACCCTTTATGAAATAATTATACTCCAAAATATGTTTATTGGGAAGACCGATTTTTATATTCAAGTCTTATTTTATCTGCAATCAGAGCTATAAATTCTGAATTGGTGGGTTTTCCCTTTCCGTTACTCACTGTATACCCGAACAGGGCATCTATCGTATCCATTTTTCCTCTGCTCCAGGCAACTTCAATAGCATGCCTTATTGCTCTTTCAACTCTGCTTGCTGTAGTCTGATGTTTTTTGGCAATTGTAGGATATAAGATTTTTGTGATAGAATTAAGCATTTCCATATCATTTACTGACAGAATAATGGCATCCCTGAGATACTGATATCCTTTGATATGTGCAGGGACACCGATTTCGTGAATGATATTTGTCACATCTGCTTCAAGATTTCCCTTGGTAAAAATATCATCTTTTTCTTCCTGTTTGGGCCGGTTTACTTCTTTTACCTTTTTTTCACTGATCCGGCGTATATGTTTAATACGGTTAAGAAGCATTCTGTTGTCGAAAGGCTTCAATATGTAATAATCTGCCCCAAGATTAAAAGCATCTTCGGTAATACGTTCCTGTCCCACAGCGGAGACTACAATAAAGGATGGTACTTTTTTCAAATTTCCATTATGTGAAAAGCGTTCCATCACAGATAATCCGTCCAGCTTGGGCATGATAATATCAAGC
>JAXEUE010000101.1:0-2517 GCA_034115005.1 Blautia sp.
CGCGAACAGTGAGCCGCAGCCGAATGCGAAGTATTCGTGTGCGGCGAGCGTCGCGATAGCGAGATAAAACTCGCGCAGCGTGTTTTATCTCGTTATAAAAGATGCTCGATGGCGGCCTCATTTCTGTGGATGAATTCTACAAATTAACCACCATCAATCGAGAAACTTTCTCTGGTTCCTATGGAGAAATGCTTATGAAGAACAGAAAGAGACAGCGACAAAACCGCAGACGCTATACGAGTGCACCAAGAAGCACCCCCTCCGGCTGCATGGATATGACATCATACCTTGCGATAAGGAAAACGTGACACGTGAGGAGAAACAGAAGCCGTCATGGAAAGATCCACGGGAAGCGCGGTGACAGATAAAAAGGCCGCCCATTGCAGGCGGTCATTGTTACATGTTAAAGAGATCTGCATGGCTTCCAGTGTCTACCAGTGTCAGTGTAAGGATGTCGTTCTCTATCAGATAGATGAGAAGCCAGTCCGGCTGAATGTGACATTCACGGAAGCCTTTTAGCATCCCCTTCAGTTCGTGGTCATGGTACTTCTCATCCAGTGCTTTACCCTGACGTAAAGTGTTGATGACGTCATCAAGAAGAGAAAGATCCAGCCCACGCTTCTTCATCAGCTTATAGCTTTTCTTATAAGCGGAAGTATATTTGACAGTTAAGATCATTCAGGCTTCAAGAGCTTTCTTAAGAGCTTCCATGCTGGTGTATCCCGGGACGTCAGGGTCACGGGAAATACGCTTTGCTTCATCGGCAGCGCCAATCAATTCTTTAGAGTACTGCGGAATCTCCACCTTGAAAGGAAGTCCACCTCTCAAGATGCACTGTCGTAAAAAAATATTAACGGCGCTGGACATATCCATGCCAAGTTCATTGAAGAGTTCATTGGCCTGATTTTTAACACTGGAATCAATACGAATCTGAGTTGGAACTGTAGACATATAAATCATCCCCTTTCATTTCGAATTATATTACATACAGTTTACGTTGTCAACCAATATAGCAGCAATGGTTGCCTTAGGGGCGAGATAAATCCATGAAAGCTAATTGCTAAAAGACCGGCGCCCCTAACGCGTACTTTCCCGATGGTCTCATTTTTCAGAGGGAAACTCTGTTTAGGCAGTTTCAAAACCGCCAAGCTGGGAATATTATTTTTCGAGCAGCGCAAGGCCGTGGCTTTGCAAATCACCGTTTACGACGGCATAGATCCAATCTGCAACGCTGACGTCGTCCTCTTCAATCTCAGCCAGCACCTCTCTACCATATTTTTCTATCATTTGTGCGATGAATGCAGCACACTTCTCCATATTCCGACGACTCACTGCATCCAGCTTGGCACGCCACTCTCATTTCTCTGTCTGATTTCTTCCTCTGTCATTGCCGGTAAACCTCCCGTGTTTTTTTGGAAGGTTTGAATAACCAATCTTGTCCGAAGTCAGCTTGTATATCTGCACCATAACATCGATAAAGCTCTCAAAGTCAAGTTGCTGTTCTTGAGTCATATTAAGCCCTTCATCATTCCCATCAATACTTAATACACTTTACTGTTTTATAGTTAAAATCTCCTCTAACGGAAGACGCGTTGATGCAAGCCCGTTCAGATTGTCTTTCGACGCATAACCCAAAGCGATTCCCATAATGATCTCTTCATCATCCGATACAGAAAGAAGCGGACGAAGTTCCGCAGGGAACTTGACGATCTCATAAGCCGGGATCGAATCCACACCATGATCCTTTGCCGCCAGCATCAAAGTCATACCAAAGGCTTCAAGATCGTAAATCGGCCATCCCGTATGGTCTTTCCCAAGGGTCAGATAAACCAACGCCGGAGCATCAAACAGCTTTTCGTTCATATTCAGAAAATGTACAATGTCCGGATCTCCGGTATAATCTGCAATGTAGCTCATAAAATCTGCCATGTTCTTCTGGCTGCGTTCTGAAAAATTGGTTCGATGGCCTGTCGGCATATCCGGCGATCCCTTAATCTTATCCGCATACTTCGCAATCCAGATCTTCTTAATTTTTCTCATGGTTCCGTATGATATTATGATGGTTATTTCTTGTCCTGCTCTATCTGGGCATCCTTTATTCTGTAGTAGTCTTCCATCTTCAGATTCAGGTGCACATTCATTAATGATACCTCTTCCATATCTGCCTGCTGCCAAATTCGTCTTTCTTGAAATCTGAATTCAGGCAGGTGATCTCTATCGGTATGATCTTCAAAAGCCACATAGACTCTTTAAGTTTCTTCAATGCTTGCAGCGGTATCTTTCTGAACTCCGCGACATTCTTATATTCATCAGAGAACGGCTCGACTAACTCCACTGTTCCTTCGATCTGCAGTGACCTAAGTCCGCCAAAGGAAGCACTCGTCTCGAAGACCGCTGCCGCAATATGCTTATTCTCCTTCAAGGCTTTGAACTTAAGCCCGCCTTCGGTGAAGATCCAAAGTGCTCCCTTATACCAACTGTACTCAAGCGGCGTGCAGCGAATAAAATCCTTCGTGG
>JAXEUE010000102.1:0-13409 GCA_034115005.1 Blautia sp.
ATATTGTGGAAGGTGCCCTGGAGAGAGTGAATCCTGCTGTGGCCAAGAGCTACCGGGATTACAGGAACTATAAGCTTGATTTCATTCATATGATGGATGATGTATATACCAAGAGTCAGGCGATCCGCTATATCGGTGACAAGAGCAACGCTAATACGGACAGCGCTCTTGTGGCTACCAAGAGAAGCCTGATCTTTAATGAACTGAATAAAGAGCTTTACCGCAAATTTTTTATGAACCGCAATGAACTCCAGGCATGTAAGGATGGCTATATTTATATTCATGACCAGTCTGCACGTCTTGATACTATGAACTGCTGCCTTTTTGATGTGGCATCTGTACTTAAGGGCGGATTTGAGATGGGAAATGTATGGTATAACGAGCCCAAGACACTGGATACTGCCTTTGACGTTATGGGAGATATTGTTCTCAGTACAGCGGCACAGCAGTATGGCGGGTTTACCGTACCCGAGGTTGACAAGATCCTGGCTCCTTACGCGCAGAAAAGTTATGATAAATACGTTCAGGAATTCCTGAAATATTCTGATGAGAGCTGGACAGGAAGAGAGGAACGTGCCATTGAGTATGCACTGGACAAGGTAAGGAGAGATTACGATCAGGGATGGCAGGGAATTGAATATAAACTGAATACGGTGGGTTCATCAAGAGGAGATTACCCGTTCGTAACTGTAACTCTGGGACTTGGAACCGGACAGTTTGAGAAAATGTGTACCCTTTCTCTCCTTGAAGTACACAAGGGAGGCCAGGGTAAAGCCGGCCACAAGAAACCGGTATTATTCCCGAAGATCGTATTCCTGTATGATGAGAAGATCCATGGAAAAGGCAAATGCTGCGAGGATCTTTTTGAAGCAGGAGTAGACTGTTCAGCCAAGACCATGTATCCGGACTGGCTTTCTATGTCTGGGAAAGGATATATTTCCAGTATGTACCAGCAGTATGGCAAGGTGGTCAGTCCTATGGGATGCCGGGCCTTCCTGAGCCCATGGTATGAAAGAGGGGGTATGCACCCGGCAGATGATAAGGATGTTCCGGTGTTTGTGGGAAGATTTAATATCGGTGCGGTGAGTCTTCACCTTCCTATGATACTGGCCAAGGCAAGAGCAGAGAACAGAGATTTTTACGAAGTACTTGATTTTTATCTAGAGATGATACGTGACCTTCACAAACGTACTTACGAGTATCTGGGACAGATGAGAGCTTCTACCAATCCTCTTGCTTACTGTGAAGGTGGGTTTTATGGCGGACATCTGAAGCCGGAAGAGAAGATCGGTAAGATTCTCAAACCTATGACAGCTTCCTTTGGAATTACAGCTCTTAATGAACTTCAGGAGTTATATAACGGTAAATCTATTGCAGAGGACGGACAGTTCGCTCTGGAAGTGCTGCAGTATATAAATAATAAAGTCAATCAGTTTAAAGAAGAAGACGGATACCTGTATGCAATTTATGGAACTCCTGCCGAGAGTCTCTGCGGCCTTCAGGTAGAACAGTTCCGTAAGAAATACGGTATTATTAAAGGCGTTTCTGACAGACCCTATGTGAGCAACAGTTTTCACTGCCATGTAACCGAGGATGTGACGCCTATAGAGAAGCAGGACCTTGAAGGACGCTTCTGGGAGCTTTGTAATGGTGGAAAGATCCAGTATGTTCGTTATCCCATTGATTATAACAAAGAGGCAATCCGCACACTGATCAGAAGAGCAATGGATCTGGGGTATTATGAAGGGGTAAATCTTTCTCTTGCTTACTGCGACGATTGTGGACATGAAGAACTGGAAATGGATGTATGTCCTGTCTGCGGCTCCAGAAATCTGACCAAAATTGACCGTATGAACGGGTATCTTTCCTATAGCCGCGTGCATGGAGATACACGTTTGAATTCAGCTAAAATGGCAGAGATTGCAGAAAGAAAATCTATGTAAGAAAGATAAAAAATTCCGGCTGGAATGATTTCCTGGCCGGATTTTTTTATCTTTATTTGATGATTGTTCCTGTTTTTTCAAAGTAGCCGTCCCTGGCATGAGGAATATCAGTGATGATCGTTCGACGTCCTTTTCCTTTTTCAACAAAGGAAATTCCAGCTTCAAACTTGGGGAGCATAGACCCCGGAGCGAATTGATTTTCATTCATATATTTACGGGCTTGCTCCACGGAAATAACATCAAGAAATTCTTCATTATCTGCTCCAAGGTTGAGACTGACTTTCTCCACACTGGTAAGGATCAGCAAGGTATCTGCTTCCAGATTTTCTGCCATAAGTCCACTGGTCAGGTCTTTTTCAATAATGGCACTTGCACCGTGAAGATCGATTCCCTGTTCCATAACAGGAATTCCACCACCGCCTCCTGCGATCACAACCTGGCCTGCATTGACAAGAGTGCGGATAGTTTCAATCTCAAGTATACGCTGTGGTTTCGGAGAGGCCACGATTCTTTTATATGTTCCGTCAGGCAGCATGGTGACAAAATTTCCCTTCTGCTCTTCCGCTTCTGCTTCTTCTCTTGTAAGCACACGTCCGATGATCTTCTCCGGCTCTGCAAAAGCATCGTCATATGGATCGATCACAACCTGTGTAAGAATAGTAGCTACAGGTTTATAAATGCCCCGTGAGATAAGTTCTGCACGTATGGCTGTCTGAAGATCATAACCGATATAGCCCTGGCTCATTGCAGAGCATACGGACATCGGTGCAAATGTATAGTCAGGATGTTCCTTTCCGAACTCATTCATTGCAGTGTGTATCATCCCTACCTGAGGACCGTTACTGTGGGAGACCACTACCCGGTTCCCTTCCTGTACAAGATCTGCGATAGCTTTCGCTGCTTTTTTGGTGGCAATTTTCTGTTCCGGCAAAGTGGTACCAAGTGCTCTGTGACCCAAAGCAACTACTGTTATTTTTTCGCTCATGAAAATACCTCGATTCTGATTTGTTGATATGATGCCAGGGCAGGATTGTGGGAGTGCGAAGCACGGAACAATCCGTATGGCATCTTTTGATCCCAACATCTCTTGATATAAAGACATGAAATCTATAACTGATATTTTCATTATAAAAGAGTGGAAAGGGAAATGCAACAGATACTTCCTTTAAAATGCAGGTTTGAGAATGAGAAAAAGCAACGGCTTCTGCTTTTAAAAGCGAAGCCAGTTGCTTTTTTGAGGGGGGAGATAGAGAGTGGTTTTTCATCTATCCGAGTTTTATTATATCCATAAAATGTGTGCAAAATGTGTCTCTTTTATTAAAGAAATAGAAAGAATCTAAATTAATTTTAAAATAAATGAAGGATTATATAGCTTCTTGTTTTCGGCAGAAAATTATGATACAGTATAAATATCTTATTTCTGCGGTCTGCAGAAATGCAAAATTTCCTGCGCTGTATCGGCGCATATTTCTCATTTTGTATAGAAAGAGGGAAGGGGCGATGCCTATGTCCATCTGAAATAATCATACTCCCGATAAAGAACAGGCAGGACAGCCTGTTTTATGCAGCAGAGCCATAAGTTTTTTGTGATAGGAGAAAAATATAATGAAAAAAGTAATAGGAAAGAGATTAAAAAAGTTGAGTATTAAGGCGCTTTTTCTTGGGGGAATTACAGGCTCATTTTGGATTTGCCCCAAATGTGTTATAGCAGAAGATTTTTTCCAACCGGTTCTCACACTGGAAGGAGACGCATCCTGGACAGATGAGGAAAATTATAAAGCAGAGATTACAATGAAGATCAGTGGGCTCAGCTCTTTGAAAGAGGCACAGGAAACCGGCGAAATCAAAACAAATCCGGAAATTCAGGAAGAATTTACAGAAAATACAGAGGAACCGGCATTATCTGACATTCCTGTAAAAGAGTATTTTCTTGTAAATTATATTTCAGAATATTTTAAACCTGAGGAAAATGCCCTTCCCCAGGGATGTATAACGGAAAGTCTGCCTGTAACAGGCCAGAATGGAGAAGAAACAGTTATTACAAAAATCTGGTATCCTGTTCTTCTGGATGAAATACAGGATGACACTGTCAACCTTGTATATCCTGTAATTCTCAGGGAAGAATACAGTAATCCGTCTCAGGACAAGATCTATCCGGTCAGTCAGGATGAACCTCTTCAGAAGGATCAGTGGGGCACGGGGATTTATGTAATGGAGAAAACAGCAGATACATGGGATACACTGGCTGACTGTTCTTCTCCTGTTCTGACAGTCTGTGCTGACCTTGAGGAAAATAATGAAGAGGCATATGTGGATTCTGAAATTTCTGATATGTCTGAACCTTATGTTCAGGGTGAAATGTCTCAGAATGAAACCTATGATCAAAGTGAAATTCCCCAGGGTGAGCCCCCTGTACAGACCTGGACTTCCGAAGAAAATACTCAGAGAGAAGAGCCAGATGTGGTTTCGCCTCAGACTGCCACACAGGGAAACATAACCTGGTATGTTCCCACTGTGACACCTGCACCCTGGAACGGATATTCTCAGGAACAGGAAGCAAAAACTGTGGGAAACTCTTCATACAAAACTTCCTCCAAACCCAGAACAGGAGATGAGGCTGAGACAGGTCTGTTTATTATTCTGAGTATTGCTTCCGTAATTTCTGTAGGGAGCGCCAGCATATACCGGAAAGGAAAAAACCAACGTTGAAATGGAGTGACAGGTGTGATATTCTTATAAGGAATATATAAATGTAGATAATTTGGAGGTAGTATATGAAATTATCATCCTTATTAGACCGTCTGGAATATACCTGCCTTCAGGGCGATGTGGACCAGGAAATAAAAGATATTGTCTATGATTCGCGTAAAGTGCAGGAAGGTTCTCTGTTTATCTGTATCCGGGGTGCGGTGGCAGACGGGCATAAATTTGTTCCGGATGTGATTCGAAGCGGAGCTGCAGCTGTTGTAGCAGAAGAATCTGTGGAAGCTCCAGCGAATGTTACAGTTATTCTGGTAAAAGATACCCGGTATGCTATGGCGTTTATTTCTGCTGCATATTTCGGGCATCCGGCGGAGAAACTGAAAACTATCGGAATTACCGGTACCAAGGGAAAAACAACTACAACTTATATGGTGAAATCCATTCTGGAGAATGCGGGATACAAGGTTGGGCTTATTGGAACCATTGAAACTATCATTGGAGATAAGGTAATCCCTTCATGTAATACTACACCGGAATCTTATGTGATTCAGAAATCTTTTCATGAGATGGTGGAAGCAGGCTGCGATTGTGTAGTAATGGAGGTTTCTTCCCAGGGACTTATGCTTCACAGAACTCAGGGATTTGTATTTGATTTTGGTATTTTTACAAATATTGAACCGGATCATATCGGACCTAATGAGCATAAAGACTTTGACGATTATTTAAGATGCAAGGCACTTCTTCTTAAACAATGCCGGACAGGAATTGTAAACAGGGATGATCCTCATTTTGACAGGATCATTGAAGGGCATACCTGTAAACTTGAAACTTATGGGTTTTCCCCTGAGGCGGACCTGAGGGCAGAGGATGCCAGACTGGTGGGAGGTAAAGGCTACCTGGGGATTTCTTATCATTTGCGGGGGCTGCTTGATTTTCCTGTGGAAATTGATATTCCAGGTAAGTTCAGCATATATAATTCACTGACTGCCATTGCAATTTGCCGTCATTTCAATGTATCTGAGGAAAACATCATCAAAGCACTTAAAGTAGCCAGGGTAAAAGGCCGTATTGAAATGATAAAGGTATCAGATGATTTTACCCTGATGATAGATTATGCCCATAATGCAATGGCTCTGGAGAGCCTTCTTTCAACTCTCAGAGAATATCACCCTCACAGACTTATATGTCTGTTCGGGTGTGGAGGAAATCGTTCCAAACTCCGCCGTTATGAGATGGGAGAGGTTTCGGGCAGACTTGCTGATCTAACCATTATCACTTCTGATAATCCCCGCTATGAGGAACCTCAGGCTATTATTGATGACATTAAAACCGGAATTTCTAAAACAGATGGGAAATATGTGGAGATCATAGACAGAAAAGAAGCCATTGCCTATGCAATTCACCATGGGGAGCCTGGAGATATTATTGTTCTTGCAGGAAAGGGACATGAAGATTACCAGGAAATAAAAGGAAAGAAGTATCCTATGGATGAGCGGGTTCTCATTTCGGATATTCTTGCAGGTAAATAATGACATACGCTGATATTATTATAGATATTTCCAGTGGGAAACTTGACAAAAGCTTTCAGTATCATGTCCCGGAGGAGCTGGAAGAGCAGATCAGGATTGGTATGGTGGTTATGGTTCCTTTTGGAAATGGAAATCAGTTTCGGAAGGGATATGTGACTGAGCTTTCCGGAGAACCTAAAGTGGAGAATTCCAGAATCAAGGACGTATATCAGATATGTACAGGGGAAGAAACCATAGAGTCCTGTCTGATTGCTCTGGCGGCATGGATGCGGCAGAATTATGGTTCTACCATGATTCAGGCGTTAAAGACTGTTCTTCCTATCCGTGCGAAAGTTAAGGCGAGGGAGAAGCGTTATATCTGCCTGAATATTTCCCATGAAGAGGGAGAGAAAGTTCTGGCTGATCTGGAGAATACCCGGTGTAAAGCCAGAGCCAGACTGGTAAAGGCTCTTCTGGAAGAGGAACGTCTGGAGTTATCGACTGTATCCGGAACTCTTGGAGTTTCTTCTGCTGCAGTGAAAAAATTGCAGGAACAGGGTATAATCCGTGAAGAACGGGATGAGAAATTAAGAAATCCTGTTGAGTCCGGAAATTTTTCCACAGACAGGAAATATACTCTCACTGTCGGCCAAAGTGAAGCTGTGGCTGAAATTCTGAAAGAGTGGGAAAAACCTGTTCCGCGTCCTGCTTTGCTGGAGGGTGTAACCGGCAGTGGCAAAACCCAGGTCTATATGAAACTTATTGAAAAGGTTATTTCCCTGGGGAAACAGGTCATTGTCCTGATTCCGGAGATTGCTCTGACCTATCAGACAGTAAGTCGGTTTTATGCGGAATTTGGAGAAAAGGTTTCCGTTATCAATTCCAGATTATCTCAGGGAGAACGTTATGACCAGTTTAAAAGAGCCAGACGGGGCGAAGTTCAGATTATGGTAGGTCCCCGCTCTGCTCTTTTTACTCCTTTTTCCAATCTTGGCCTGATTATCATTGATGAAGAACACGAGCCGGGATACAAAAGTGAAAGCAGTCCCAGATATCATGCAAGGGAAACTGCCATAGAAAGAGCGAAGCTTCAGGATGCCAGAGTCGTTATGGGTTCAGCCACACCGTCTCTTGAGGCCTACAGCAGAGCTGAGCAAGGTGTTTATTGTCTTGTCAGGCTTTCAGACCGGTATGGGCAGAAGCCTATGCCCAAAGTATCAATTGTGGATATGAGGGAAGAATTAAAGGCAGGCAGCCGGTCAGTATTGAGCAGGAAACTGAAAGAAGCCATACAGAATCGGCTGGATAAAAAAGAACAGGTTATGCTTTTTCTGAACAGGCGGGGTTATGCAGGATTTGTATCCTGCAGAAGCTGTGGATTTGTAATGAAATGCCCTCATTGTGATGTTTCTCTGTGCGAGCACAACAATGGGAAGCTTGTCTGTCATTACTGCGGATATGAAACAGTCAGTCCAGGAGTCTGTCCTGTATGCGGATCTCCGTATATCGGGGGATTTAAGGCGGGAACACAGCAGATCGAGAAAATAGTCAGAGACAATTTCCCAGGGGTGAGAATTCTTCGGATGGACTATGACACTACAAGGGCAAAAGGAAGCTATGAGAAGATCCTGTCGTCTTTTGCGGCTCATGAAGCGGATATACTTATCGGAACCCAGATGATTGTCAAGGGTCATGATTTTCCCTGCGTGACACTTGTAGGTGTGATCGCAGCGGATCTATCTCTGAATGCTCAGGACTTCAGGTGTGGGGAGAGAACTTTCCAGCTTTTGTGCCAGGCAGTTGGCCGCTCAGGGAGAGGAAACAGGCCGGGTGAAGCCATAATTCAGACATATCATCCGGAACATTACAGTATACAGGCAGCCGCTGCCCAGGACTATCAGGCATTTTATCGGGAAGAAATGAGTTATCGTATGCTTCTTGATTATCCTCCTGCAGCTCATATGCTTTGTATTCTGGGATCATGTGAAGAAGAGGAGATGCTTCATAAAGCTATGCATTATCTGAAACTTTATATAGGCAGGATTTATCAGGAATCTGATCTCCATGTGATTGGTCCCGCATTTGAAACGGTGGGGAAGATAAAAGATACCTACAGACAGGTTATTTATTTAAAGCACGAAAAATATGATACACTTATCTGGATTAAAGACCAGATGGAGAAATATATTGAGATAAATTCCGGTTTCCGGAAGATATACATACAGTTTGATTTCAGTTAGAAAAGGAGAAGAAAAATGGCACTTAGAACAATAAGGTTAGAAGGAGATCCCGTACTTACCAAAGTCAGCAGACCGGTGGAGGAGATGACACAGCGGATTCGTGAACTGATCATAGATATGCTGGATACTATGTATGACGCAATGGGAGTTGGACTTGCTGCGCCTCAGGTGGGAATCCTCAGGCGAATCGTTACCATCGATGTGGGAGACGGGCCTATTGTCCTTATTAATCCTGTGATTGTGGAACAGTCCGGTGAACAGACAGGAGATGAAGGATGTTTAAGTGTCCCGGGCATGGCAGGGCAGGTAACACGGCCCAATTATGTAAAGGTAAAAGCACAGGACATAAATATGAATGAAGTAGAATATGAAGGAGAGGGCCTTCTTGCCCGTGCTTTCTGTCATGAGATCGATCATCTTGATGGTCATATGTATACAGAACTGGTTGAGGGAGAACTTCATCATGTAAGTTATGATGATGAAGAGGAAGAAGAATAAATCTGAGAGGAACTGGTGGTATAAATTATGAAAACAGTTTACATGGGAACACCGGATTTTGCAGTACAGCCTTTAAAGGCTCTGGTCGAAGCCGGATATGAAGTGGCAGCAGTGATAACACAGCCGGATAAACCAAAGGGAAGAGGAAAGACCCTTCTTCCGACTCCGGTTAAAGAAGAAGCCCTGAAACATGAAATTCCTGTGTATCAGCCTGCAAAGTTAAGAAATAATCAGGAATTTTTCCATATTCTGCAGGAAATTAACCCGGATATCATAATCGTTGCTGCTTTTGGGCAGATTATACCTAGAGAGATTCTAAATCTTCCCAGATATGGATGTATCAATATTCATGCATCTCTTCTTCCCAAATACAGGGGAGCGGCACCAATTCAGCAGGCGGTGATCGACGGAGAGAGGGAATCCGGTGTTACAATTATGAAGATGGGAGAGGGACTGGATACAGGAGATATGATCGCCAGGATCGTGATTCCCATCGACGTAAAAGAGACGGGAGGAAGCCTTTTTGCCAAACTGGCTCAGGCAGGTGCAGAGCTCCTTATCAAGACACTTCCATCTATTGAACAGGGGACTGCTGTGTATGAAAAACAGCCGGAGGAAAGCCCTACTCCATATGCAGCTATGATTACAAAGCAGATGGGTCTGATGGATTTTACAAAAAGTGCAGAGGAACTGGAAAGACTGGTAAGAGGAATGAATCCCTGGCCCAGTGCCCATACATTCCTCAATGGAAAAACATTGAAGGTTTGGGACAGTTATGTAAGCCGGGAAGAAACACATGCGGTTCCAGGCACAGTGATCCGGACGGACAGGGATGGAATCCATACAGCCTGCGGCCAGAATGTCCTGGTGCTTACAGAGGTCCAGCTGGAAGGAAAAAAACGTATGAAGACAGACGCCTTTCTTCGCGGTTATACAATAGAAGAAGGTACAAGATTTACAGATCGTAAGGAGTGATTGTATGTACAGATATTACTTTGATCCTACCTATTTCTTACTGATTATCGGAATGTTTTTGTCACTGGCGGCTTCCGCTAAGGTAAAAAGTACTTTTGCCAGATACAGCAGAGTACGCAGTGCATCTGGAATTACGGGAGCAGAAGCGGCAAGAAGGATCCTTCAGATGGCAGGAATCAGGGATGTAACCATAGTCCCCATTTCAGGCAGTCTGACGGATCATTATGATCCACGAAGTAAGAGGCTTGCCCTTTCTCAGGATGTTTATGATAACACTTCTGTGGCTGCTGTCAGTGTGGCAGCCCATGAATGCGGTCATGCCATCCAGCATGCCATAAATTATGTCCCGCTTACTCTGAGGTCAGCTATTGTTCCCATTGCCAATTTTGGTTCTACCTTATCCTGGCCTTTATTTCTTGCAGGATTGCTCTTTTCCATCCGCCCTCTGGTGATGCTTGGGATTCTGCTGTTTTCTTTTGCAGTGATCTTTCAGCTTGTGACTCTGCCTGTAGAATTTAATGCATCTTCAAGAGCATTAAAAATGCTGGGAAGTACAGGTATGCTGGGACCGGATGAGTCAAAGAGTGCGCGTAAAGTTCTTACTGCTGCAGCATTGACTTATGTGGCTGCTCTGGCATCTTCTATCCTGCAGCTTTTCAGATTAATAATTCTTGCCGGAGGAAGAGACCGTGACTAGAGGAATCAATACACGAGAACTGATCCTTGAGATCCTGCTGGAAATTGATGAGAAAGGAAAACACAGTCATATTGCTGTCAGGGATGCCCTTTCCAAATATCAGTTTCTTCCAAGGCAGGACAGGGCATTTATTACCAGGGTTTGTGAAGGAACTCTGGAATACAGGATTCTGATCGATTATATTATAAACTCTTTTTCAAAAATCCCGGTAGATAAAATGAAGCCTCCTATCCGGGAGATACTCAGAAGTGGAGTGTATCAGATCCGCTTTATGGACAGTGTTCCTGACAGCGCGGTCTGTAATGAGGCAGTCAATCTGGCTCAGAGAAAAGGTTTCTATAATCTGAAACCTTTTGTAAATGGTGTATTGCGCACTATTGCAAGAGAACAGAATAATATAAAACTCCCATCCAGGGAAGAGAACCTTGTTCAGTATTTTTCTGTGAAATATTCTATGCCTGAAACTCTTGTAACACGTTGGCTGGGAGATTATGGGGAAGAAACAACAGAAAAGATTCTGCAGGATTTTCTCAG
Source organism: Blautia sp. (assembly GCA_034115005.1). Classification (GTDB taxonomy): domain Bacteria; phylum Bacillota; class Clostridia; order Lachnospirales; family Lachnospiraceae; genus Blautia_A. The sequence goes on from JAXEUE010000102.1 coordinate 11,099, forward strand.
GGAGAAACCTCTTACCGTACGGTTCCGTACTCATAAATATTCAGAGGAGGAGATTTGTCAGAGTCTGAGAAATCAGGGAGTAGAACTGAAGCGTGCTCCTTATCTTCCTTATGCCTATGAAATTTCAGGATATAATCATATTCTTGCACTGGATGCTTTTATTCAGGGCAAAATCCAGGTACAGGACGTAAGTTCTATGCTTGTGGCTGAAGTGGCAGACCCAAAGAAGGGAGATTATGTTATTGATCTGTGTGCCGCTCCCGGGGGAAAGAGCCTGCATGTGGGAGATAAAATGGGGGATTACGGTACGGTAGATGCAAGAGACGTGAGTCAGAAAAAAGTGGATCTGATTGAGGAAAATATCCAGAGAACGGGTTCTATAAATGTTCAGGCACGGGTTATGGATGCAACGGTCTTTGATGTGGATTCAGAATGCCAGGCAGACATTGTTCTGGCCGATGTGCCATGTTCCGGATATGGAGTGATCTCAAAGAAGCCGGAGATAAAATACAGGGTAACACCTCAGAAACAGGAAGAGATTGTGATTCTTCAGAGAACCATTCTTAACAGGGCGGCAGAATATGTAAAGCCCAGAGGAGTTCTTGTTTTCAGTACATGCACGATTGCAAAAGAGGAAAATGAAGAAAATATGATGTGGTTTCTGAACAATTATCCTTTCAGACTGGAAAGTCTTGATCCCTATCTTCCGGAAGAACTTCATTCAGAAACTACAGCTTTGGGATATCTTCAGCTTTTACCGGGTGTGCATAAAACGGATGGCTTTTTTATTGCAAAATTCAGGAGAAAATAAAAAATGACAGACATTAAGTCTATGACTATAGAAGAATTAAATGATCTGGTGGTAAGCCTTGGACATAAATCCTTCCGGGCAAAACAGATCTACAGCTGGCTTCATGAGCATCTGGTGACCTCTTATGATGAAATGACTAATCTTCCGGGAACTCTCAGGGAGAAGCTGAAAGAATACCCTATAACTGTGCTGGAGGCTGTTGAGGTTCAGACTTCCAGGCTGGATGGCACACAGAAATACCTTTTCCGCCTTAATGACGGGAATGTGATCGAAAGCGTCCTGATGCATTATAAACATGGCAATTCTGTATGTATTTCTTCCCAGGTGGGATGCCGTATGGGATGCAGATTCTGTGCTTCCACCATAGGCGGGCTTACAAGATGCCTTCAGCCTTCTGAGATGCTGGATCAGATATACAGAATCCAGACTTTGTCAGGAGAAAGAGTATCCAATGTTGTTGTTATGGGAACAGGAGAACCTCTGGATAATTATGAGAATCTTCTTCGCTTCATACATATCCTGACGGAAGAAGGAGGACTGCATATCAGTCAGAGGAACCTGACAGTATCCACCTGCGGCCTGGTTCCCAGGATTTATGATCTGGCAAAAGAAAAGCTTCAGATGACTCTTGCCATTTCTCTTCATGCTCCTAATGATGTCAAACGTCGGGAACTTATGCCTGTTGCCAGAAAATACAGCATAGATGAGATACTGAATGCCTGCCGTTATTATTTTTCCCAAACAGGACGGAGGATCACCTTTGAATACAGTCTGGTGGCAGGAGTGAATGACGGAGATGAAGATGCCCGGGAACTGGCCTGGAAAATAGGAGATATCAACTGCCATGTAAATTTGATACCTGTCAATCCCATCAGAGAACGTACCTTTGTACGTTCTACCCGTCAGGCAGTGGAGAATTTTAAAATAAAACTTGAAAAATATGGAATAAATGTTACTATTAGAAGAGAAATGGGCAGTGATATAGATGGCGCCTGTGGACAGTTAAGAAAAAGTTATATGGAAAAAACAGAAAGCGAGAAGTGACATGAGGATATATTCAGCTACTGATGTGGGACAGAAGCGGAAGATGAATCAGGATTATGTATTTGCTTCTGCTGACCCGGTTGGAAATCTTCCCAATCTGTTTGTTGTTGCAGATGGAATGGGTGGGCATAATGCAGGTGATTATGCATCGTCACATGCAGTCTGGACTCTGGTGGATGAGATACGTGAAGATGCGGACTTTAATCCTGTTAAAGTAATTCGTCATGCCATAGAAAGTGCAAATACACAGATTATAGACCAGGCACAGAGCAATGAAAAATTAAGAGGTATGGGTACTACTATGGTTGTAGCGACTATTGTGGGACATTATGCCTATATTGCAAATGTGGGTGACAGCCGGCTTTATGTGATAGATAAACAGATTCAGCAGATAACTAAAGATCACTCATTAGTGCAGGAGATGGTAAGGATGGGAGAGATCAATGCTGAGGAAGC
>JAXEUE010000103.1:0-12235 GCA_034115005.1 Blautia sp.
TCTACCTGATATCCTTTTCAGTATATTTATATCAAAGCTACATATAGATATATCATATATTTTTTTCGTAAATTAATCAACTACTAATTTTGTTTTTTTATACTTTTTTCACTAATTTTCGTCATAATCATCATAACTGCCGTCATCAGGAGGGCCTACATAGTTCCCTTCTTCATCATATTCTCCTTCACCTGTATAATCGCCCTCCTCGTCATATCCTCCGTTCCATTCCTTAACAGGAACCTCCTCCTTCTCTTCTTCAAAAGTATTGGAGTCTGTGGAAACGCTTTCCATATGAAGGATTCCTTTTTTTCCTGAAATCCTTGGAAGAATAGCAGTCACTCTGTTCATTTTTTCCTCAAGATCCTCATCCTTCCCAAGCAGAACAGTAATATCACCATAGATCAGGCTGATAGAATAGGTACTGTCAAACCGGATATGATCCGGTATCATTTCATTCTTCTGAAAAATTGTAGAAAGAGCTACTGCTGTATTAAGAACCGTTTCACCTTTGATATCCAGTTTTTCATCCATGATCACATGATTGACCTGAATCCCGTCAAAGTATGGAATAGTTTCATCTCTTTCTCTGGAGCCTTCCACAAAAAGTCCGTTTCTGTCAAAATATACAAAACTGTCCAGGAACCGGATGCAGCCTACAGGTTTTTTTTCCTTTACACTGATACATATGGTATTCCTGTTTATCTGGGTTACCGTAAAGCCATCAACAAAAGCTATATTTTTTGTATCTTTTGTGCCAAGAACAAGAGGTGCCAGGACCGAATTGGACGCAAACGGCCCTTTCAGCACCATTTTCTTTACTTCTTCATCTGTATAATGACTGGTTCCTCTGACCTCCACCGTTTTAACTCTGTTGTAAGAAAAGAAAACAATAATGGCGGCCAGAATTCCGGTCACTATGCCAAAAGCAATGTATTTCTTTGTTTTTCTTTTAAGCGGCGGTCTTTTCCCGTACTCGGATTTTCTCATATATTTTCATTCCTTTTGTCTCAGGTCTGCCATATTTCACAGCCCAACGACTCCAAATCTTCACATATGTGCTCATATCCACGGCTGATGTAATTGGCTCCTCTGATACAGGTCTCGCCACTGGCCTGCATAGCTGCAAGGATCAGTGCGGCTCCTCCTCTCAGGTCTTTAGCCTGAAGCACACAGCCGGAAAGAGAAATACCGCCTTCTATTACGGCATCCCTACCGTTAATTTCAATATGTGCACCCATTTTCTTCATCTGAAAAGCTGCCTGAAACCGGTCTTCAAAAATATTTTCTCTGACAGTACTTCTTCCAGGTATTCCAATAAGCACGGCCGTAAGAGGAGACTGGAGGTCTGTGGGAAAGCCGGGATAAGCACCGGTTTCCACCAGTTCAACCGGATGGACGGCCTCTTTTCCATTGACCATTAGTGTACCACTTTTTGCTTCATATTGTCCACCTATTTTACGATATACTTCCAGAAATGCTCCCAGTTCTTCCACTAAAACACCTTTAAGTTCAATTTCACTTCCTGTGGCAGCGGCCGCACAAATATAGGTACCTGCTACGATTCGGTCCGGAGGGACTTTAAAATTGCCAGGACCCAGCTCTTTTACTCCATGCACCAGGACGGTACTGCTGCCCTCTCCTTCTATCCTTGCCCCCATGGATCGTAAATATCTGCACAGCCAGACTATCTCCGGCTCTCTGGCACAATTTATAAGAACCGTTTCCCCCTGTGCAAGAACCGCAGCCAGCAAAGCCTGCTGGGTAGCTCCCACACTTGATCTGGGAAAAATAATTTCTGCTCCTGTCATATTTTCACAGTGGGCGATGAGCAGCTGCTGTGTTTCCAGAATCCGGACACCCAGATTTCTAAGCGCCATAAGATGAAGATCCACCGGTCTTTTTCCGATCACGCACCCTCCCGGATAACCAATACTGCAGGTTTTATTCCGTGACAGTACAGGTGCCAGCAGAATTACGGAAGAGCGCATTTTTCCTGTATAAAATGCAGGAATCTCTGTTTTTTCTGCATTAGTACAGTCCAGATACAAATCATGATCTTTCCACCATGTAACAGCTCCAAGGCTTCTCAGGATCTCTTCCATACAAAACACATCCGAAATGGCCGGACAGCCTTTTAGAACACTGATACCCCTGTGGAGAAGAGAAGCAGCCATCATAGGCAGTGCAGCATTTTTTGAGCCCTGTACGGAAACGCTTCCTTTAAGGGAGCTTTTGCCCAGAACATGTATCTCCTCCAATAGTCTTCACTCCTGAAGGGCCTCTTACTTTCTATTGTATGCATAAGTATTTTTCCCGTGACTGCTTACGCTCAGGGCAAGCCCCATTTCCCCCAGAAGAAAAACCACTGAAGTTCCCCCATAGCTTATGAAGGGCAGAGTGATACCCGTATTGGGTATCGTATTAGTAACCACTGCAATGTTCAAGATCACCTGTATAGCCAGATGGGCCATTATCCCCCCACAGATCAGGGCCCCTGCCAGGTCACTGCTGTGTGTAGCTATCACACAGAGCCGCCACAAAAGGAATCCGAAGACCAGGATAAGTACAGAGGCTCCCACAAGTCCAAGCTCCTCGCAGATAATGGAAAAAATCATATCATTCTGGGCTTCCGGCACAAATCCCAGCTTCTGCAGGCTGCTGCCAAGGCCTCTTCCAAAGATTCCTCCGCTTCCTATGGCATAAAGGCCCTGGATTGTCTGAAATCCTTTTTCATATTTTTCAGGATTTTTCCAGATGGCAAGTCTTTCCATTCTATAGCTTTCTGCTGCAAGAAATACAGCCACAAAGCCTGCACCCACAGCCCCAAGTCCTATAAACTGAATATATTTGGGATTGGATACAAATATAAGTATGACCCCGATTCCCAGAATAATCACTGCAGTGCTTAAGTTGTTAGAACCTACCAGTCCTACAATGGGCAGAAGGGTAAGCATAGTCCTGCACATGAACCAGAAACTGTCAGTTTTCTGCTTTGTCCCTTCAATCTGCCAGGATAAAAAAAGAATTACCGCAACTTTGGCAAATTCTGATGGCTGAAAAGATAACGGTCCCAGATTCAGCCATCTTCTGGAACCGTTGATCTCCTGTCCGAATAGAAGAACAGCTGTGGACAAAAGGATAGACATAAGATATGCTGCAGGAGCCAGTTTCAGAAAAAAATGATAATCTACAGAAGAAACCGCGTACATTATGCCCAGGCCCAGAACTGTTGCAAAAAGCTGTTTTTTAAAATAATAGGCAGAGTCGCCAAAACGTACTCTGCCATTATATTCACTGGTACTGTACAGCACGATCATGCCAAATACTGTCAGAAACAGTACCAGCACCAGCATTGTCATATCTGCTTTTGATAAATCCTTCTTATCCTCACGCGGCATTACAGTCTCCCAAATCATGCCTTATCTAAACATATTCTAAAGACTTCTTACATATTCCTTAAACATTTCTCCACGCTGCTCATAGTTATCAAACTGTCCCCAGCTTGCACAGGCAGGAGAAAGAAGCACGGCATCTCCGGGCTCTGCTTTTTCTGCACATACTTTAACGGCTTCCTTAAGGTTTTCGCAGAGAATAATATTGTAAAAGCCATGCTTCTCTGCAGCAGCTTTGATTTTCTCCTTTGTCTGTCCAATAAGAACAAGATAACGCACTTTACCATCAAAGGACTCTATCCACTCATCGTAATTTGACTGTTTGTCAAAACCGCCCCCAATAAGAAGAGTAGGACGGTTCATGGCCTGGATTCCCTTAATTGCAGCATCCGGATTGGTTCCTTTGGAATCGTTGTAATATGCCACACCATTTTTCTCAGTCACATATTCAATTCTGTGCTCAACTGCCGTAAACTGACAGATACTTTTACGGATACTCTCAATGGAAACTCCAGCGTAATATGCCATGGCAACTGCCGCCATAACATTTTCATAATTATGAGTGCCCAGAAGCTTCAGATCGCCTGTTTTTACCACTCTGATCTCTTTTTCACCGTTTTTAAGAACAATGGTGTCCCCATCCAGATAAATACCCTGTTCAAGTTTATGTGCACTGGAAAAATATACAACTCTGGGAACCAGGTGCTCACCAAACTTACGCAGGATTTGATCTTCGTAATTCAGTACGCAAACATCTTCTGTTCCCTGGTTTTTCGTAATCAGCTCTTTCACACGGATATACTCTTCCATAGTATGATGACGGTTCATGTGGTCTTCTGTTATATTCAGAATTGCAGATACTCTGGGAGAAAACTCATCAATTGTCTCTAGCTGGAAGCTGCTGATCTCTGCTACCGTAACAGAATATTCCTTTGTCTCCAATGCTTTGGAGGTATATGGAGTTCCAATATTTCCAACCACAAACACAGATTCTCTGGCATCCTGCATAATTTTCCCAAGAAGAGCTGTTGTGGTTGTTTTTCCATTGGTTCCTGTAACAGCAAGCACATCTCCTCTGCTTACTCTGTACGCAAGTTCCACCTCTCCCCATACAGAAAGACCCTGTTGATAAAAACTTTTTACCAGAGGGAGATCTGTAGGAACGCCCGGACTTAATACTACAAGATCAAGGCTGTCCTGCACTTCTTTCGGAAGTTCACCGGCATAGATCTGCGGTCTGTAAGTACCATCCGTTTTATGCAGCACTGCTTCTTTATCAATATCCGCTTTTCCATCATAAATAATTGGAAATGCTCCCACTTTTGCCAGAAGGTCTGCCGAGCCAATGCCGCTTTTCCCTGCACCGAACACCAGAACCTTTTTCCCCTGTAAATTCATAATAATTCCTCCCTGAATGCATCTTTATAAAGCAAGAAGCGCTATCATGCACATCACTGCAGTCACAACAGAAAACACAGCCACCACCCGCGTTTCCGACCAGCCACAAAGCTCGAAATGATGATGAATAGGTGCCATTTTAAAAATGCGTTTCCCATGTGTCGCCTTGAAATATGTGACCTGAATAATCACGGAAAGCACTTCTACAAGATAGATAAGTCCCACAAGCAGGATAAACAAAGGCATCTGCATAACATATGCCACACCTGCCACAAAACCGCCTAACGCAAGGGATCCCGTATCTCCCATAAACACTCTGGCCGGATATACATTGAACAGAAGAAATCCCATAAGGCTTCCCACTACTGCACATGTTATGGGTTCAACTCCTGATTTCATACCAATTGAAACCACAGTGAAAAATACTGCAACAATCAGCGTAACGCTTGAAGCAAGGCCATCAAGACCGTCTGTGAAATTCACTCCGTTAACAGTACCGATCACAGCAAAAAACAATATCGGATAGGCAAGCCAGTCAAGATTAAGGAAATGTCCGCTCCAGAATGGAATCCTCATTGTCAGAGAAATATCTGTATAATTGATAATGTAAAACAGAAAAACTGCTGTCAGTATGACCTGAAGCAAAAATTTCTGCCAGGGAAGCAGACCATCCGACCTCTTCAGCACTACCTTAAGATAATCATCCAGAAATCCAATCATACCAAACCCCAGAGTGAGAAACAGCACCGGGATGATTCTGGGATAATCCCCCACATAAAACAAAGCGGTTACAGCCGTGGCAATCAGAAATATAACTCCACCCATAGTGGGAGTTCCTGCTTTCTTAAGATGGGACTGAACGCCCTCAACTCTTTCTGTCTGGCCCATTTTCAGTTTCCTGAGAAACGGAATGATGACAGGTCCTAATATAAGGCTGATCCCAAAAGAAATCAGCACGGGAATTACAACTTGAAACTCCATCCTCACACCTCTTTCATTCTTTTGTTTTTATTTGGTTTAGAGCATCTTATAGTATACGGCTTTTTTTTTCATTAATCAACCCTTGGCCATATTATGCATTATTTTTTTCCTCACTCTGACCTGTTTTTTCTATTCCAAGATATGGGAGTATGTTCTCGAAGATACTCCTTATCACAGGTGCGGCAATAGTTCCTCCATAATATATACCCTGAGGATCATGAATCACACACAGCCCCAGCACCTGAGGATTGTCTGCCGGTGCAAAGCCAAGAAAAGATGATATGTATCTGTTGGCACTTCTGGGAAGAGTCTGGGATGTGGCTGTTTTTCCTCCAATGGCATATCCTTCTATCTGGGCATTTCTTCCAGAACCTTCTGACACTACAGATTCCAGTATCTGTCTTACTTTGAGGGACGTCTCTGATGATACGATACCTTGTTTTACCGGATAGATTATTTTTCTGCCGGAAGTACCAGCAGGATTTAACACGGATACCCCGAAATGAGGGGTAATTCTGTTTCCTCCATTTATCAGGGAACTAACTGTAGTGGCAAGCTGAATAGGCGTGATCTGAAAAGACTGCCCGAAAGATACTGTGGCAAGTTCTACTTCTCCCATATTTTTTTTTCTGTGCATTATGGTACTGGCTTCTCCAGGAAGATCTATCCCCGTTTTTGTCAGAAGGCCGAACTGGCGGAAATATTTATAGTACCTGTCAACTCCCAGACGAAGCCCTACTTCTATAAATACCGGATTGCAGGAATTCTGTGCCCCCTCTACAAAAGTCTGTGAACCATGCCCTGTTCTTTTTGCACAGTGAATTCTTCTGTCTTCAACAACTTTATATCCCGGGCAATAAAACCGGTCATTTAAAGACACCACTCCTTCTTCCAGTCCGGCTGACATAGTAATAATCTTAAAGGTAGAACCTGGCTCATAGGTATCATTAAGGCATGGATTTCTCCACATCTGGTTCAGCAGATCCTGTTTCTCTTTGGAACTCATTTGGGATGTATCTGTCTGGTAATTTAATGTAAAAGGATCATTCAGATCAAATTCCGGCACATTTACACAGGCATATATTTCTCCATTCTGTGGATTCATCAGAAGAATGGAAACTCTCTGTGCCTGCTTTTCCTCCATCACTTTCAGAGCAGCCTGTTGGGCATACTGCTGGATATTCACATCCAGGCTAATCTGCAGTGTGTTTCCTTCCACCGGATCCTGTCTTGTCTCTCCTTCTCTGTCAAGTTCCACTCCCCGGGCATCTGTGGTAGTCAGGATTTTGCCGGAAATACCTTTCAGAATATCCTCATATTTTACCTCAAGCCCTACAATTCCCTGATTATCTCCTCCTGTAAATCCCAGCACCTTTGACGCAAGACTTCCATATGGATAATATCTCTTATAGTCTTCATCTACTTTTACTCCTGCCAGATTTTCATCTCGGACTGTATCTCCCAGACTTTTATCTACATTGGTCCTGATTCTTTCAATTGAAGAAACTTTTTCTACACGTTTTCTTACAGTTTCTTCATCCATATCCAATGTTTCTGCCAGAAACGAGATCACCTTTTCCGGCTCTTTGATCTGGCTGTGAATGACAGAAATGGTGCATACAGTCCTGTTGGAAGCCAGAACCTTGCCTTTCGCATCCAGTATCTTCCCTCTGGCTGCTTTGATTTTTCTCTCTCTTTCGTGAAGCTCCTGTGCCTTTTCATAATAATAATCTGAACGAAACCCCATAAGATATATCAGTCTTCCGATCAGCCCCAGAAGCAGGAAGCTGCATAGGGCAAAAATGATCCATATTTTTTTCTTATGAAAAGTCATATTTTTTTTCATAATGAAACCCTGAAAAAAATGTTACTGTAATATATGACCATTCTTTTCAGGGTTATTCATTCTTATCTTACAATTTCACAGGTCATTTCATCATTCAAGGCCTGCTTCTTCATTTGTGATCCCGTCACTTTCCATATCATTTCCTTCCACAGGATCAGAGTCGTCCTCCAGGGGAGCAGGTGCATCCGGGTTGGATACAGCATCTTCTCCGCCCTGTTCCGGAGCTGTAATGTTTTCAGACATTATATATTCTCCGTTCTCATCCAGAACGTAATCTCCATTCTCATCTAAGAGATATCCGTTTTCATCGATCCGGTTCCCGTCCCAGTCAATAAGATTGCCATTCTCATCCACAAGATTACCATTTTCATCCAGCTCTTCACCGGAAATACTCTTCAAATGTCCGTTAAATCCTTCCCAGAGTTCGGTCTCAGGTACATATCCGTCTTCTGTTTCATCCGGTGCAATGTTCAGATAGGGAAGAAGTTCCTTCAGGATACCCTGAGCCACATATTGTGGATAGGTACTGTTAGCCTGTTCATCGGTATTGGGTTCATCAATGACAACATATAGTACCACAGCAGGATCATCTGCCGGAGCAAATCCAATAAAAGAAACAAGATATTTCCCGTTTCCTCTGGGGTATTTCTCGGCAGTACCGGTTTTACCGCCTGAACTGTAACCTCCCACTTTGGAATGGCGGCTTGTTCCCTGCTGCACACTTAATTCCATGTAACTTCTTATATCACTGGAAATCCTGGTGGAAATGGTCTGTTTAAGGAGTACAGGGGAAATGGTTTTTAATGTGCCTCCATTGCTGTCCATAACTTTTGTCACTAGATGAGGCTGATAATAATAACCTCCGTTTATTACAGAGCACATTGCATTAATCTCCTGAATCATAGTACAGGTAAAGCCCTGTCCAAATGACGAGCATGCAAGTTCTGTCTCTCCCATAGTATCCAGTGAATGAATGATTCCAGTACCTTCATTAGGAAGATCGATTCCTGTCCTTGTACCGAAGTTAAAAATGCTCTGTGCTTTTATAAACCTGTCAGCTCCCAGTTTTGCTCCAATCTGCATCATAGCATCATTACATGAATTGGCGATAACCTCTCCCAGCGTCTGAGTACCATGTGCATCAGGATAAACTGCACATTTTATTGTAACGTCACTGTTTGCTCCAAAAACCTGGAGTCCATCGCATACAAAAGTATCTGTTTCCTGTATGGCTCCCTTTTCCAGGGCAGACGCCATGACAATGGGCTTTACGACCGAACCGGGTTCGTAGGCATCTGTCACGCAGAAATTATTCCACATTTTGTTCAGAGCCTCTACAGTCTGTTTATCATTCATGGATTTAATTTCTTCCTTGGAGTACACATTGGAAAGATCCCTGGGGTCATTAAGATCATACCGGTCTCCTCCGTCCATGGCAAGGATTTCCCCTGTAGACGGATCCTCTACAATAACTCCGATATTCTTCGCACCCATAGCTTCCTTAAATCCATTTACATATTTCTCTACAATCTGCTGTACACCGATGTCAATACTTGTCTGAATGCTTTTTCCGTTGGAAGGCGGAATAATAGTCTGTTCCACATCAGCTTCATTATTAATATAGCCATACTGTCTGCCATCCACACCTGTGAGTGTACTGTTATAGTACCCTTCCAGACCTGTATCTGCCACATCACGTTCAAGAGTAAAACCGATTGTATCACAGGCTGTTTCATTAAAAGGATAACTTCTCAGATAATCTTCCTCAAACCATACACCTTTAATATTGGATCTTTCTTTTACCTGTGCTGAGGTTAATCCGGATTCTTCATCTGCATTTTTATATTTTTCAAATTCTTTTTTCTTGTCCATGGACAGTTGTTTCTTCAGAATCTGATACTGACTCTGACTTGTCCTCTTATCATTAAGCAGGGAACGGATCTTTTCCTCATTCAGGCCCAGAACCTGGGTAAGAGCCCTGATGGTAGGCTCTGCATAATCTTCGTTTTCATTTACGACTTTACAGTCAAGAATCACATTGTAAACTTTATTGCTTGTCGCAAGAAGATTTCCGTTACGGTCATAAATATCGCCCCGCTTGGCAGGAAGTGTCTGGCTCTCATATTTCTGCTGAGCCTGGCTCAAAACCTGTTTCTTATATTTATTTCCACTGGTCGCATTAATATATGTGATTCTTACCAGTAATACAGCGAAAGCCAGTAACACTAATAAAGACAGTATTGCCAGCTTTCTTTTCATCGTATCATTTATTTTTCTGTCTGGTCTGGAACGGTTGGTTCTTTTTACATTACTCAATTTGCCACCTACTTCATATCCGGTATATCCTGATACTGCCTTACGTAACTGTTCCCTTCCGATGAATATGACACAATCTGGTCATCTGAAGGATACTTCATCCCAAGGCGTCCGATTGCAATCTTTTTTATCCGGTTCAGATCTACATTGGATGTTACCTGACTGTAATACGCATCATTGTCTTCTTTCATCTGAGCCAGTTCCTCTTCAAGAGAAGCCACAGTACTCATTTTTGCAGTAATTTCGGATTTATATCTCAGGTAATTTACAGAACAGAATAGAATTGCCATGCATACCACCGCAAGAAATACAACAAAAACCCAGTTCATTGCCTGAGCTTTTTCTCTATTCTTCTGAGCCTCTCTGCTTAACTGACGGTTCTGCCTGGGCAATGCTGCAGGAACTGCCTCAATGCTACGGCTGTCATTCGGACGCACTCTTGCCGGCTGACGCCTTCTGTCCGGAATTTCTTCCAGACGTCTGACTGCATTTCCTTCCGCATAAGTATTTCTGCTTATTCTGGCGTTATATCTGTTTCTTCTGGCTGTCTCAGCCCTGGTCATTTTCGCCATTTTCTGCCTCTCTCAATTACAATACTCTTTCAAAAATTCTTAGTTTAGCACTTTTGGAACGTGGATTTTCGGCCAGCTCCTCTTCTCCCGGAAGAATCGGCTTTCTGGTAATTACTTTTCCCTTGGATTTCTTCCCACATACACATACCGGAAATTCCGGAGGACAAGTACAGGGATTTTCATTCTTGCGAAAGATAGTTTTAACTATCCTGTCCTCCAGGGAATGAAAAGTAATGATACAGATCCTGCCGCCATCGTTCAGGATATCGATCATTCCATCCAGGGAATCTCTCAATACATCCAGTTCCCTGTTAAGTTCAATTCTGATAGCCTGAAAAGTTCTTTTTGCAGGATGTCCTGACTTTACCTGCATCTTCACGGGAATGGATTCTCTGATTATTTCCGTCAGTTCTCCTGTAGTGGTAATGGGTTTTATCTGTCTCGCAGCAACAATGTGCTTAGCTATATTTCTGGCAAATTTATCTTCTCCGTAATCACGAATGATACGGTACAATTCTTTTTCTTCGTAATTATTTACAATATCGCTGGCCGTCTGCGTCTGTCGCTGATCCATACGCATATCCAAAGGCGCATCAACACGATATGTGAATCCGCGTTCCTCGTTGTCCAGCTGATAGGAAGAAACTCCAAGATCCAGAAGGATCCCGTCTACTTTGTGGATTCCAAGAGCCGCAAGCTCCTGTACCATGTAACAATAATTGCTGCGAATGACTGTAACCTGTTTAAAGGCAGACAGCCTCTCACTCGCAGCAATTATCGCATCCTGGTCTTGATCTATGCCAATAAATCTCCCCTTGGCAGAAAGCTTCCTGCATACTTCCAGAGCATGCCCCGCACCTCCTAAAGTGCCATCCACATAGATTCCATCCGGCTTTACCCTTAAGCCTTCAATGGTTTCTTCCAGTAATACAGATTTATGTTTAAATTCCATATCCGTCTCCTGTCTGGATTTTCTCCGCGATACGCTCAGATGACGATTCCCATATCCTGCATGCTTTCAGCAATACTGTCCATATCGTCATAATTGCAATTCTCGCTCCACTTTTCTTTGCTCCAGACCTCAATTCTGTTCAGATTACCTGTCAGAACCACATCTTTCTCCAGCCCGGCAAATTCCCGCAATGTCTGAGGCACAAGAATTCTGCCCTGCTTATCCAGTTCACATGTGGTGGCACCGGCTACAAAGAATCGTGAGAAGGTTCTTGCGTTTTTATTAGTAAGTGGTAACGATCTGAGTTTCATTTCAAAGGCTTCCCATTCATCCATGGGATAAATCGAAAGACAACCATCCAGTCCTTTTGTCAGAACAAACTCTTCCCCTAAGAGTTCCCTGAATTTAGACGGAATAATCAAACGTCCCTTCGCGTCGATTGTATGATTGTACTCTCCCATGAACATATAACTCACCTACTCTCAGGAAATCCGAGTCTCCCCTTCGGATTTCTGTGGGTGGTAATGGTTCACTCTGCCACTTATTCCCCATTCGCCACCACTATTCACCACTTTCTACCACTTATGTGATTATTCTAAACTATTTAAGATGAAAATACAAGTACCTATCCAAGATTTTTATAGTTTTGATATGAGTTAACATTTTTGAAACAACCATTTTCCCTGGATTTCGCGAGAAAGAATCCTGCGCGGAGCGTTTTTTATGTCATAGGAATTCGAAATCTTCATAGAACAATATGGAGTACTTTCCTATG
>JAXEUE010000104.1:0-2619 GCA_034115005.1 Blautia sp.
AGCTTAGGAAGCCATCCGCAGACTCCTGGACTGCGTAATAACCGGGAACCTAAATATAAACGCAGAAGATAATGACAATTACGCTTACGCGTTAGCAGCCTAAGTGCTGTACGTCGGTCCTTATGCACTCACACGTAGGGAATCCGGCGTCGACTATGTGAGAAACCTTGTCAGGTAAGCTTTGCCCTGATAGATGTATTATGAAGCTACTGAAATCATAAGCCTGTCGGTGGGCGTGTGACGGAGGGAATATTAAAACATCGACTGTGATGGGAGATGCCTCGGTGGACAGGTTTTCGGACGCGGGTTCAATTCCCGCCAGGTCCATTTTTTAAGTGGTCACAAACCCAGTAAAATCAAGGGTTTTATTACCCTTGATTATTTTCTAAAAACAAAATTACCAAAAGCCACCTGTTTTCAGGTGGCTTTTTTAACTGATTATTATGCAATTTTATTCTCAATCTCCTGTACTTTTCTCTCCAGCTGATCTACTTTGTCAGTTAGATATCTGAATTTTACCTCAAATACAAGGCTTTTATCTGCTGCAGGAATAGCTTCATTCAATTTTCTTATCAATTCAACATGATTCTCAGCAAGTAATTGAATGTTCTTATCCGTGGAATTTTCAAGATGAAGACGTAAATCTGCAACTTTATCCCGTAAACCAGCGACCGTATTCTCCAGACTGGTTAGTCTTTCGTCCATGCCGGAGACTTTATCTTCTAATACCGTAAATCTCTTCTCCATTCCGGAGACTTTTTCCTGTAGTCCCGTAACTACTTCCTGTAATCCTGTAATTTTTTCCTTCAGTTCTGTGGCTGTATTTTCAACCTTGTCAAATCTGTTATTCAAAGTTGAAAATCCCTGCAAGATCAGATCAAGTTTCTCACTGTCTGTCATTTGACCAAACTCCTTTCACAATATTCGGGCTATTTACGATACAGACAAAATTATACCATATTATTTTTTCACAGTCTATCAGGAACAGTCCAATAAACTTCTACGAAACAACTTTTTTCATCAAAAATCCAGTTTATTCCCCAAATTGTTCTGCGCATTCCTTCATCATTTTACGGATAGGCAGATGGTATGGGCAACGTGTTTCACAGCTGCCGCATTCTATGCACTGGGAAGCCTTTACCTTTAATCCTGCGTATCGCTTCCTTGCCCAGTCTTCAAGACCATAACGACTCAGATACCCTGCAAACAGAAATACATTGGGAATACTGATGCCAACTGTACAGGGGGCACAGTAATTACACCTGCGGCAGAAATTTGTGCCAAGTCTGTTCCGTATTTCCTCTATTTCCTTCAGTTCAAAGCTACTTAAAGAAGAAGTGTCAAGACAGGCTTTCAGATTCTCTTTTATTTCATTCTCATCTGCCATTCCCGGAATTACTATTGTGACGTCGGGATTTGTATAAATATATCGAAGTGCCAGTCCGGCGTTTTCTATAGCTCCTCCTGCGAGCGGTTTCATGGCAATAAAACCTACATTTTTCTTTTTGCATTGTGCGATCAGTTTCTTTCCCTGACTTTCCACAATATTATAAGGAAACATAATTGTTTCCACCCAGTCACAGTTTAATCCCCGGGAAAAAACCTCCGTAGAATGGGCAGTTAATCCAATATGACCGATCTTTCCTGCTTTCTTAGCTTCCTGCAGTGCTTCAAGAGCACCTCCCGGACTGATTATCTGTTCAAACTGTTTCATGTCGGGGTTATGTATCTGATATAGTTCAATATGGTCAGTACGAAGATTATGAAGACTCTTGTCAATGTCCGCTGCCATTTCTTCTCTGGTTCTGGCCATACTCTTTGTTGCTACAACAAATCTGTCGCGTATTCCTTCCAGTGCATATCCAAGATACTCTTCACTTACTGTATATCCTCTGGCTGTATCTATATAATTGACTCCTTCATCTGCAAGCTGACGAACCAGTTTCCTTGTGCCCTGTGCATCAATTCTCTGGATAGGAATTCCGCCAAGACCCATTCTGGACACTTTCAGACCTGTTTTTCCCAGTGTAACATACTCCATCTTTTATCCTCCTATATAAACAAAAAACTGCCACCGGCCTGCCGATGACAGTCTTCTAACTCAGATATCATACACGGGACAGGTATTCTCCTGTTCTGGTATCAATCTTAAGTTTATCTCCCTGATTAACAAATAATGGAACCTGAACCTGAGCACCGGTTTCAACAATTGCAGGCTTAGTAGCACCCTGAGCAGTATTTCCGGCAAAGCCAGGCTCTGTTTCAGTAACTTCAAGTTCTACAAAAAGAGGCGGCTCAATCGCAAATACATTACCGTTATAAGAACAAATCTTCACCATCTCATTCTCTTTTACAAATTTAAGAGAATCACCAACCTGATCCTTGTTAAGACCGATCTGGTCATATGTCTCAACATTCATAAAATAATATAAATCGCCGTCATTATACAGATACTGCATATCAACACGGTCAATACGTGCTGCAGGGAATTTTTCCGTTGGACGGAAAGATCTTTCAAGAACAGCTCCTGTTATAATATTTTTGTATTTTGTTCTTACGAAAGCAGCACCCTTTCCTGGTTTTACATGCTGAAATTCAACGATCTGGCAGACATTACCG
>JAXEUE010000105.1:0-5309 GCA_034115005.1 Blautia sp.
GGTTGGCATGGAGGATTATATCCAGTTTTCAGCGAAAACAAAAAGTGATGCAATAACTAAGGCATGTATCGAGCTTGGCGTATCCAGTGACCAGCTTGAAATTCAGGTTGTCAGTGAGGGAAGCAGTGGTTTCTTTGGAATAGGCAGTAAACCTGCAATTATTAAAGTTCGTAAAATAGAGACGGTTTCTGAAGAAGAAGAAATAAAAGAAATTGTGAATAATGTAGATATCGATTCTGTTAAAGAAGAAGAGAAACCTGAACAGATCGTAAATGACGCCAAACCTGAACCTGTTAAAAATAATAAAACAGTAAAGGAAAAACCTGTTAAAGAAAAACCTGTTAAAGAAAAACCTTTGAAAGAGAAACCGACAAAAGAAAAAGCAGTCAGAGAAAAAACAGTCAAAGAAAAACCTGTTAAAACAAATAAACCGGTTGAAATAATTACTGATCCTGATGAAATTAAAGAAGTAGAGGAGAGAGCAAGGGTATTTCTAAGAGATGTATTTGCTTCAATGGATCTGGGAGAAGTTGAAATAACTTCTCAGTATAATACAGCAGACGGAAGTCTGGAAGTGGATTTTGAAGGGGAGGATATGGGAATTCTGATCGGTAAGAGAGGACAGACCCTTGATTCTCTTCAGTACCTTACAAGTCTTGTGGTTAACAAAGGTAAATCAAATTATGTACGTGTAAAACTTGATACAGAAGATTACCGCAGACGCCGTAAGGAAACACTGGAAAATCTTGCAAGAGGAATTGCCTATAAGGTAAAGAAGACAAGGAAACCAGTGGTACTTGAACCTATGAATCCATATGAAAGAAGAATCATTCACTCAGCTCTTCAGGGAAATAAATTTGTAGAAACTGTAAGCGAAGGTGAAGAACCTTATCGTCATGTAGTTGTAAAATTGAAAAGAAATTAATATTGTGAATTAATTAAAAATGTTATTCTAGGTGAAAGCGTGAATAACACGTGTTTGGACGTGTATGTTTTTACCCGGGATAACATTTTTGTTTATGGAGGAAAAATATGGAGACAACGATTGCTGCAATTTCTACTGCGATGAGTGCATCCGGAATTGGCATTGTAAGAATCAGCGGTGAAAATTCTATGGATGTTATTTCACGTATTTACAGATCAAAAGGTGGCAGAAAAAAAATAAAAGAAGTTCCAAGTCATACAATTCATTATGGATATATTTATGATGGAGATGAACTTATAGATGAAGTGCTGGTAATGATAATGAGAGCTCCCAAAACCTTTACAGGAGAAGATACAGTAGAAATTGACTGTCATGGCGGTGTTTTTGCTATGAGAAAAGTTCTTGAAACTGTATTAAAAAACGGAGCAGAGATCGCCGCTCCGGGAGAATTTACAAAAAGGGCATTTCTGAATGGAAGAATGGATCTTTCACAGGCAGAAGCAGTTATGGATGTAATCCAGGCAAAAAATGAATATGCTTTAAGAAGTTCTATGGATCAGTTGAAAGGTTCTGTAAAAAAAGCGGTAAAAGAAATCAGAGATACATTAATCTATAATATTGCATATATAGAATCTGCTCTTGATGATCCTGAACACATCAGTCTGGAGGGATATCCACAAAAATTAATGGAAATTGTGGATAAAGAACAAAAAAAGATAAAACAGCTGTTGAAAACATCTTCAGATGGAAAAATCATTCAGGAAGGAATTCAGACAGTTATACTGGGAAAACCCAATGCAGGTAAATCTTCACTGTTAAATCTTCTTATTGGTGAAAACAGAGCAATTGTGACAGATATAGCCGGAACTACAAGGGACATTCTTGAAGAATATATTAATTTACATGGAATAACATTGAGAATTGTTGACACTGCAGGTATCCGGGAAACAGAAGATATTGTGGAAAAAATTGGTGTAAATAAAGCAAGAGAAATGGCAAAAAATGCAGATCTGATTCTTTATGTTGTTGATTCCTCTGTTCCTCTTGATAAAAATGATGAAGATATTATGGAGATGCTGGATGGCAAAAAAACTATTATACTATACAATAAATCTGATCTGAAATCTGTTATTGATATCAATTACTTAAAAGAAAAGACAGGACATCCTGTGATTTCTGTGTCTGCAAAAGAGGAAAAAGGAATTAATGAACTTGAGGATAAAATCAGAGAAATGTTTTTTGGAGGAGAAATTTCATTTAATGATGAGGTTTATATTACAAATGCAAGACACAAAGAGGCACTTGCAGAGGCTGATAAGAGTCTTGATCTTGTCAGAAACAGTATTAAAATGGGAATGCCGGAAGATTTCTTTTCTATAGATTTAATGAATGCTTATGAAAGCCTGGGAAAAATTACCGGGGAATCTGTAGGAGATGATCTTGTAAATGAAATATTCAGCAAATTCTGTATGGGAAAATAGGGAGAAGAAATGAAAGTATTAGAAGAATATTATGATATTGTTGTAGTAGGAGCAGGACATGCAGGTTGTGAAGCTGCTCTTGCAGGAGCACGTCTGGGATTAAAAACAATCATGTTTACGGTTAGTGTCGAAAGTATTGCATTAATGCCGTGCAATCCAAATGTTGGGGGAAGCTCCAAGGGGCATCTTGTAAGAGAACTGGATGCGCTTGGAGGAGAAATGGGAAAAAATATAGATAAAACCTTTATACAGTCAAAAATGCTTAATTGTTCTAAAGGACCTGCAGTTCATTCTCTTCGTGCACAGGCGGATAAACAGGCATACAGCAACGAAATGAGAAAAACGCTTGAAAACACAGATAATCTTACAATAAAACAGGGAGAAGTTACGAAACTTCTGGTGGAAGATGGAAAAATAACAGGAGTAAAAACTTATTCAGGTGCTATTTATCACTGTAAAGCAGTTGTTCTCTGTACAGGAACTTATTTAAGGGCAAGATGTATTTATGGAGATGTGAGTAACTATACAGGTCCAAATGGACTTCAGGCTGCCAATTATCTGACAGATTCTCTGAAAGAGCTTGGTATTGAAATGTTCCGTTTTAAAACAGGAACTCCTGCACGTATTGCGGGAAATACTATTGATTACAGTAAAATGGAAGAGCAGTTTGGTGATGAAAGAGTAGTACCTTTTTCTTTTTCAACTGATCCTGAAGATGTACAGATTCAGCAGAAATCCTGCTGGCTTACTTATACAAATGAAAAAACACATGAAATAATCAGAGAAAATCTGGATAGATCTCCATTATATTCAGGAAAAATAGAAGGCACAGGACCTCGTTATTGTCCTTCTATAGAAGATAAAGTGGTTCGTTTTGCAGATAAAAAACGTCATCAGGTTTTCGTGGAACCAGAAGGATTATATACAAATGAAATGTATATAGGAGGAATGTCAAGTTCTCTTCCGGAGGATGTGCAGGAAGAAATGTATCATTCTGTGCCAGGACTTGAACATGCGAAGATTGTAAAAAATGCTTATGCTATTGAATATGACTGCATTAATCCAAGACAGCTTTATCCCACCCTGGAATTTAAAAAAATCAAAGGTCTTTTTAGTGGTGGACAGTTTAATGGAAGTTCTGGATATGAAGAAGCCGCAGCTCAGGGACTAATTGCCGGAATTAATGCAGCTTTGGAAGTACAGGGTCGGGAACAGCTTATTCTGGACCGGTCAGAGGCATATATAGGCGTGTTGATAGATGATCTGGTAACAAAAGAAAATCATGAACCTTATCGTATGATGACCAGCCGTGCAGAATACAGGCTTCTTCTACGTCAGGATAATGCAGATCTGAGACTTAGAAAAAAGGGATATCAGGTTGGACTGGTAAGTGAAGAAGATTATCAGAAGGTACTTATTAAAGAGAAGCTTATTAATGAAGAAATAAAACGTGTTGAACATACAAATATTGGAGCAAATAAAGAAGTTCAGGAGCTTCTGGAAAGTTATCAGAGTACACCTCTGAAATCAGGAACGACTCTTGCAGAATTAATCAGAAGACCAGAGCTTTCTTATGAAGCAATTTCTTCCATAGATAAAGAGAGACCGGATCTTTCCTGGGATGTAAAAGAACAGGTAGAGATTAACATTAAATATGATGGATATATTAAAAGACAGTTAAAACAGGTTGAACAATTTAAAAAACTGGAGTCAAAAAAAATACCGGAGGATATCGATTACGAACAGGTTGGTAGTTTAAGAATTGAGGCACGTCAGAAACTGGAATCCTACAGACCAATTTCTATCGGACAGGCTTCCCGTATTTCAGGTGTTTCTCCTGCAGATATTTCTGTACTTCTGGTTTATCTGGAACAATACAATAAAAGGAGAGTTGACAGATGACATACGATCTTACTACTTTGGAAAATGGATGTAAAGAATTAAAAATTAATCTTGATCAGAATCAGAAGAAACAGTTTATCAGTTTTTATGAATATCTTGTCGAAAAAAATAAAGTAATGAATCTGACAGGAATTACGGAATTTGAAGAAGTTTTAATAAAACATTTTCTTGACAGCCTTTCCTGTGTAAAAGCTATTGATTTAAATAATGTAGATTCTGTTATAGATATTGGTACAGGTGCAGGATTTCCCGGGATTCCATTGAAAATAGCATTTCCCCATCTTAAGGTTTGTCTTCTTGATTCATTAAATAAAAGAGTGAAATTTCTTGAAGAAAGTTTCCAGGTGCTTCATCTCACCAATATAAAAGCAATTCATGGAAGAGCAGAAGAATATGCGAAAAATAAGGAATACAGGGAAAAATATGACCTTTGTGTTTCCAGAGCTGTATCCAATCTTGCCACTTTATGTGAATATTGTCTTCCCTATGTAAAGGTTGGGGGAACTTTTATTTCCTATAAATCAGGAAAAGTTCAGGACGAAGTAATTCAGGCGGAAAAGGCAGTTAATATTCTTGGGGGAAAAATGAAAGATATTGTTTACTTCAAACTTCCTGGTTCAGAAATAGACCGTTCTTTGGTTGTAATAAAAAAGATAAAAGCTACTTCCGGTAAATATCCAAGAAAGGCCGGAATCCCTCTGAAAGAACCATTGGTCACAGAATAATCACACTTTTATCCTAATTTCATCACAACTTCATCATACACTATAATTTATAGATATGTCCCTGGGTTTGCCAGATTGTCGGTTTCGCTCCGGGACATTTTCTGTAAAGGAAAAGGAGGAGAGTAAGTTGATTGAAGTAAACAATCTGGTTAAACGATATGGTGACCATACGGCAGTTGACCACCTTTCTTTTAAGATTGAGAAAGGAAAGATCTATGGTTTTCTGGGACCTAATGGTGCAGGAAAATCAACTACAATGAATATGATAACAGGATA
>JAXEUE010000106.1:0-3933 GCA_034115005.1 Blautia sp.
GCATTTATGCAATAATATGCTGGTACTTTTTGTTTTGGGAAGCCGTCTGGAACGGGCAGCAGGAAAAATCAGATTTCTTCTGATCTATCTGCTGGGAGGTATGGGAGGCAATCTTCTGTCTCTGTTTCTGGAATCAAAAAACCATGATTTTGCAGTATCGGCAGGAGCCTCAGGAGCTGTGTTTGCAGTAATGGGGGCCCTGATCTGTGCTGTAATTAAATGCAGGGGGAAACTGGAAGATCTGTCTGCAAAACAAATTGTAATTATGGCGGCATTTTCTCTTTACTTCGGATTTACAAGTGCCGGGGTTGATAATGCAGCGCATGTGGGAGGCCTGATCTGCGGTTTTATTCTCTGTCTGATCTTGTATCATCCCAGGAAGATGCGGAAAGTAGAACCATGACCCGGACTGCTTATAACATCTATACTTCCTTTATGTGCCAGGATGATGTCTTTTGTGACGGCAAGACCCAGCCCTGTTCCTGCTGTTTTATAGGATACGAAAGGAGAAAAAATTTTTTCCCTCTGTTCATCAGTCATTCCACAGCCATTGTCCTTGATGGAGATACAGATTTTATTTTTCTCTCTGGTGAGGCTGACTATGATTTTTCCTTTGGGCTGTTCGATGGACTCACATGCATTCCTTAACAGGTTTAGCAGAGCCTGACGCATTTTTACCCGATCCAGCAGAACTTTATCATGGATTTCTTCCATATGGGTTTCCAGAGTTATGCCAAGGTAGGACATAGTTGTTTTTTCACAGGATATGATCGTATTGAGAAACTCATTGATATTAACCGGGACAGGGGAAATTTTTTCAGCATTATTGTAATCTGAAAATTCGTTCAGTAATTCCTTTATATATTCCAGATTGTCCATAAGGCTGTCCCACTGTTCATAACTGCACAGTTTCGGATGGGCAGACGCCATAAGCTGCAGCTCACTGCTTATAAGAGCTACAGGATTGCGGATTTCATGGACAAATTTGGACAGGGTCAGATGGAATTCTTTTTTTAAATGTTTTTCTGTACTTTCAGTTGGCATATTATCACCTCAAGGGAAGTGTATCACCGGGGTTTTTTGATAGCAATATAATTCGTACTTCAAATTTCGCACGAAAACGACACATATGTGATCATTTATGAAAGAAGGAATATAAAATGGATAATTGTATTTTCTGTAAAATCGCAAATGGAGAAATTCCTGCGGCAACTCTTTATGAAGATGAAGAGTTTCGTGTAATTCTTGATCTGGGCCCTGCAAGTAAAGGTCATGCTCTCATACTTCCCAAATCTCACGCTGCAAATATTTATGAATTATCTGATGAGATGGCTGCAAAGGCTATGATCCTTGCAAAAAAGATAGCCACAGTACTGACAGATGCATTGAAATGTGATGGATTTAATATTGTACAGAATAATGGAGAATGTGCAGGCCAGACAGTATTTCATTTTCATATCCATCTGATTCCAAGATATCAGAACGATAATGTTGGAATTACATGGGTTCCGGGCAAGCTTACAGACGAGGATAAAGAGGAGATATTGTCAAAGGTAAGGGCAATTCTTAAGTAATTATCTTTGACACAAAATAATATATGGAAAATACGGATTTTGGTCAGATTTATGCAGAATACCGTAGTTATTCAATGCGGATAGCAAATACTATTCTGGGAAATGAAGATGAAGCGGAAGATGTCTGTCAGGACGTTTTTGAGATCATATATAATATGGGACCAAGGGTGGATATTTCTAACAGGAAAAAGTTAAAAAGCCTGATCACAACCATAACTTATCATAAAGCAATGGACTATTGCAAAACAGGATATAAAAAATATGAATGTGCCAATTCGGATATGATTGAACAGATTACAGACATAAAAGAACTGGATACCCAAAAAGAAAGTGTTGATGAGGAAATCCTGGCACTGGAAACGAAACTTAATGTTAACTGTATTTTTCAGAAACTCAGGAAAAAGAATTCAGTGAATTATTATATTTTTGTTTATGTAAAAATATATGATATTCCGCCCCGTCTCGTAGCGGACTGGTTTCACATTTCGGAAAACAATGTGAATAACCGGATTATGAGAACGAGACGGTGGCTGGTCAGAGAATATAATAAACTTTTACAATAAAAAATCTACTTTTGTACGCATTCTTCAATGAGTTCTGTGATTTTTTGAATTGCATCTATATGGCTGCTTTCAGACATGGCCTGAATATACCTGCTGCGGTTTTCGTAAAGTTTATGAATGGAGTTAAGGAGACTATCAGGTGTGATTTCTTCTTCCTCCATAACCATGCTGAATCCCTGACGTTCAAAGGAACGGGCGTTGAGAATCTGATCTCCCCGGCTGGCTTTGGCTGAAAGAGGAATCAGCAGGTTAGGTTTCTTCAGGGCACTCAGTTCACAGATGGCATTGGCTCCTGCACGGGAAATTACAATATCCGCCAGGGCAAATAAATCTGGAAGCTCTTCCTGAATGTATTCAAATTGTACATAACCATTGGTGCTTTTTAAACTGTCATCGGTTTTGCCTTTTCCGCATAAGTGGACGACCTGGAATTCCTTAAGAAGTTCAGGAAGTATTTTGCGGATGTTTTCGTTCACGGAAGCGGCACCCAGACTTCCTCCGATTACCATGAGAACAGGTTTGTCATCAGTAAATCCGCAGAATTTTCTGCCAGCTTCCTTATTACCGTTAAGAAGTTCACGGCGGATAGGTGTTCCTGTAAGAACTGCTTTATCGGCGGGAAGGTTGTTAACAGTCTCGGGAAAATTACAGCAGATCTTGGAAGCAGAAGAAAGGCAGAGCTTGTTTGCCAGGCCGGGTGTCATATCTGATTCGTGTATGATAGCCGGAATTTTGCATTTTTTTGCTGCAATTACTACGGGAACAGTAACAAATCCTCCTTTAGAGAAGACAACATCAGGTTTTAAGTCTTTAAGAAGCTTTTTAGCCTGACCGAAGCCTTTCAGAACTCTGAAAGGATCGGTGAAATTTTTAAGATCGAAGTACCGGCGCAATTTACCGGAAGAGATTCCGTAATATGGAATCTGCAATTCTTCTATTAAATTTTTTTCAATCCCGTTGTAAGAACCAATATAGGAAATGCGGTATCCAAGTTCCTTCAGACGGGGAATCAAAGCGATATTTGGAGTAACATGACCGGCGGTACCGCCACCGGTAAGAACAATATGTTTCATAGGGGTCCTCCTGACTGTAATACATTTATTATTTAATATGAACCCACATGAAGGAATTGTCAAGGAAAGTTAAAAATTATGAATCATAAAATAACCAGAAAAACCAGCAATGAAGAAATTGACCAGCTTCTGAAAAGCAAATATATGGAAGAAGTGGAATTAATAGAGAGCAGCCTTTGTAAAACTCAGGAGAACATGCCGATTATTAAACCGTATAAAGAATCAGAGGAAAAGATAAAAGAGGGATATGACAAGCTGGTTGCCAGTCTGAAAAGAAAAGAACAGTATAGATATGAGATTAGTTATGCAGAAAGAGAGAAATGGGAAAAAATTCATAATAAAATTAAAATGTCAGGCTTTATCCTGGCAGTTATTCTGACGGTTTTAATGTTTGGAATGATTGAAAAAACAGATATGCAAAGTGTATGTGATATAATAAAAGCATTGCATATGATATAACAGAGCCATCAGAAAAAAATATAAAAAAAATTTAATTTAACGTGATTTTTACGGAGCTCACTCGTATTATTGATGTAATGGAAGTTTACAAACAAAAAGGAGGAAGGACTTTTTGAAAAAGTAATCTGGAAATAATACGGGATGAAGAAGTAAAATTTGTAAACGTACATTACCATCCTGTAAATCTGTGTTTGCACATTGGCAATGTCTGTCTTCATTCAAATACCAGCAATATTTCAAATGAAATGACAAAGGCAAACGCAC
>JAXEUE010000107.1:0-10546 GCA_034115005.1 Blautia sp.
AAAAGCCTTGAAATTCTGGAAATAATGACCTGAGATACCTTGCAAAAGAAATAAGATAAAGTTATAATAGCTGTATTATGTGGCAGGAATTCCTGATCCTGTCATAAATTGTGAAGAAGAACAAGGAGAACAACGATGGAAAAAACAATGGATAAAATTGTAGCTCTGGCCAAGGCAAGAGGATTTGTCTATCCGGGCTCTGAAATTTATGGCGGTCTTGCAAATACATGGGACTATGGAAACCTTGGAGTGGAACTGAAGAATAACGTAAAGAAAGCCTGGTGGCAGAAATTCGTTCAGGAATCTCCCTATAATGTGGGTGTGGACTGTGCCATTCTTATGAATCCTCAGACATGGGTGGCATCCGGACATCTGGGCGGATTTTCCGATCCTCTTATGGACTGTAAGGAATGCCATGAGCGTTTCCGCGCAGATAAACTGATCGAGGACTACAGCCAGGAGAAGGGAATTGAGCTGGATGGTTCCGTAGATGCATGGTCTCAGGAAAAGATGATGGACTTCATCGAAGAGCACCAGATTCCATGCCCCAGCTGCGGCAAACACAATTTCACCGATATCCGTCAGTTCAACCTGATGTTCAAGACCTTCCAGGGTGTTACTGAAGATGCCAAGAATACCGTATACTTAAGACCGGAAACAGCCCAGGGTATTTTTGTTAACTTTAAGAATGTACAGAGAACTTCAAGAAAGAAGATTCCTTTTGGTATCGGCCAGATCGGTAAATCCTTCCGAAATGAGATCACACCGGGTAACTTCACTTTCCGTACCCGTGAGTTTGAGCAGATGGAACTGGAATTCTTCTGTGAACCGGGCACTGATCTTGAATGGTTCGCATACTGGAAGCAGTTCTGCCTTGACTGGTTATACTCCCTTGGACTTAAGAAAGAAGAGGTACGTTACCGCGATCATTCACCGGAAGAGCTCTGTTTCTACAGTAAAGCCACCACAGATGTGGAATTCCTCTTCCCATTCGGATGGGGCGAGCTGTGGGGAATTGCAGACAGAACCGATTATGACCTGACTCAGCATCAGAATGTATCCGGTCAGGATCTGACCTATTTCGATGATGAGAAGAAAGAGAAATATATTCCTTATGTAATCGAGCCTTCACTGGGCGCTGACCGTATGGTTCTTGCTTTTCTGTGCAGCGCTTATGATGAGGAAGTTCTGGATGCAGAGAAGAACGATGTGCGTACTGTCCTTCATTTCCATCCTGCGCTGGCACCTGTAAAGATCGGTGTGCTTCCTCTTTCCAAGAAGCTTGCAGGCGGTGCTGAGAAGATTTATCAGCAGCTGAGCAAAAAATACAACTGCGAGTATGATGACCGTGGAAATATCGGTAAGCGTTACAGAAGACAGGATGAGATCGGAACTCCATTCTGCGTAACCTATGACTTTGATTCTGAGACAGATGGTGCAGTTACCATCCGTGACCGTGATACCATGGAACAGGTTCGTGTGAAGATTGATGAACTGGATGCATATTTTGCAGACAAATTTACATTCTGATCCGAAATAAATTATAAAAGAAAGCCCATGCTTTCTCCAGGTGAGAAGGTATGGGCTTTTGCATATACAAAAAAAATATTCAGGTCAGAAATCCAGTTCTTTAAGATAGCGGCTTAAGGCATCCTGCCAGGTGGGAAGAGGAGTGAAGCCGTTTTTTGTAAGCTTGCTCTTATCTAGTCTGCTGTTGAAGGGCCTTGCAGCCTTGGAAACACCATATTGTGCTGTGGTGACGGAATTTACTGTCAGGTTTTCAGGCAGATATTCCGGATGCCCCATGGCAGCAGCCTGGCGGAAGATTTCTTTAGTGAAATCATACCAGCTGATATAGCCGCCCTCGTTGGTAGCATGATAGTAACCGTATTTGTCAGTCAGGATCATATCCACCAGAAGACGTGCCAGATCATAAGTATAGGTAGGAGTACCGATCTGGTCATTGACCACAGAAAGAGTATGGTGGGTTTTGCCAAGATTGATCATAGTCTTGATAAAGTTTTTCCCGTTTTTGCCAAAAACCCATGCAATCCGGACAATAAAGAATTTCTTAACAGTTCCGGAAACGGCAAGCTCTCCATCAAGCTTGGTCTGACCGTATACATTTAAAGGCTTATAATCTTTGCAGTCCGGCTCCCATGGAGTGGTTCCCTGGCCATCGAATACATAATCTGTGGACAGGTACAGAATTTTAATGTCCAGTTCTTTACATACATCTGCAATATTCTGAGTCCCGGTTACGTTTACCAGGCGGACTTTTGGCTGGTTTTCTTCCTCTTCTGCAGCGTCAACAGCAGTCCAGGCAGCACAGTGGATCACAGCATCCACATGTGCCTCTCTGATCACTTTCTCCACAGAAGCTTTATCTGTAATATCCATCTGTACATAAGGCATAGTGGTAACAGAAGTTCCGTCCTGGATTCCACTGTAGGAAGGAGCGATGTCACTGCCCACTCCTTCATAGCCTCTCTTTGCCAGCTCATTCATCACGTCATGGCCAAGCTGTCCCCCAACACCTGTTACAAAAACTCTCATAGATCATACCTCCTTACGGTGTCCGTACATTTCATCATAGTAATTCTGGTACTCACCGGAGATAATGGTTTCCCACCATTCTCTGTTATTCAGGTACCACTGGATAGTCTTTTTGATTCCGTCTTCAAATTTGGTTTCCGGAAGCCAGCCCAGTTCATTGTGAATCTTAGTAGGATCAATGGCATAACGCATATCATGTCCTTTTCTGTCTTCCACATGAGTGATCAGGCTTTCCGGTTTGCCAAGTTCCCTGCAGATGATCTTAACAATGTCAATATTTCGCATCTCATTATGGCCGCCTACATTATAAACCTCGCCTACTTTTCCTTTATGGATGATCAGGTCAATAGCACGGCAGTGATCCTCCACATACAGCCAGTCACGGACATTTTCACCTTTGCCGTATACAGGAAGGGGCTTGTCATGAAGGGCATTGATGATCATCAGCGGAATCAGTTTCTCCGGGAAATGGTAAGGACCATAGTTATTTGAGCAGCGGCTGATGGTTACAGGCAGACCGTAGGTTCTGTGGTAGGCAAGAACCAGAAGATCCGCAGAAGCCTTGGAAGAGCTGTAAGGGCTGCTGGTGTGGATAGGTGTCTCCTCTGTAAAAAACAGATCCGGTCTGTCCAGAGGCAGATCTCCGTAAACTTCATCTGTGGAAACCTGATGGTAACGTTTGATTCCGTATTTCCTGCAGGCATCCATAAGAACGGCAGTACCGATAATATTGGTAGTCAGGAAAATCTCCGGATTCTCAATAGAGCGGTCTACATGGCTTTCTGCAGCGAAATTCACTACAATATCCGGATGCTCTTCCTCAAAAAGTCTGTAAACGGCTTCCCTGTCTGTAATGCTTGCCTTAACGAAACGGAAATTGGGATTGTCCATTACAGAGGCAAGAGTGGAAAGATTTCCTGCATAGGTGAGACAGT
This sequence comes from Blautia sp., assembly GCA_034115005.1. GTDB lineage: Bacteria > Bacillota > Clostridia > Lachnospirales > Lachnospiraceae > Blautia_A. The sequence goes on from JAXEUE010000107.1 coordinate 3,492, forward strand.
CCAGACAGATGATACGATAGTCCGGGTATTTTTTCAGCATATGAAAAATAAAGTTGCTTCCGATAAATCCGGCACCGCCGGTAACAATAATATTCATTTATTAAAATCTCCTTTTCAGTCAGCTTGTTATCAGAAAAAAATCAGTGTAGTACATCCAGATATTTGCCGTCCAGTACATCCTTTAAATACTGGCCGTACTGGTTCTTTTTCAAAACTTCATAAACCTTAAGCACATCCTCTTTGGTGATCCAGCCGTTCAGGTATGCAATTTCCTCAAGACATCCAATCTTGCGGTGCTGATGCTGCTCTACCGTTTTTACGAAATTGGTGGCTTCCACAAGGCTCTCATGGGTACCGGTGTCAAGCCAGGTAAAGCCCTGCCCCAGAAGTTCCACATTAAGTTCTCCTTTTTCCAGGTAGATACGGTTCAGATCTGTAATTTCCAATTCTCCTCTGGCACTTGGCTTTAAATTTTTTGCATATTCGACTACCCGGTTATCATAAAAATATAATCCTGTCACGCAGTAGTTGCTCTTGGGATGTTCAGGTTTCTCCTCAATGGAAATTGCCTTGCCCTCATGGTCAAATTCCACGATACCGAATCTCTCCGGATCGTCCACATAGTAACCAAACACTGTGGCACCCCTGCCGGAATCTGCATTTTCCACTGCGGCTTTCAGCCTTTTCTTCAGACCATGGCCTGCAAAAATATTATCTCCAAGAACCATAGCGACGGTATCATTTCCAATAAATTCCTCACCAATGATAAAAGCCTGGGCAAGTCCGTCAGGACTGGGCTGTACCTTGTAGGTCAGGTGAACGCCGAACTGATGGCCGTCACCCAGCAGCTCTTCAAACCGGGGAGTATCCTGTGGAGTGGAAATAATAAGGATGTCTCTGATGCCTGCATTCATAAGCACAGACATCGGATAATAGATCATAGGCTTGTCATAAATGGGCAAAAGCTGTTTGGATGTAACCATGGTCAGGGGATAAAGACGTGTCCCGGAACCTCCGGCTAAAATAATACCTTTCATTTGTTTTCTCCTTTTTTATATTTTCTACATACATTATAAAAGGTGACCTAAGGTCACCTTCAAGAGATTTTTACATTTTTATTAAATTTTGTTTATTTTACACAAATAAAAACTCCTGCATCCTTAGTAATGGAAAATCCATTTCTGGTTTTTCTGGACACAAAAGAGCGAAAATCCTTATACCTGTCCAGAATAAACTGGTTCTGGTTCCCATGGCAGGACAGAATATAGGAAATCAAAGGTTCAGCATCCGGAACAAGAAGTGAGTCGTCATAGGATTCCCAGCTTATTCCTGAAAAATATGGTTCCAGTATGGTCTGTCCGTTCTCCCTGCCAAAACGTTCATAAAGCTTATCTGCAGAAAGCACAATACGTTCATCAAAATCCTGAACAAGCTGGCTGACCTCCTGCATATGCTTCTTTCCATAGGTACTGCATATAAATTTCCCTCCCGGTACCAGCACACGCCGAACTTCCTGGCATACTCTGGGAATATCATCACAGTAAAACAACACGTGATCGGCAATAACCAGATCAAATCCTGAGTCTTCATAAGGAATCTCTGAGCAGTCAAAAGTCCTGAAAGTAAAACGGAAATCTTTTTTACCGATCGCACGCCTGGCATCACGCAGCATACCGGAGGACAGATCCGAAAGAATCACAGATACATCTTCAGGCAGTGAGGTTAGATTTTGCACCCATAGAGTACCGTCTCCGCACCCAAGCTCCAGAACCTTCATTTCCGGTTTAATCCCGCATTTTTCGAAAATCCAGGGAAACCATCCCTGTTTATTTCTGGAATACAGACTGTGAAGATTGATTCTTGAGGAAATATTGGAAGCATCCTGATACTGGTTTTTCATACTTTTTTCCATTTCGGTCAGATGAATCAGATCAAGCATCCGGCTCCAGTCAACAGTCTGGTCGGTGCGTATGGCATCCGCAGTATCCTGAATGGCTTTTTCCACCAGCTGCATCTGCTCAATTTTGTCCCTTACCAGTTTAAGCTGGATATTCAGAGAATTTTCCATAAAATGGTGATCGGAAGCATCAATAGTCATTTCCCGGATATCATCCAGGGAGAATCCAAGATATTTCAGAAGAAGAATCTGGGAAAGTCTGGCGAAATCCTCATCCGTATAGAATCTGGCTCCGGATTCCGATACAAAAGAGGGTTTAAGAATATTCTCTTTATCATAATAACGGATGGTCCGCAGAGTCACATGCGCCATTCTGGCAAACTCCCCGGAAGAGTAATAGCCTTCCTTCTTCATATAAAATAAACTTCCTTTCAAGCTGTTTTCCCTATATTATAACAGATGGGGAAAAAATGATAAAGTCTTGAGAAGAAATAATAGAATCCGGAGGGAAATATATACCGTTGCAAACACGCTTGCGCTCGGCTCAGCTCGCAGCGGTACTAAGTTCGTTCTGCTTAAAACCAGCAGAACTCACTAAGTACCGGCGGCTTCGCAAGGTTTGCAGCCGGTATATATTTCCCTGTCCGGGTTCCTATGTATTTCATCCGATAGATCCGCGGTGTATGTTCCACTTCACTGACAAAGGATTACTTTCCTTCAAGCCGGAAACAGTATCCGGGTTTCCAAATCCGTTACACAGCGAAAATCTGCAAACGGCAAAATCACCTTGCAGATTTTTCCGGATTATATTATACTGAATTCACGGTCTTTGGTCACCCCAGGTTCATCATACGTTCATCATACAATCCAATGAAAAAACACAAATAATAATCCGGCAGTTCTGCCACGATTTTTCCAAAATACAATATAATATAGTGATCCCATGGTTGTAGGAGTGCGAAGCACGAAACGACTCATATGGCATCTTTTGAAATTTAAAGCTTTTGACCCTGGCGTTACCCTGATTTTACAGGAACAGGAGGAACCTGATGAATTTATTTGATTTTACATACTGCGGCAATTATAACCGGCAGATCCAGAATCTTGCCCGGATGGTGCCGGAGCGGTGGAGTTTTTCCAAAACAGAAGATAACGGAATCCTGAAGGGATATCTGGAGCATACTTTTAAACGGCTTTATGAAGAAGGTAAAGTATGGGAGAGAAAAGAATATGCAATTTTTAATACAGGATTATTTAATTACTATTATCAGCCTATTTATGCATATTTTATTCCAAATCTTGTACCGGACAGGCAGCCCTGGTTTCTGGACGGATTTTATACAGAGTATTATTTGTTAAAAGAAGGAATTGCAGATCTTCCGGAAAAAGCCAGTTATGTAGACAATCCTTCAGATCTGGTGTTTGATACCAAACTTCCGATAATTCCTCAGTACGATCATATTTTCGGAGATGAGGAAAATGCCAGACGCCTTCCTGAAGAAGTAAGGGACAGCAGTATGCGCGTTCAACTTTTTGACGGAGCCCTCAGGCAGACAAAAAGGATGCTGGAAGCAGATTATAAAACTGCCATTCCTCAATACTATAATCATTCCATTCAGCTTCTGATCCCCATATGCCTTCGTCATCCTGGTAAACCGGATCTGGCTCTGGCCTGTATGAAAACTCCGGATGGGTGCAAGTATCTGGGCAGAACATGCCTTACACTTAAGATGGCATATCATAATGCCAGACTCCTGGCAAGGCTTGACAACAGCTGGCTTATGCCCGTACAATGAATCATAAACAAAGGATAAAGATTAGAAGAGATGAAAAATGAGAAACAAAAGTCTTGACGCTGCCAAAGCAATAGCAGCCTTCCTGGTGGTATTTATTCATATTTCTTTTCCCGGTATGACCGGCAGGATCATTAAAACCCTGGCCAGATCTGCAGTGCCTTTCTTCTTTATGGTATCCGGCTTTTTCTGTTACTATGGGGAAAAAAGTGCCGCCGGAAAAATACCGGGGAAAATTATCCATATCCTGAAGATTACCGTATTTTCATTGCTGTTTTACTTCCTCTGGGGATGCATGGTGCAGGTGATGAAAGGACAGTCTGTCCTGAAATGGGCAGGGAAAATTTTCTGTGCAGAGAGCATGAGAGACTTCTTCCTGTATAATTTTACCTCCTCCATCAAACCTCACCTGTGGTTTCTGCCTGCACTGATTTACTGCTACTTTCTGGATTATTTAATTGAGAAATTCCACATGAGAAAGGCGGCCTTTATCCTGCTCCCTGTACTTACCTGTATCCTTGTGTGGAGAGGACAGATCAGCAGATTTTTCGGAATATTTTATCCCGTAAGAGGGTACAGGAATTTTCTTTTTACAGGAATGACCTTTTATCTGCTGGGAAAATTTATACACATGTGGAAAGAAAAAGGAACAGGGAAGCCCTCACCGGTCCTTCTTGTGACTGCAGGAGCAGCGGGAGCGGGAATCAGCATTGGGGAATGCGTTTTCCTGGGAGACAGGGAAATCTACATAGGAACTGTATTTTTCACAGTTAGCGTGTTTTTTTACTGTATTTTTTATGGACAAAGTGTCCATGTGCCGGAGTGCCTCTTCAAAGCCGGAAGGAAGCTTACACTTCCCTTATACCTGTTTCATCCGGCAGTGATAGACGCTGTCAGAATTCTTGCAGGAGCATGGAAAGTGAAGAATAATCCTGTCTATCTGTGGACCAGTCCCATACTTGTGTGCATCATAACGGTTCTGTTGATCTGTGCTGTGGATAAAGTCTGGTCACTGATAAGAAAATATGGTATAGTATTGGGAAACAGTAAAAAGTGATATGCAAAGGAGAATCAATGGCTGAGAATAATCAGGAAAAAGTAATGAAGGAGACAGGGGCTGGAAGGGCAGATCATGATGAGAGCGTGCTCAACCCGGAGCAGAAAGGGGCATCCGATCTGTCAAAGAAGGAAAGACGCCTGATTGAAAAAGAAAAAATCAAAAACATGGGCATGAAGAAGAAACTGGAATACATCTGGATGTATTATAAACCGGTGATTTTTTGTATTATAGGGGCCATTGCCCTGATCATCGGTGCTTTTAATTTTTATGAGCATTCCAAGGTAAAAACAGTTCTTTCCATATCTGTGATCAACGCGGTGGCATCGGATACAGATGCACTGTCACAGCAGATCAGTGAAACCCTGGGCTGCGGAGATGATAAATACAGCCAGGTGGAAATCGGTGTAAATCTTACCACTGGTGAAACCGGAGATGAGCTGGAATATTATGCCCAGATGGCTTACGTGACCCAGGTTCAGGCAGGATCCGTGGATGTACTGATCATGCCGGAGGCATTGTATAAAAACCTTAACAAAGATGATATCTTCCTTAACCTGGAAGACCTGCTGGGAAAAGACAACTATGGAGCCTTTGAAGACCAGACAGATAAAACCCATCTGGCCCTTACCAACACTTATCTTTCAGAGAGTCTTGGACTACAATATGAGCCTGTCTGCCTTGTAGTTCCCTACAATGCACCAAATAAAGAAAATGCGGTAAAATGGCTCACTTCCCTTGCGACGGATTAACCCACATAAAAGGGGATGTCGGTTATTGCCGACATCCCCTTTTCGTAAATTGAGATTTAGTTAACCTTGTGCTTTACTAATACCCAGAAAACTAATAATTGCATCCTGCAATAGCCTGGAATAATTTACTCCTGCTTTATCTGCTTCGACGCTCATCCAATATGGTATAGTACAGTTTTTCTTTACTGCCCTATTGTCAATTTTTTTTCTATAATCTGCAAAATCAATATCAACTAGTGTAGTGATATCTCCTTTTTCTGGTTCAAATTGTACCGTATATGGTTCTGGAATCGTTTTTCCATCGTCTTCCATATCAATTCCAACCAGCCCTATTGCATCTCTTGCCATTTCTATGGCGTCTACAACTGTTTTTCCCTGTGTACCAATCTCAAAATCCGGAATCTGAACAAAATACCCATCATCTGTCCGTTTTAATACAATTGGATATGCTCCTTTCATTGCCATGTTAACTCCTCCTATATGATCAACCAACAGCAATACATAAAAAGAAAAAACCAAGACCTGGGGCTAAAGCCCCAGCTTCTTGATAATCGCTTTCGCGAGTTTCTCGTTAATTTCGGTATGTCTTGGAATCGGTTCTACTTTATTTCCATTTGTGTACAAATCATGACTTGCACCGTTCCTTTTTAAATACCATCCATTTTCTTCGAGAAGCTTAACTAAATCTTTTTTTTTCATGCTTTGCTCCTTCAAAGTGGATTACTATTGGTTACATATATATTATACGTATTTAATGCGTATCTGTCAACTACATATACGCATTTTATACGTATAATTCAATATGCTTTTCTTTATTATAACAAAAATAAAATTATAATATACGCTTTTATTGCATATTACAATCTTTCGATTGCTTCACAGGTGCTGTTCGGGTATCTGACTACCCGAATTTTAATTATATTGTTATCTTTTATTCCGCCGCATTTTCTGCACCAGCTTCGTCTGTCTCTGCTTCAGGGATCTCATCCTCTTCTCCATTTAAGAGGGAATCAAGTACTTCCTGTGGCATTCCTGCCTGGGTCAGGTTATCCATAATGGCATTGAAATCCATTGTTGATGTATATTCCTGTGCTTCCTGCTCATTATCCATATCATATGCATCTGTAATAGAGGTCAGATCCGGCATCTGTATTTTCTCTCCCTTTGAAGAGGCAAGAGATAAGGTTCCAAGAGAGCTTCCAGCACTTGTTACAGACAAATTAATAGAAGAAGTTTCTCCTTCTGAGGCAAGGTTTACAATCAATGCTAAATTTTCAAGAGAAGAAGACTGGTCATCTTCTCCGGAAGCAATCAGGGATATGGTATAAGTTCCGGTAATCTCTCCCTCCTTCGCAGAAGAGATATTGTAATCAGACACTTCAATGGATGCACAGGGAGTGGAATCCATAGTCAGCTGATAACTTCCGCTTAGAAGACCGTCTGTAACTTTTCCCGAACCTTCCAGAGAAATACTGGAGTCATCAGAATTAAGGGAAATGAGGAGACCGCGATCCTCTTTATTTCCCGTGGTTTTCCAGGTGAAAACAGGAGTGGAT
>JAXEUE010000108.1:0-7187 GCA_034115005.1 Blautia sp.
TCAATATCGTATCTATCATAACAATTTTATTCGGAAAAATCAATAAATTCCTTGACGTGATTTAGGTCAAATGTTATAAATTAGTATAGAATCTGTTTTTGAGTATAAATTACTTAGGAGGAATATTATGCCAAATATAGAATTGCTGGAAAAATCCACGCCTGTTGCGCCAATCAGAATTGCCGCACTTGCAGGCTGCCAGGATCTTGCAAAAGAAGTTGACCATTACCTGGTAAAATTTCGTAAAGAGATGGTTGAGCGGAAGCATCTGAATTCCGTTCCTCAGGGTTACAGCGAAGATTCTTTTCTTGTTAAATGTGAATGTCCACGTTTTGGAACCGGAGAAGGAAAAGGATACATCAAAGAATCAATCCGTGGTGTAGATCTTTTTGTAATGGTGGATGTAACCAACCACAGCCAGACATATACTGTATGCGGACATGAAAATCATATGTCGCCGGACAATCATTTTCAGGATCTGAAAAGAATTATCTCCGCAGCTACAGGCAAAGCACACAGGATCAATGTTATTATGCCCTTCCTTTATGAAGGCCGTCAGCACAGACGTACCAAGAGAGAATCTCTGGACTGCGCTATCGCATTGAAAGAATTGAGTAATATGGGAGTATCTAATATTATCACATTTGATGCACATGATCCCCGTGTACAGAATTCTATTCCTCTCATTGGATTTGATAATTTCTTTCCCACATATCAGTTTTTGAAAGCACTTGTTAAAGAAGTTCCGGATCTTAAGATTGATAATGATCATTTAATGATCATCAGCCCTGATGAAGGCGCTATGTCACGTGCAGTATATTTCTCCAATATTCTTGGAGTAAATATGGGAATGTTTTATAAGCGCCGTGACTATTCCACTATCGTAAACGGCAAGAATCCCATCGTTGCCCATGAATTCCTGGGGGATTCTGTAGAGGGTAAAGACGTGATCGTCATTGATGATATGATTTCTTCAGGAGAGAGCATGCTGGATGTAGCCAAACAGCTTAAAGAGCGAAATGCCAAACGTGTTTTTGTGTGTACCACATATGGATTATTTACGGATGGTCTTTCCAAATTTGATGAATACTATGAGAAAGGATGGCTTGACAGACTGATCACAACCAACCTGAACTACAGGATTCCTCAGCTTCTTGACAAACCATACTACATCGAGGCAAATATGAGCAAATATCTTGCCAGCATTATGGATATTATCAATCACGATATCTCAGTTGAAAAAGTCCGCTCCACCAATGAAAAAATCATTAATCTTGTACAACAGGTAAATTCCACGAGGTAACAGGAAACCCGGCATTCTAAAAAAGATGCCGGGTTCTTTTTTACTTTTTCAATCCGAGAAATGCGCCAAGATTTCCTCTTTTTCCGTGAGAGGCTCTGTGAGAAAACATAAGATCCGGGTTGCAGCAGGTACAAAGATTTGGCATGGATATATGTTCCTCTTTTACTCCTGCTTCCATAAGTATCCTTCGATTAGCCTGCCACAGATTAAGCTGATATTTTCCATCTGGTTTCTTATAGAAAATCTCAGGCCAGTATTTTTCATCAAAGGTCTTTTTAAACTGATCTGCCACATCTTCACTGACTTCATAACAGTCCTGGCAGATAGAAGGTCCGATTGCCGCCAGAATATCCTCTGGTTCAGATCCAAATTCCCTGGCCATTTTCTCAACTGTAACTTTTCCTATCCGGGAAGCTGTCCCTCTCCATCCGGAGTGGGACAGACCAACAGCCTTATGTACAGGATCCACGAAATAAAGGGGAACACAGTCTGCATAAAAAGTGGAAAGAACAAGCCCTGGCACATTGGTTACCATTCCATCTACATCCTGATAATCTCTTGGTCTGGTAAATCCCTTTCCTCTGTCTTCCTCAGTGACAAGCCTTACATTTGCCGTATGTGTCTGATCAGAAGTGACTATATTTTCGGGCAAAAAGCCTATGGCATCCCCGATCCTTCTGAAATTTTCTCTCACAAGGGATTCCTCATCTCCCCTTGTGAAGCTTAAGTTCATAGTGCTGTAAATCCCTGTGCTGACTCCTCCAAGACGTGTGCTGAAACCATGCATAATACCCTCAAGGCTGTCAAAAGCAGGATAGGTCAGGTAGGTAACACCATTTTTGTTATGTATATTCATCTGAGGTAAATTCTGATCATGCCATTTTATATTCATTATTTTTTCCTTTTTATCCTCTGTAATCAAACGCATTTCTGATCCATCGGATTTCTTCTTTGTCAAACCCAATCACATCAAATCTGCAGGGCAGATCTATGCGGTGCCTGTTTACCGTAAGATAATAGCCGGCTACTCTGCTTATATTTCTCTGTTTCGCAAGATTTACGGCAGAAAGTGAACTTCCCGATAAAGGACTGCTTCTGTATTTCACTTCTACAAAGATCAGATAATAACCATCTGTGGCAATGATATCGATCTCGCCGAACCTGCACCTGTAATTTCTCTCCAGTATTGTAAGCCCCTGCTCTTTTAAGTATCTGGCTGCCTCCTGCTCATAAAAAGCACCGGTCTGCCGCATATTTTTCTTCAGATCACATCATTCTCTTTCAATTATATGTGTAGGTATCATATGTATATTTTACACAAAATGAGTAATAAACGTTTCTCTGTGAATGGGACATGGGCCAAGCCTTCTCAGTGCCTCAATATGCTCCTGAGAGCCATACCCCTTATTGGATGCAAAGCCATATCCGGGATAAAGCTTATCATACTCCTCCATCATATGGTCTCTGGTCACCTTTGCCACAATACTGGCAGCAGCAATAGATACACTTTTGGCATCTCCCTTAATGATGGGAACCTGGGGAATCGAAATATCAGGTATGGTCACAGCATCGTTTAAAAGAAGCTGAGGCACTACACTAAGTTTACTCACTGCCTGTCTCATAGCCTCATAGGTAGCCTGAAGGATATTAATCTCATCGATTTTTTTGTGATCCGACAGACCAATTCCTACAGCTACCGCCTCTTTCATAATGACAGGATACAGTTCTTCTCTTTTGGCCTCCGTCAGTTTCTTTGAATCATTCAGATAAAGAATCCTGCTGTCTTCTGGCAGAATCACTGCACAGGCTACCACAGGGCCGGCCAGAGGACCTCGTCCCACTTCATCAATGCCGCACAGATACCCAAGATGCTCATATTTATGCTCATAGAACTTCATTTTCTCTGTGCGCCGGACTTCTGCCTCATAAGCCTCTTCTTTCCTGTGGAACTGAAGAATCAGCTTCTTAACACCACTTCTTTTATCTTCACCGTATTTTTCATATAAAGTCTTTAAATCTTTCAGATCTGCAGCTTCAAACTCGGCTTTTATCTCACTTATTGTTTTCATTTTTTATCTCTCAATTAATGCAGGTGGTTTCTCCAGACTGATTCTTCCCATTCTTCCTGAACGGAAATCATCAAACAAGATTCCAGCAGCTTTGCCATAATCAATTTCTTCCTGTTTCTTAAGGCAGCCTCTTGCTCTTGCAATCTGTTCCAGGATTTCCACTGCTTTTCCCTCTTCTGTCAATCCATAACGGTCTGCCAGAACACCACTGTACGAGGAACTTAAAAAGCCAATCAGCCACAGTGCCAGTTCTTCCATATTAAGGATATCATCCTTAACAGATCCGATGCACGCAAGACGTATTCCTACTTCCTGATCCTGGAACTTAGGCCATAATATGCCGGGAGTATCAAGAAGTTCCACATCTTTATTAATACGGATCCATTGCTTTCCTCTTGTCACGCCTGGCTTATTGCCTGTTTTCGTACAGGCTCTGCCTGTAAACTTATTAATAAAGGTAGATTTCCCCACATTGGGGATTCCTGCTACCATAGCACGGACAGGACGATTCCTGATTCCACGTTTGCGGTCACGTTCCATCTTTTCCCTGCATGCTTGTCTGATCATATCCTGAATGTTCTTCATCCCTGTACCTTTACGGGAATCCACTTTAACCGCAAAGAAACCATTCTGCCGGAAATACTCCACCCAGGCATCATTTACGGATGTATCTGCAAGGTCTGCTTTATTAAGGAGTATAAGCCTTGATTTATTTTTGCCAAGTTCATCAATATCAGGATTACGGCTGGAAAAAGGTACTCTGGCATCCACAAGCTCAATGATCAGATCGATCAGCTTAATGTCTTCCTGCATTTGTCGTTTTGCCCTGGTCATATGACCCGGGTACCACTGTACGTCCATATTTCTTTAACCTTTCATAAATCCGATTTTTTTAATGGGAGAAATGGTAAACCATATTTTTCCCACAATATATTTCTTCTGGACAATGCCGATATCTCCATACCGGCTGTCCTCACTGTTATTTCTGTTATCTCCCAATACGAAGTATTCTCCGCTCTCCAGTGTAACAGGACTGGAAGCCATACCGGGGTTGGAAATAGCCGGAAAACCTTTCTTCTCACTGTACAGTTCTCCGTTAATATAAATCTGTCCGTTTGTAATCTGTACGGTTTCCCCCGGAAGGCCGATCACTCTTCTTATGTGAAGAGCAGCATTATCATTGGAATTGGTTTTAAAAACAATAATATCTCCTCTTTCAGGAGAAAATAATTTATATTGTAACTTATTTATAAAAAATCTGTCCCCAACAGCCAGAGTAGGTTCCATAGAACCTTCCTGCATGGTCACAGACTGGAACATCATAATTCCGACCGCAACCGCAAAAGCAAGGGTTACTACAATATCAAAGATCCAGCTGAGAATATTTCGGTTCTTCTCGTCTTCCAGCTTCTCCTTCGCAGCCTGATACCGGGAACTTTCTTTCCAGTTTCTGATTTTCATCCAAATCTCCTGCAGATGGAAAAAGAGGGACAATACCCAAGTTATTGTCCCTTCCTTTCAAAGTTCATGAAATTATTTAACAAGTTCTTTAACCTTAGCAGCCTTACCAACACGATCCCTTAAGTAGTTCAGTTTAGCGCGGCGAACTTTACCACGACGGATAACTTCAACTTTAACAACATGTGGGGAATGAAGCGGCCATGTCTTCTCAACGCCTACACCATTGGAGCTCTTCCTTACAGTAAAGGTAGCTCTGTTGCTTCCGCCCTGTTTCTTAAGAACAGTTCCTTCAAAAATCTGTACTCTCTCACGGTTTCCTTCTTTGATAAGAGCATGTACTCTTACTGTGTCGCCTGTCTTAAACTGCGGCACGTCAGCTTTCAACTGTTCTGCTTCGATGTTTTTAATAATTTCGTTCATTTCATTCTCTCCTATTCTTGTATGGATGTTCTTAATACATTGCAGTAACAGAGGACCATCTTTTTTCACAACATTAGTGATTATACTATATCAGGACGGGCATTGCAAGTGTTTTCTTCACACTTTACCAACAAATAACCTCACATCCTGTTTCCGTCACAAGTACTGTCACTTCCCACTGAGCGGATGGAAGCCCGTCTTCTGTACGTACTGTCCATTCATCTGTTTCATCTGTATAGATTTCATCGCTTCCCATATTTACCATTGGTTCTATGGTAAACATCATTCCGGGAACCATAAGCACTCCTGTGTTTTCCTCCGAGACATAGCTGACCCAAGGATCCTCATGAAATTCCAGTCCGATACCGTGTCCGCCAATCTGTCTGACTACAGAATAACCATTTTCCACCGCATGAGAGTGAACGGCACTTCCCATGTTTCCAATAGGCGTCCAGGGAATAACCTTGGAAATCCCGATTTCCACACATTCCTTCGTAACTTTTACTAGCTTCTCTTTCTCAGGGCTTACCTTGCCAATACAGAACATTCTGGATGAATCAGAGAAATATCCGTTGAAAATGGTAGACACATCCACATTTATAATATCCCCTTCTTTTAAGATCTCATTCTCACTGGGGATTCCATGACAGACCACCTCATTAACGGAAGTACAGACACTTTTGGGATAACCCTCAAAATCCAGCGGAGCCGGAATTCCTCCATGGCGGACAGTCTCCTCATGTACCCATCTGTTTATCTCTTCGGTGGAAATACCTGGCCGGATATGCTCCGCCACATAATCCAGAACAGCCACATTGATCTTACAGCTTTCTTTTATCTTCTCAATCTGTTCCGGTGTCTTTATGAGGCTGTGGTCGATCACAGCATAACCCTTCTGTTTCATCATTTCCAGTTTCTCATCGAAGGCTTCATGACATTTTTTATATTTTTTATTGCTTCCACACCAGCAGGGATCATTCCTGCCAATCTTAAAAGACATATCTGTTCTCTCCTTTGTCAGTTATTCTCTGAAGACATTATACTGTTCAATTCGTCAATCATCTCATCATCTTTAAGACGGAATTTCACTTCCACACGTCTGGAGGCGTTTTTGTCTACATTTCCATTGGCATCCAGTACAGGATTAGCCATTGAATGGCCATTTACGGTCAGATAAGTCTGAAGCTCAGTAATCTGCTGGTCATTCAGAAAATTCGACCTTATTTCTGTCAGATATTCTGCAACAGCCAGGGAACGTTTCTGGGAAAGCTCAAGGTTATAGTAATAATCTCCATCTGTGTCTGTATAGCCGTCTATAATAATTTCAGCCAGGTATTTTTTATAATCACTCTGAAGAAGTACCTTGCAGTAAATAGGCAGAATGTTGGAAAGCTGAGCCTTTCCTTCATCTGTAAGTTCTGCTTTATCATAGTCAAAAAGCACACTGGCGTTCAGTGTAAGGGCACCTGTCTGAGGATCTATATCCACGCTTACATTATTTTGGGAAAATTCCTGCTGAAGAGATTCAATCACATCAGCTTTAACACCGATGATATTGTCGATTTTTTTCTGCTGTGTGGCAAGCATAGATGTTTTCTCATCCAGATCATTCTGCTGTTCCTTTAACTGGGCTGCAAGCTCTGCCAGCAGCTTCTTCTGTTTTTCCAGCTGTTCACTCTGGGAACTCAGCTTCACATCTTTTTCATCCAGCGCATTCTGCTGTGCAAGGATTTCTGCCGTATACTGCTCCTGAAGGGCAATCTTTTCATCCCTCTCCTTTATACTTTCATTATAGCTTTTCTGTGCCTGAAAAAGTGTCACACACATGATCAGAACGAAAAGAAGCAGCACACCCGCCATCATATCAGAATAAGAACGCCAGACATTAAATCCACTGTCTTCTGATCTTTTCTTTTTGCGCATATCTCTCTCCT
>JAXEUE010000109.1:0-8695 GCA_034115005.1 Blautia sp.
GGATTCTCCGCCTGCGGCGGGTTGCTTTTGCAACATAATTCCTCTCCGCCGCAGTGCGATCCTGCGCGGAGCGTTTTTTATGTCATAGGAATTCGAAATCTTCATAGAACAATATGGAGTACTTTCCTATGACATAAAAAAATGCTCCGGAGAATCCGGAGCATTTTTCATATCTGAATCAGTCTTTTAACTCGGCAAGTACTTTTACAAGGTAATCCCAGACACGCTTTGTGGAAGCAATACTCAGGCGTTCCTCGGAAGTATGGATATGTTCCATATCCGGTCCCAGAGAAACACAGTCGAGACCCTCGATTTTCTTAAAGAACAGCCCACATTCCAGACCTGCATGGATTGCAACTACGTTTGGTTTATGTCCATACATTTCTTCATATGTCTCTACCATTTTATCACGAAGAGGTGACTCTTTACGGTATTCCCATGCAGGATAAGCGCCCTGGGTCTCATATTCTCCTCCCAGGAATTCTGTGAGATATTCAATCTTATCGGATATAGCATCTCTTGCAGATTCTACAGAACTTCTCACACTGGAGGTTGCTGTTACTTCATTTTCTGATGTAACCAGGATACCAATATTGGAAGAAGTTTCTACCAGACCTTCAATGGTTCCACTCATCTTCTGGATTCCATAAGGCACATTGATCAGATAGAAGATCACCTTTTCCCTGCTTATAGGATGAAGTACTTTTTCTTCCTTTTCTCCTTCCTCAGTAACAGTTACTGTAATATTCTCATCTGTTCCTGCATACTCCTCACGCCATGCCTTCTGGATCTTCTCAGCAAATTTCTTTACAGAGTCCATATCTTCTTTCATAACAAGAAGCTCTGCTCCTGATTCTCTTGTAATGGCATTATCCTTCTGTCCTCCATGAACACTGATCAGATCAAATTCTGTAGTCTTTTTCAGGCCATAAAGGAATTTTCCAAGAAGGATATTGGCATTGGCACGATTCTTATCAATCTCCGAACCTGAATGACCGCCTTTAAGTCCGCTTATCTTCACGTTCAGCTTTTCTCCACTGGCCTCTGTGCGTGTAACCGGAATATGGCTGATTGCACTTAATCCACCTGCGCAGCTGATCCACAGACTTCCTTCTGCTTCTGAATCAAGATTGATCAGTCTTTTTCCTTTCAGCACACTGCAGTCAAAGCCTACTGCTCCAAGGAGGCCGATCTCCTCATCCACAGTGATAAGAAGTTCCAGAGGCGGATGAGCTATAGTATCACTGTCCAGAACAGCGAGTCCATAAGCAACGGCAATTCCGTCATCTCCTCCCAGAGTAGTTCCGTTTGCAGAAATATATCCATCTTCCACAGACAGATTCAGACCGTCTTTTGTGAAATCATGCTCCACATCCGGCCGTTTTTCACAGACCATATCCATATGGCCCTGAAGGATCACAGTAGGAGCATCTTCGTACCCTTTTGTTCCCGGTTTATATATTACTACATTGTTCATCTCATCCTGTACATATCTGAATCCATGATCTTTTGCAAACTGTACAAGATAATCACTGATCTGCTTTGTATTTCCTGAACCGTGGGGAATTTTACAGATCTCCTCAAAATAATAAAATACTCTTTTTGGTTCACAGTTTTCCAGTACTGACATAGTACACCTCCAAATTATTCATATCGATATCATATATCCTCATAAAACACCATATACTTTACAAAAAAGGTCAGGCGTATATGAAACGTAAATTTCTGACTGCAGGAGTCATCCTGCTTCTTCTTTTTCTCCTGTTCTTTCCCGGAGAAGCTCTGGCAGCGACCAAAAGCGGTATGAAACTCTGGCTGAACACTCTCATGCCCACACTTCTACCCTTTATTATTCTTACAGGAGTCCTTGTTCATACAGATGGAATAAAAAAAATCATGTCTCCTGCAGAACCCCTCTTTAAGCATATACTGGGCTTAAGTTCTTACGGAGGATATGTATTCCTTCTTGGGCTGCTCTGCGGATATCCTATGGGGGCAAAGCTTGCCTCTGACCTGTACACAGAAAGAAAAATCAGCAGAAGGGAGGCACATTATCTGACCACCTTCAGTAATAATGCCAGTCCGGCTTTTATCATATCTTACCTGGGCCACGCCTGTCTGAAGGACAGGATTCTGCCCCATACTCTCTTTCTGTGTTTCCTGATATCAGACCTGATGTGTATGCTGTTCTTTCGATTTATTGTTTATAAAAATCGTACCATAGGAATAATATCCGATGAAAAAAAAGAGACATCACAGGTCCTGTCCTCAGGTACCATTCTGGATGTCTCAATTATGAACGGATTTGAAGCAATTGCCCGTCTTGGGGGCTATATCCTGCTTTTTTCCATTCTGGCGGCATGTGTAAGCCATTTCTGGCCATTTTCGCCACACTTAAAATATATACCCTTAAGTTACCTGGAAGTGACAACCGGGCTGTCCCTCATATCCGTCTGCGACCTTCCATTCACTGTAAAATGCATTCTCTCTGTGACAGCCACAGCTTTCGGAGGAATATGCATCCTAGCCCAGACAAGAAGTATTCTTAATAAAGATCTGCATATTCTGCCTTATTTTTTATCAAAATGTATGAACGGAATCCTGACAGGAATCCTGTTCTGTCTTTTAATTCTCACCAAGGTCATCTAACAGGGTGTCGTCCTCTTTCTTCTCTTCCTCATGATAGGAACCTGTAATAGCAGCTGCCTGAGCAGTCTGAGGTGCCAGCTCCTGGCGGTTGTGATTCACAACTTCCAGACAGCTCTGAAGGGAGTCAATAAACGTCTTATACTTCACACCCGCATCTTCCAGTGTGGAATTCAGAATGCTTGCGATTGTTGCCATCATATCATCTGTATAAGTGATAGCACTGAGCCGTATACTGTTGGCATCCTGTGTGGCTGAATCAAGAATCTCCTGTGCCTGCTTATTAGCCGCATTGATAGTATCATTAGCCTGAGCATATGCCTTCTGCATAATCTCATGCTGGGTAACAAGTTCCTGAGCCTTGGCCTGAGCATCTGCAATGATGGCATCTGCCTTAGTCTGTGCATCCTCAAGAATAGCATCCTTGTTATTAATGATCTTCTGATAACGCTTGATCTCATCAGGAGTCTTAAGACGAAGTTCTCTTAACAGTTCCTCAATTTCCTCTTTATTTACAACAATCTTGGTCGTAGACAGCGGCTGGAACTTACAGCTGTCCACATATTCTTCGATTTCTCCGATAATCTGTTCAATTCTGCTGCTCATAGTACACTCTCCTTATTTTCTCTATTGATCCGCATGAACCTTCTTCATGACTGCATCCGTAATTTCTTTCGGTGCAAATTTGCTCAGATCTCCTCCAAAATGTGCAACTTCTTTCAAAATTGTAGAACTTAAATATGCATATTCCAGACTGGTAGTCAGAAAAACTGTATCAACATCCGGAGCAAGTACACGATTGGTCTGAGCCATCTGAAGCTCATATTCAAAATCAGTTACAGCCCGAAGTCCCCGGATGATCACCTGAGCATGATTCTCTCTGGCAAAATTCACAGAAAGCCCTTCAAATGGTTTAACTTCCACATTAGGAATATCTTCTGTAGCCTTTTCTAATATATTAACACGTTCTTCCACAGAAAACAACGGACTTTTTGAAGAATTATGCAAAACTCCCACTATGACTTTATCAAAGGAAACTGCCGCCCGTCTGATTACATCCAGATGTCCATAGGTAGCAGGATCAAAACTTCCCGGATAAACTGCTATTTTCATGAATTTATCTCTCTTTCCCCACGCCAGCACTGCAAAAATTACGCACGCTGAAGAAATACGTGTTTGTTTGTTTTATATTCTTTTGAACGAAGCTGCCTGTATCCCAGAGATTCCACATAGTCAAAATCCGCATGGATATCGGCTTCCACAATGATAAGCGTATTCTCATCCGCTGTTGAACTGTTTTTAAGATATTCCAGGACCTGACGTTCCAGTCCCATATGATAGGGCGGATCCATAAAAATAATATCAAATGCATCCTTGCCTTCCAGTGAAACCAGCGCCTGCAGCACATCCATGTTCAGCAGTTTACCACCTTCTGCAAGTTTTGTAAATGCAAGATTTTCTTTTATACAGTTGCATGCCTGGGGATTTTTCTCAACAAAGACAGCATAAGATGCACCGCGGCTTAAAGCCTCAATACCGATTCCCCCGCTTCCGCTGAAAAGATCCAGAAAACGGCAGTCCGGAATTTCCGGCTGAAGAATATTAAATAAAGTCTCTTTGATCCGGTCTGTGGTAGGCCTTGTCTCAAGACCGGGAAGTGTTTTAAGATTTAGTCTTCTTGCTTTTCCTGCTATTACTCTCATTTCAGATTAAGTCTCCAATCCAGGTCTCCTCTTGCCAGTCCCAAAATAAGAAGTTCCGCCGTAGCAATATTGGTAGCGACCGGAATATTGTACTGATCACACCTCTTCACAATACTCATAATATCCGGTTCCTTCGGATCTATCATAACCGGATTATAAAACAGGATCACCATATCCAGATCCTGCCGTTCCACCATTTCCATAAACTGCTTGTCACCGCCAATACTTCCCGCAAGGAACTTATGCACATGAAGACTTGTGACTTCTTCAATTCTTCTCCCCGTAGTACCTGTAGCGTAGACTTCATGTTTGGCAAGTATATTCTTATAAGCAATGCAGAAATCTTCAATCAGCACTTTCTTACTGTTATGTGCAATTATACCAAGATTCATATTTTCTCCTCTCCTATATACCTCTATATCATACATTCATATGGTATCATTTATTTCATTTTTGCCAATCCTACAGAACATTATAACAAATTGCCAAATAGAACGCAATTAAATCTTTAAAAATATACAATATTCATAATTTATTAATATTTGTAAAGCTCTTCCAGTTCATACGAAAACTTCCAGTGTATTATTTTTCACTTTTCACATACTACCATTGTAACACCAAAACAATAAAATAACCAAGGAGGAAATTTATATGTCAAACAGTAAATCTTCTAACCAGGCAGCAGTACCCGAAGCAAAAGGCGCATTAGACCGCTTCAAATATGAAGTTGCAAACGAACTGGGTGTACCGCTTACAGATGGATATAACGGAAACCTTACTTCCAAACAGAACGGAAGCGTAGGCGGATATATGGTCAAAAAAATGATCGAAGCACAGGAAAGACAGATGTCTCAGGGCCAGGGTGGCATGGGACAGCAGATGTAATCTGACCAGTATTCAGATATAAACCATCTTAAATAGAAAGCGCCTCTTTATAGCTGGTTTCAGTTATAAGGAGGTGCTTTCCTTTTATTTTACCCGATTCATAAATCAATTATTTGTGCATTCAGGGAAGAAAGTATTCGATTGAAAATATTGCATTTACAAGACCCAGTATAAACCACAGAGCAGCCATCTTTTTATTGGTTCTGAGATAAATAAATCCACCCAGAACAAATATCACACCAATTAAAATCTGGGATACTCCCGGAATCTGGAATTTGTAAAAAATACTTACCCCAAGATCTACTGCTACAAGCGCTATCTGAATAATCAGCAAAGCCTTTTCATATGCCACCATATCTTTCCATTTTGGCATTTTATTTTGTTCATTATTCATTTGTTTTCCTCCTTGTTCTTCAGTTATTATGTTTGAATTATATTGTACCAGATAAAGTGTGACAGTAGTGTTCCAGTATCTATTTTTCTTTTTCCATAAAAAGAGAACCATTCGTTATTTCCGCCCATCCATACTGAGCCATATATTCACCATGATAGGCATTCAGAGCATAGATCTTACCATTTTTCCAGTCATAATAATCACAATCCACTTTTTCCACAAGAATACCGATTTTTCCTCTTCCCTGAACCACAATATCCTCACATTCCAGTTTCTTTAAAGTGTCCATAAAGTCCTTTTTAAGGTGGCGCAGATAGCTGGAATGCCTATCGTCCTGCCATAATTCTGTCATAATTTCATTATTGGTACACAATGTACCATGACGGTTTACAAGATATGCCACCATTTCCTTTGTTTTGTCATAATAGAAGCTGACCGGCTTCTCATCCACAAACATTTCAAAATATCCGAATGTCTGAAACCGTACACGTTTGCCAGTGTCAGGCACCAGGGGATGGCGCAGGTCTTCAAGTTCATTTCTGATCTTTTCCGGTGTAACTGGTTTAAGCAGATAACCACTTGCATGGAGTCCGAAAGCATCCTCATAATACTCATCATACCCTGTAGTAAATATGATATTGATCTTTGGATAAATAAGCTTCATCTCCTGTGCCAGCCGGATTCCGTGGATTTTCTTCATTCTGATATCTAAAAAAGCAATATCACAGGATTCTTTTTTCATATATGTAAGCGCTTCTTCCGGATCACGAAATCCCCAGACAGCTGCTTTTGGTTCTGCCTTCTCAATAGATTCCATCAACCGTTCCAGTGCTATCCTTTCGTCATCTACTGCAATGATCCGCATGATTACTCTCCTCCTTTGGTATCCTGATGACAGCTGTTGTACCCCGCCCCGGGGTACTGTCAATCAAAAGAGTTGCATGACACATGGCCTGCAGCCTTCGGCGGACATTTTCTATGCCAATATGGCTCTTCCCATCATCCTCTGGGTGCTTTGTATCAAACCCCACTCCATCATCAATAACAGTGACGGTATAGTATTGTTCTGTTTCGCCAGACCGGATCACAACGGTTCCGCCTCCCTCTTTTGGGCATATTCCATGTTTTACCGCATTTTCTACCAGCGGCTGTACCGATAGGGCAGGCAGTGCAAAATCGGCTGTCTGTATTTCATACCGTACATTCAGTTCGTCATCGAAGCGAAGTTTTTCCAGGTTCAGATAGTTTTTTACATGCTTTAGCTCTTTTAAGAATGGAACCGGACATTTTTGGTCCAGGGATTTCAGATTCATCTGAAGATAGTCTGAAAAATCACTGATTGCCTGCTGTGCCACAGCTGCATCTTTCTCACAGAGATGATAGATTGTGTTTAAGGCATTATATAAAAAATGAGGCTGTATCTGACTTAGCATAATGGATATCCGGCTTTCTTCCAGTTCTTTTTCCAAAGTCAGGATCCTGATGGATGCCTGATGATCAGTAATGATACTTTTTACTGCCCACAGAATCCCCCACACCGTAAGGACCACAAAAACTGCTTTTGTACATGTTCCCTGAGAGTACATTGTTTTACCCACACCTGCCAGATCAAGAATCATAGAAACGCATAATAACATACCGGAAATCAGAAGAATTCTTCTGCAGCGGGAAGTATGACGAAAAGCGCATATACACGTTACTAAGTATAATATACAGAGAAAAGCCTGAAGCACTGTCCAGTAAAACAGAGTATCATAAAGTACTGTCACCTTGCAGAAGGAAAGTACAAGAAATATCACATCAAAAGCAGCAGATACAAGAACTCCGATTCCAGCAGCCTTTTTTTCTTTTCCATCCAGAATTTCCAGCAGGCAGAATCCAAACCAAAGAGCAAAGAACATCATACACATCTGATGTCCATAAGTTTGAAGCACCACAAGACCATTTGTATAGAAACAGTCCAGTGTATCCAGCAGAAAGTACCCACCTGCAAAGAATGTAAGCAGCCCGGCCTTTTCAAGCTTTGTGCCGATGGGGACCTTCAGCACAAGGGATGCAGCAGACGCACCAAGAAGCAGTAATGACAGAACCAGAAGCGCACACCCTGAAATTTTAAAAGGCAGACAATATGGTTTTAAATATTTTTTCACTATTTCCGTGGACACAGAAGTATTGCACAGAGTTTTCAAGAAGTACTGAAAAGCATTTTTATTGCCAAAAGTGTGTGGGTTTTTCAGATGTATTTCGATTTCATCAGAAGGAGTAATGCCGGGTGATTCCAGAAAACACCAGTTTCTTCCACACACTGCAGAATTTAGTTCCTGTTCCATCACTGCATTTAAAGTAAAAAGCTCACCATTTATATAGAAACTGTATCCAATATGATCTGCATAGAAAACGAGCCCTCCTTCTTGGGGAACTTCAAATTTTAAATGGCCCCGGAGAATAACATCCCCCTCAAAGGCTGATATCTTTGTTTTGTCCTTCAGAGGTTTCCACTTTCCGCCATTCTGGCTGTACTCTCCAACAAACTTCTGAGGCATAGGTAAAGATAAGGTGGCCTGGTTATTATTTCTTGTCACTATAAAAAGGCAGATTATTGCTGCAATTAAAACAGATATCTGCAGAAAGCCATTTACTCTTTTGCTTTTTTTCACATTCTGTTCCCCCGGATTTTAGTTTTGTAAAGTTCCTTAATATTCAGATTATTATACGCTTTCCATTAAATTCCCAGATTCTCCAGGTCTTCATTCATATAAGTATCCAGCATCTCTTTCAAAGCCTTGTTCTGCTCAAGGCTTAAGTTCTCATCCAGTGCAAGTATTTCCCCTGCTGTTTCACTGGCAGCTTTAAGAATATCCGCATCCTGATAAATATCTCCAAGCCTGAAGTTAAGGTCACCGCTCTGGCGGATTCCAAAAAGATCCCCCGGACCCCGAAGTTTCAGGTCTTCTCCTGCAATATAGAAACCATCATTGGATTTGTTTAGAATTTCAAGCCGTCTGGAAGTTTCTTTTTCATCATTTCCCTGTATAAAAATACAATAGGATTGAAATTCTCCTCTTCC
>JAXEUE010000110.1:0-3969 GCA_034115005.1 Blautia sp.
CTGAACAGGAATACAAATATGAAGTTCTGCCTCTTTATCATCATTATTTACTGCTGTAATCACACAATCATCTTCATAAATTCTCGCAAAGGCATATTGCCTGTTCGTCAGAAGAAGTTCTTCATAAGTGCCATATGCAAAAGCCTTATGCTCCTTATGTATTCTGCCCAGTGTGCTAACCCAGGCAAGAAGACCGGGATCCGGCACATTTTTTACCGCTTCCTCTATATTTACAGCCGGCCGCAGAGGATCATCATTTCCTCCCTCTTTGCGCCCTTGTATTCCCCATTCGGAGCCATAATATATAGATGGAACCCCCGGCAGAGTAAACAAAAGAGTATATACCGGATAAATATGGCCCGATACATTCAGCTTGGATGCAATTCTGTCCACATCATGATTATCTACGAAGCTGTACAGTTTCATTCCTCTGTAAATTCCACCATTCCGATCAAACTCTCTACGGATGGTATGAGCAATTTCAAAATAATTATGATCGTTATGGCCTGAATAAAGTCCTTTATGAAGTTCATAATTAGTTACACTGTTCAGTCTGGCTTCATTTATATATCTTGCATAATCTCCATGAATCACTTCACCCATCAGCCAGAAGTCCTGTTTCTTCTCATCCACAGTCCTGCGCATATCCCGCATAAATGAAAAATCCAGGCAGTCTGCACAGTCAAGCCGAATACCGTCAATGTCAAACTCATCAATCCAGAAACGGATCACATCAAGAAGGTAATTCTTTACTTCAGGTTCACCAAGGTTAAGATTTACCAGTTCAAAACAGTTTCTCCAGGCCTCATATCCAAATCCATCATTATATGGAGAATTCCCCTGGAAATTAATGCCTTTGTACCATCTGCAGTAGGGAGAACATTCTCTGTTCTTCTGAATATCTTGAAATGCAAAGAACTCACGTCCTGTATGATTAAACACTCCATCTACTACGATCCTGATACCCATATCATGGGCACTTTTTACAAAGTGTTTAAAATCCTCATTGTCTCCCAGCCGTCTGTCAACAGTTTTATAATCTCTGGTATCATATCCGTGAGAAGTAGATTCAAACAATGGCCCAATATAAATTGCAGTACATCCAAGGTCCCGGACATGAGGAAGCCACTTCTCAATCTCCGGGAACCGGTGGGTTACTTCTGTCTTCTCATTTCTTCTGGGGGCTCCTGTCATTCCAATCGGATACATATGATAAAAAACGGCCTCTTCATACCATCTGCCCATCGTGATGTCCTCCTTAAAATATGACCAACATTCAATAATTGACCTTTAGTCATTCATAACATTATTATACCAATGCATGTTCTTTACGTCAATTAAAACCTGGGCAATAACCTTCATATTCAGCCAATACTGTAAGCAACAATAGCCACGAAAAGAATCACTGTAACCAAAGTGTGCATAGAAAGAGTGGTAGAAATATATTTACCATCTTCTCCCACATCTGCAAAAATCGGAATAATAAACGGAGCAGGAAGTGCATACAAAACCATTAAAGCAATCTCAAGGCTTTTATCAAACGGGAAGATATGGAAAATGATCAGGTTGCTGATTACCAGCAATCCGCCCATAATGATCAGACGGAACACAATAGTTTTTGCCACAGGAACCATAAGGTCCAGCTTCAGGCTCAGCTCATATCCCACCATCAGTAGGTCAATAGCACTTACAGGAGCTGTAATCATCTGAATCACACTGCTCACTACGCTGCCCACAGCAGAAGACATGATCAATCCTCCCACTCCTGTTGCTCCAAGCAGAATGCCAAGTGCCATACCAAGGAAGCACTTATTGGAAAACATATTTTTCGCCAGCTTTCTGGCACTTACTTTACCTCCCTCGACGGAAGTCAACAGTCCAAGCCAGATAGTATAGGCAAAAACTGTCTGTCCCAGATCCACCGTTGCAAAACCAGACTGGCTCCCCGCAATCAGTCCATACAGTGCATAGCCCAGCATTCCGCCTTCTCCGCCGGCAACCAGAAAAGGTAAAAACTTACCATATGGTTTTACAAACCTGCGAAGCAGAAATCCGATTCCAATAGCAATTCCAAATCCAATATAAACTACCAGAAATACGACCACAATTCTGGCATTGTACTCTGCAGTCAGAAAAGCATTAAACAATGTAACAGGAAGCATTACATCCCCTATGATTGATTTCAGGCCTTTTAGACCATTCATATCAAAAATATTTTTTTTACAGCACATGCATCCGATACCAATCATAACCAGTACCGGAAGTACCATACGGATTACTTCTAAAACCATTTTATCTCCTTATCATCAGCTTTTGTTTTCAGCTAAAAAAAGACCGCCGCAAAATAGTATTTATTACTTTCCATCTATTTTGCAGCAGTCCCCACTTTCCATTTAAAGTATTATTTTACAACTCAGGCCAGGAAATCAGTGGATCAGATCCTCATAAAATTCATATGCTTCTTTGTCTGTAAATCCTTCGTGAACAATCTTTGCCACAGCCTGTGCCATTTCAACCGGATGATGGCTCTGGAAAATATTACGTCCCATATCAACACCACGTGCACCTTTGGAAATAACAGTATAAGCTAATGTCAAAGCTTCTTTCTCCGGAAGTTTCTTGCCACCAGCTACAACGATAGGTACCGGGCAGGCTGCCACTACTTCTTCGAAGTTTTCACAGTTATATGTTTTTACTAACTGAACTCCCATCTCAGCAACAATACGGGTAGCCAGTTTGAAGAAACGGTCAGTACGTTCCATATCTTTTCCAACAGCAACAACACCCAGAGTAGGAATACTATAGCGCATTCCTGCGTTAATAGTTCTGGAAAGATTGTCAATGCTGGAAAGCTGTCCATCTGCTCCAATAAATGTCTGAACTGCCATACAGTCAGCATTCATACGGATAGCATCTTCCACATCGACTGCTACCACTTCGTGAGACAGATCGTCATTGATCATAGAAGATCCTGAGCTGACACGAAGAGCAATACCTTTGGTAATCTGAGGAGGTACACAAGTACGGATGGCACCTCTTGTTCCCATAAACACATCTACATAGGGAGCAAGCTTCGGAAGGAGCAGATCCAGTCTTTCCAGTCCTGCCGTAGATCCCATAAAGTATCCATGGTCGAATGCAAACATAACGGAATTTCCGCTTTTGGGATTAAAGATATTGGAAAGGTGTTTCTTCATACCCCAATCAAGGCTGTTTGCACCTTTTACATAAAAACCTTCTGTGTTTGCGAACGGAACATCTACATGATAATCTTTTGCAACTTTCAGTCCTTCTAAATCTGCCATTTTTTTACCTCTTCTTTCTTAAAATATAAATTTGATTTTTATTACCTAAAACAACACTGTCGCAAAATGTTTCTCGCATTTTGCGACAGTTTTATGAGAGGCAGAGCAATAATGCTCTGCCGGTCTCACATACATTCTGACTGAATATCAGAAGTTGTAGTCATCCATGTTGGATTCATCAAATACAACTCGTTCCGGAAGAAGAACAACACCATTGTTCTTTTCTGCTGTCTCAGCGCCTTCAGAAATGCAGTCGTTTGCGTCAACTGTAAGATAACCGATTTCAGGAACAGAAATTGTATCACCAACAGCTACTTCATTTCCTGCAGCAAGGTATGCAGCTACATAGCAGCCAAGTGCGCCCTGGATCTTGCAATCCCAAAGTCCCCATTCATAAAGTGTTCCTGCTTTGCAGAAATCTTTGATAGAGTTAGGAGATGCGAAACCTGTGATTGTGATATCATCTTTTGTAAGTCCTGCGTTCTGTGCAGCGGAAAGCTGTCCAGGAAGAGCAGTAGAGTCGTTGCAGATGATAAGGTCAATGTCGGAATGATCAGAAAGAACAGCTGCACCAACAGTAACTGCCTTCTCTGAATCCTGCTCGCTGTAGTAGTTATCAGGAGCTACATTTTCCCAGTTCGGATATGTTTCTTTAATGTAAGCT
>JAXEUE010000111.1:0-6391 GCA_034115005.1 Blautia sp.
TACAAGATGTGGCACTTTTTGTGGGCAGAAAAAAGTAAAAATCTCCCGGAAAGATTCTTTTGAATCTTCCCGGGAGATAATATATCATTTTTATTTCTTTCTGCTCTTTCCAAGATATGCTGCTTTCACTGATTCATTTTCAGAGAGTTCCTTTCCTGTTCCGGACAGAGAGATGGTTCCTGTCTCCATGACATACCCGTGATGGGCAGCTTTCAACGCCATGTTCGCGTTCTGTTCTACAAGAAGTATGGTCTTGCCCTGCCTGTTGATCTCATGAATGATATCAAAAACACCCTGAACTACAATAGGGGCAAGTCCCAGAGAGGGTTCATCCATCATGATGATCTCAGGTCTTGACATAAGGGCTCTGGCGATGGCCAGCATCTGCTGCTCCCCTCCAGAAAGGGTTCCGGCAAGCTGCCAGCTTCTCTCTTTCAGTCTGGGGAACAGATCATAGCACCAGTTAATGTCATCATCCAGTTTATCTTTACGCATATAAGCGCCTACCTTAAGGTTCTCAAGAACTGTCAGATCGGCGAAAACACGCCGTCCTTCCGGTACCAGGGTGATTCCCTTATTTACGATATGCTCAGGTGTTTTCCCCG
Organism: Blautia sp.; assembly: GCA_034115005.1. Classification (GTDB taxonomy): domain Bacteria; phylum Bacillota; class Clostridia; order Lachnospirales; family Lachnospiraceae; genus Blautia_A. The sequence continues at coordinate 606 of JAXEUE010000111.1, forward strand.
CAATCTCCTCCCCATTTAACTTCACGCTTCCGGAAGCAGGCTTCACCAGTCCTACAATGGAACGAAGAGTGGAGCTTTTTCCTGCACCGTTGGCTCCGATAAGGGTTACGATTTCCCCTTTTGGAACCTGAAAACTGATATTCTTTACGGCTTTAATTCCGCCATAGTTTACGCATAAATCTTTTACTTCCAATATGTTACTCATCTGCGGCACCTCCCAGATATGCTTCAATTACCATAGGATTATTCTGAATTTCTTCCGGAACGCCCTCTGCGATTGGTTTGCCGAAGTTCAGCACATAGATTCTGTCAGAAATCTCCATAACAAGATCCATATGGTGCTCGATCATAAAGATGGTCAGTCCGAAATCCTTACGGATTTTGGCAATAAATGCTGTCAGATCATCTGTTTCCTGGGGATTCATACCTGCCGCAGGTTCATCCAGAAGTAGAAGGGATGGCTCTGTGGCAAGGGCTCTGGCAATCTCCAGCCTTCTCTGTTTTCCATAAGGAAGAGATGTGGCCATCTCGTTTCTTACATCCTTAAGTCCTACGATCTCCAGCAGCTTCTCTGCTTCCTCACGCATTCTGGCTTCTTCCTTGCCGTTTAAATGGAAGGTTGCTGTAAAAAGATTGCTGGTTCTTCTTAAATGCTTTGCGATGAGGATGTTTTCAAAAACTGTCTGGCTTTTGAACAGACGGATGTTCTGGAAGGTTCTGGCAATGCCAAGCTTGGTGATCTTATCCGGAGTTGGTGCGATCACTTCTCTGTATTTGCCTTCATTTTCCCCTGCATAAAGTTTCTTCATTTTTCCCTGGGGATGATTCTCAATAATCTTCTTTCCATTGAAATAAACAGCTCCGTTGGTGGGGGCATAAACTCCGGTGATTACGTTAAAGGCCGTGGTCTTACCTGCACCGTTGGGACCAATCAGAGAGACAATCTCTCCCCTGTTTACTTCTATGTTCATATTATCAACAGCAAGAACGCCGCCAAACTGCATGGTTACGTTCTCTACTTTCAGTACATTGTTGTCACTCATTGGAGTTACCTCCTTCTGCTGCTTTTTTCTTTCCGAATTTCCTGGAGAAGAAATTACAGATTCCCGATATGGAGAATTCTTTTGTTCCCATAATTCCTTTCCTGAAGAACAGCACAATGATCATAATGATAACGGAAAATACCACCTTACGGAATCCTGCACGAAGAAGGGGTACGTGGAAGCTTCCGATATAAGTATCATTATCCAGGAAACGAAGGAGCCACTCGGAAAAGATAATAAACAAGAATGAGCTGATGCAGCTTCCTGTTACGGATCCGATACCACCGATTACCACGATAAGGAGGATCTCATATGTCATGGCTGATTTGAAGGTGGATGCCTGGATGGTAGTCTGGTACATGGCAAGAAGGGCACCTGAAATTCCTGCGAAGAAGGAACTTACCACAAATGCAATTCTCTTGTGATGTGCCAGGTTGATTCCCATAGCCTCCGCTGCCACTTCATCATCACGGATGGCCTTAAATGCACGGCCATAGGTGGAGTTGATCATCATGACAATAATGGCGATACAGATTCCGGATACAATAAACGGGAAAAGCACACTGTTAAAGGATGGATAAGATCTTAACAGGTTGGAGCCATTGGTAAGAGGACCCAGTTTATCCCACTGGAACACAGCTCGGATGATCTCTGCGAAGCCAAGGGTTGCAATAGCCAGGTAATCGCTCTTTAAACGAAGAACGGGAAGGCCGATCAGATAGGCAAAGATGGCAGCCACAACGCCGGCAGCTATGATCCCCACTGCAACGGGAACTGCGAACTGTACAATACCTCCGTCAAAATACATATACACGTTCTCTCTCTGCTCTACCGGAATGGTAAGGATTCCGTATGTATAAGCGCCAAGAAGCATAAATCCTGCCTGACCCAGAGAAAACAGTCCTGTGAATCCATTTAACAGGTTCATAGACACAGCAACAAGTGCATAGATCGCACCTTTCTTTAATACGGTAAAAATCATGGATGTGCCGGGAAGGATATGCTCCAGCACAAACAATACGGTTAACAGCGCTACAATCAAGGCAACGCTTATGATCGTTTCTTTCTTCTTTGTCATAATAACGCCTCCTTAGACCTTGTCTGTAACTTTTTCGCCAAAAAGACCTGTCGGTTTGAAAATAAGGATCACAATCAGCAGTGCAAATGTGAAGGCATCTGAAAAAGTAGTCCAGCCCATACCTTTGATGATATTCTCGCAGATACCGATGATAAATGCTCCGATCACGGCCCCTGGTATGGATCCGATTCCTCCGAATACAGCTGCTACGAATGCTTTCAGTCCTGGCATGGCACCAACTGTAGGTGTAACTCCTGTATAGTTGGTAAAGAAAAGAAGACTTCCTACTGCAGCCAGGAAAGAGCCGATAATAAATGTCATGCTGATAACGGAATTGATCTTGATTCCCATAAGCTGGGATGTTTCAAAATCTCTGGATGCGGCACGCATAGCCATACCGATCTTGGTGTGCTTGATCAGGGACACAAGAGCCACTACCAGAATAATGGTCAAAAATGGTGTGATCACTGTTACACGTTTTGTGGTAGCACCAAATACTGTGATGGTATCGCTGATCCACGGAATGGCAGGATACTGCTGTGCAAGACCTCCTGTTACATACAGAGCAAGATTCTGCAGCAGATAAGATACACCGATGGCCGAAATCATAATGGACATTCTCGGTGCTGACCGCAGGGGCTTGTATGCCACACGTTCTACCAGAAAACCTATAACAACGGTTACGATCAAAACAAACGGGATGGAAATATACATAGGCATTACTGTGGATGCATAAACCATGATCAGGCCTGCCGCCATGAAAATATCACCATGTGCGAAGTTGATCAGGCGAAGGATACCATATACCATTGTATATCCGATGGCGATCAGTGCGTACTGGCCGCCCACTGAAACACCTGCCAGAAGATAAGGCAGGTTTCTGCTCAACCAATCCATAAAAAACTCTCCTTAACAATTAAATGCGCCCCGGCGCATAACGCCGGAGCTCATTTTCTATTTTTCTGATTTATTTTGTACCCTGCTCTCCTACGAATTCCCAGGCACCGGTCTCTGTATTTGCATTCTTGACAAATGCGGTATCTCTTACAGCGTCACCGTTTTCTTTATCGAATTCAATGTGTCCGCACACACCGTCATACTGAACATCCCAGAGTGCTTCGTTAACTTTGGCCGGATCTGTGGATCCTGCAGCTTTCAGTGCTTCCAGTGCTGTAAAGTATGCATCATAGCCCATTGCAGATACAGCAGCTACAGTATCATCACCACCGTTATTTGCCTTGTTAGTAGAATCGGAATTGATGTATTCCTTGATTCCTTTATCGAAGTCTTCGTTACCACCTTCCTGATAGAAGGTTGTTACATAGATCTGAACATCTTTGCCTTTAGCTGCATTTAAGATTACGTTGGAATCCCAGGTATCGCCTGCAAGAAGCGGCATGGTCAGTCCCTGTGAAGCCGCCTGGTCAATGATCAGTGCTGCTGCTTCTGTGGAAACCGGTGCGAAGAATACATCTGCTTCGTTATTCTTGGCTGTTGTTACATAGGAAGCGAAATCACTGTTTCCTTCCGGGAATGTATCTTCTACTACTTCACCGCCAAGCTCTTCGAATGCTTTGGAGAAGTAATGTCCAAGTCCTGCGGAGTAATCATCGCCCTGTTTAGTAAGTACGTATGCTTTCTTTGCTTCAAATTTCTCGCTTGCAAAGTTGGCAAGTACGGTGCCCTGGAACGGATCCAGGAAGCAGATACGGAAGTAATGTGTATTTCCCTGAGTTACCTGAGGATTAGTACATGTAACACCGATTGCAGGAATTCCGCCCTGTTTGAAAATATCTGATGCCGCAATGGAAACGCTGGAGCCGTAGGAACCAAGTGCTACGGATACGCCGTCGCTTACCAGTTTGGATGCAGCTGTAGGTCCTTTATCATTAGATGATTCGTTATCAACAATATCAAGTTCTACATTATATTCTTTGCCATCGATCTCAACGGTAGGCTGTACACTGTTGGCATACTGGATACCCAGGGTCTCCTGCTTGCCGCCTGCTCCGTTGTCACCAGATGCAGGTTCGTAAACACCGATCTTAACTGTGTCTGCACCAAAAGCAGCTACTGCTGTGGAAGCTGCCATTGTCACTGCCATTGCAGCTGTAAGTAATACGGATAACAATTTTCTCTTCATAATTCATATCCTCCTTGAATTGTATCTCTTTCAGAAACATATGTCTCTATGTCTCATACAATGTGCAAATTATAACACGCTTTCCTACTTTAATCAAGTAAATAGTTGCAATTTCCTGTATATTTTTTCATACACAGCGCACATTTGTACATTTAGCAAAGACATTTTTCCAGAGATGAAATAAAAAAGGCGCTGAAGAACCATACTACTTCAGCACCTTTGCTTAATTGGGATTATATCACTATGCAAATGGGATTACAAGGTTTTTTGTTAAAAATTTGTGGGAGAAATGATAGAACCCGGAGGGATATATATACCGTTGCAAACACGTGTATGGAAGAAATAATAAGACCCGGTATATATTTCCCTATCCGGGTTCGGTTATGTATTTCCTCCGATAGATCCGCGGTGTATGTTCTACTGTACCGAAATATGTTCTCACAGATCAAAATACTCGGGGTACCTGATCCGTTACACTGCGACACTCTGCAAGGGGCAAATTCAGCCTTCCGAGTCACTTACGAGGCTTCCGTCGTGAGGCTGTACACCTGCCGCCACCAAGCGAACTGTCTGAGCCGCAGGCGAGTTTCGCGACTGGCGGAATACAGGTGTGCAAACCGAACAGGAAACGCAGTGTGGCACGGAGGTTGATTTGCCGTTATCTCTGATTTTCCATTTGCTTTATCTTTGGGAATAGTATAGAATTCCTCCGCTTTGTTTTTTGAAAAATGGCCGAAATGGCCCGATATGAATTGGTTTAAAGACTTTTTAAGACATGTAGAACAACAGATGTGATTCTATATTAAAATGTTCACTGGATCATCTTGAGAAATTCGTCCATAGAATTCGCCTTGGATGCTTTTTTCAGGTAAGACAATAAAACAGCCTTATCTGATTCATTCATAATCTTTTTCTTAAACTCTTCTGGTACTGTTCCCAGATCTGCAAGATACTCCAGGAGCATTTCTGCTTTACCCTCAGCTTTGCCGATGGATATACCCTCAGACATGCCGATAGATATACCCTCAGCTTTGCCGATAGATATACCTTCAGCTTTGGCTTCTTCACGCTCTTCTTTGATCAATTCTTTCAACAACATATAGCGCTCCTCCATTTCACGGCTGGATTTAATTTTATCAACTGCTTCCTTAACACGGCTGACGAACTCATCTTCATAGTCTGTAGAATCGCTGTCAGCATCCCCTTTCACATATTTAAGGAATTTTACCAGCGACCGGGGTACTTCATCTTCATTTTCCCCGCAGGTACTGAGAAAGATGGTGTGGCTTCCATCCTGCAGGGCAAGTTCTTTATCCTCTTTGCACATATTATTAAATGTGTAACAATATTTTTTCCTGAAAAAAGGATCAAAGTCACAGACAAAAATAACATAGGAATCAGGAAGAAGGTCATATTCTGTTCACGATGTGAGAAGATCCATATCGATCTGGCTGTGGTAATACCGGGTTCGTTTACCCAGATTTTTCATAAATCTGACCTGCATTTCTATGTTATAATGGGT
>JAXEUE010000112.1:0-3685 GCA_034115005.1 Blautia sp.
TGAGCTCTCCCCCTCGCATTATATATAGATAGAATAAGGAGCAGAGATGGTTAATCAGAAGTATTTGGACAAGGCGGAGGTGCTGATCGAGGCGCTTCCTTATATTCAGCGGTTTAATCGTAAGATTGTTGTGGTTAAGTATGGCGGAAGTGCCATGCTGGATGATGAGCTGAAGAGGAATGTTATTAAAGATGTGGTTCTTTTGAAACTGGTTGGTTTTAAGCCTATCATTGTGCATGGGGGCGGTAAGGAAATCAGCCGCTGGGTAGGCAAGGTAGGTATGAAGCCTCAGTTTATCAATGGACTGCGTGTGACAGATAAGGATACCATGGAGATTGCCGAAATGGTTCTGGCTAAGGTGAATAAAGAACTGGTAACTCTGGTAGAGTCTTTGGGAGTGAAGGCTGTAGGTATCAGTGGAAAAGACGGCGGTCTTCTGAAATGTACCAAGAAGCAGGTAGAGGGAGGAGACATTGGCTTTGTAGGGGAAATCACTCAGGTAGATCCCAAGATTCTTTATGATCTTCTGGAGAAAGATTTTCTTCCCATTGTTTTTCCTGTTGGATATGATGACAATTTTGCTTCCTATAATATAAATGCGGATGATGTGGCCTGTGCCATCGCAGAGGCAGTTCATGCGGAAAAGCTTGCATTTCTTTCAGATATTGAGGGAGTTTACAAAGATAAGGATGATCCGTCCAGCCTGATCTCTGAACTTCATGTTAATGAAGCCCGGGAATTGATTGCTCAGGGATATGTGGGCGGTGGAATGATTCCCAAGCTGGGAAACTGTATAGATGCTATTGAAAAAGGCGTAAACAGGGTACATATCCTGGATGGAAGAATCCCTCACAGTCTGCTGTTGGAGATTTTTACCAACAAAGGTATTGGCACTGCTATTTTAAGAGAAGATGGGGAGAAATATTACAATGAACATGAATGAACAGATCAAGGATTCTGAGGCCAGCATTCTTCACACTTATAATCGCTTTCCTGTTGTTTTTGAACGGGGAGAAGGATGTTACCTTTATGATTCCCAGGGAAAAAAATATCTGGATTTTGCTGCAGGGATTGCGGTAAATGCACTGGGATACCATTATCCAGGATATGACGAAGCGTTAAAAGAGCAGATTGACAAGCTGATGCATATTTCCAATCTTTATTATAATGAACCGATCATTGAGGCGGGAGCTAAGCTTGTTCTTGCCAGCAGAATGAGTAAGGCATTTTTTACCAACAGTGGAACAGAGGCCGTGGAGGGCGCACTTAAGGCGGCAAAAAAATATGCCTATAACCGTGACGGTCATGCGGATCATGAGGTCATTGCCATGAACCATTCTTTTCATGGCAGAAGTATCGGTTCTCTTTCCGTAACCGGAACAGCTCATTACAGAGAACCCTTCGAGCCTCTTATGGGTGGAGTAAAATTTGCGGACTTTAATGATCTGGAAAGTGTAAAAGCTCAGATTACAGACAAAACCTGCGCTATTATTACAGAAACAGTTCAGGGCGAGGGCGGAATCTATCCGGCCACCCAGGAATTTCTGGAAGGATTAAGGAGAATCTGCGATGAAAAAGATATTCTTCTTATTTTTGATGAGATCCAGTGTGGTATGGGAAGAACGGGGCATTATTTTGCATGGCAGGCCTACGGTGTTCAGCCGGATATTATGACCTGTGCCAAGGCACTGGGCTGTGGTGTCCCTGTGGGGGCTTTTGTGCTTAATGAAAAAGCAGCACGATCTTCCCTTGAACCTGGAGATCATGGGACTACCTATGGGGGAAATCCTTTTGTATGTGCAGCAGTAAGCAAAGTCTTCAGCATTTTTGAAAAAGATCTGATTCTTACCCATGTTCAGGAGCTGACGCCCTATCTGGAGAGAAAACTGGATGAACTGTCGCAGAAGCATTCATGTGTTACCGAGAGAAGAGGTATGGGCTTTATGCAGGGCCTGGAACTTAAGGGACAGCCCGTAGGAGATGTTGTTAATAAGGCTCTGGATCAAGGACTTCTTGTTATTTCCGCAGGCAATAATGTTTTAAGAATGGTGCCTCCTCTTATTATTACACGGGAGCATATTGACATTATGGCTGAGATTCTGGATCAGTGCCTGGAATAATACCCCATGTTTTTGATTTTTTAATATATGATTTATTTTTTTAAGAAAGAGCTGTGCATCCGTCCGGGTGTGCAGCTTTTTGTGATTACCCCGTATGTTTTACTGAAAACTGTATAAAATGATAAAAAGGAAAATATAGAATCTGGAAGGAAAAAGAATATGTGGGGAATTATTGTAGCTTTGATTTCGGGAGCACTGATGAGCATTCAGGGAGTATTTAACACAGAAGTAACCAAACAAACCAGCTTATGGGTATCTACAGGCTGGGTGCAGCTATCTGCGTTTCTGGTCTGTGTTTTTGCCTGGCTCTTTACGGGAAAAAGCAGTGTGGGAGCTTTGTGGCAGGTGGAAAATAAATATACGCTTCTTGGTGGTGTGATCGGGGCATTCATTACTGTTACGGTTATTCAGAGTATGAGTTCTCTGGGACCTGCCAGGGCGGCTATGCTGATCGTGGTTTCCCAGCTTGCAGTCGCCTATATTATTGAACTGTTTGGGATGTTTGGAGTGGATAAACAGCCCTTTGAATGGAGAAAACTGATCGGAATGGCTGTTGCCATAATAGGAATTATTATATTTAAATGGCAAAAATAAGAGATAGGTATTGTAAAATCTTTAGGATTTCGTTACAATAGGATATGGCATTATGGATCAGGGGACTCTGTCTTTCAGAAAGGAGAGGACCTTGTTTAATGATAAAAAAAATAAAATATTATTGTTTTCCTGTTATATCAGTGCTTTTTATTCTTGCAGTAATGACAGGATGTGGGAACAGAGAAGCACAGTTTCTGATCGACGGACTCCAGCAGGCCAGGGCGGAAGTGGATGCAGAGGAAGCGCAGGCTCCTGAGGAACAGGATCAATTATCAGATGAGAAAGAAGTAAAGGAGACCGGTGCCCCTGAGAAGGAACATAATTCATTCATTTATGTGGATGTATGTGGAGCAGTGGTTAATCCGGGTGTTTTTCAGCTGGAAGAGGGAAGCCGGGTTTTTCAGGCAATTGAGGCAGCAGGCGGATATCTTTCAGAGGCTGCAGAGACGTGCGTTAATCGGGCGGAAGTCCTTTCGGATGGACAGCAGCTTTATATTCTTACCAGAGAAGAAATGGAGCAGCAGGGTATCAATGCCGGTACAGCAGGAAATGCGGCCATGAATCAACCGGATGCAGCCGGCTTGGATGGTAAGGTCAATATAAATACAGCAGATGAAAGCCAGCTAACCACTTTAACCGGGATAGGAGCCACACGTGCTCAGGCGATTATCGCCTACAGAGAAGAAAACGGCCCTTTTTCGGCAATTGAGGATATTATGAATGTACAGGGTATCAAGGAAGGTACCTTTCAGAAGATAAAAGATGATATAGTTGTAGGATAAGGAGAAATAAATGAGCAGGAAAGTTTTGGTAGTGGATGATGAGAAGCTGATTGTAAAGGGAATCCGTTTCAGTCTGGAGCAGGACGGAATGGAAGTGGACTGTGCTTATGACGGAGAAGAGGCTGTAGAAAAAGCAAAAGAAAATAAATATGACATTATCCTTCTGGATCTTATGCTTCCTAAAATGGA
>JAXEUE010000113.1:0-4990 GCA_034115005.1 Blautia sp.
AATGGATTACAACAAAATTAAAGAAGCTGCAACAGGCTACAAAGAAGACATGACCAGATTTCTTCGTGACCTTGTACGTATTCCAGGCGAAAGCTGCGGAGAAAAAGGCCACATTATGAGAATCAAAGAAGAAATGGAAAAAGTAGGCTTTGACAGGGTAGTCATTGATCCCATGGGAAACATCCTTGGTTTTATGGGTTCAGGCAAAACGCTCATCGGTTTCGATGCTCACATCGATACTGTGGGAATCGGCAATATCAACAACTGGAAATTTGATCCCTATGAAGGTTTTGAAACAGAAGAAGAAATCGGCGGACGTGGAACTTCTGACCAGATGGGCGGTATTGTTTCCGCAGTTTACGGTGCAAAGATCATGAAAGACCTTGGTCTTTTAAATGACAAATATCAGGTAGTTGTTACCGGAACAGTTCAGGAAGAGGACTGTGATGGCCTTTGCTGGCAGTATATTATTCACGAAGATAAGGTGCGTCCTGAATTCGTGGTATCCACAGAGCCTACAGACGGCGGAATTTACCGTGGACAGAGAGGACGTATGGAAATCCGAGTGGATGTAAAAGGTATTTCCTGCCATGGTTCTGCTCCGGAGCGTGGAGACAATGCTATTTACAAAATGGCTGACATTCTTCAGGATATCCGGGCATTAAATGAAAACGATGCAGAAGACACTACAGAAATCAAAGGTCTTGTAAAAATGCTGGATGAGAAATATAACCCACAGTGGGAGGAGGCAAGGTTTCTGGGAAGAGGTACTGTAACCACTTCTGAAATTTTCTTCACTTCTCCCAGCCGCTGTGCAGTTGCAGACTCCTGCTCTGTTTCTCTTGACCGCAGAATGACAGCAGGAGAAACATGGGAAAGCTGTCTGGATGAGATCCGTGCTCTTCCTTCTGTGAAAAAATACGGAGATGACGTAAAAGTTTCTATGTATGAATATAACCGTCCTTCCTACACAGAGCTTGTTTATCCTATTGAATGTTATTTCCCAACCTGGGTTATTCCCAAGGATCATAAAGTAACAAAGGCTCTGGAAGAAGCTTACAAGGGTCTGTTTGGAGAAGAACGTGTGGGTAATGCAGAAACAGAAAGTATAAGAAAGGCACGTCCTCTTACAGATAAATGGACATTCTCAACCAATGGTGTTACTATTATGGGAAGAAATAATATTCCATGTATCGGTTTCGGTCCTGGTGCTGAAGCACAGGCTCACGCGCCAAACGAAAAGACATGGAAAATCGATCTGGTAAGATGTGCCGCTGTATATGCTGCCCTTCCAACTGTATACTGCAAATAATTTAAACAATAAGGAGAATTCATCTATGAAGACATTACAGGATTACATTGACAAACTGAACAGCCTGAATTTTAAGGAAATGTACAACAACGATTTTTACTGGACATGGGATAAGACAGACGAAGAGCTTGAAGCTGTATTTACCATGGCCGATGCTCTCCGTTTCATGAGAGAACATAACATTTCCACCAAGGTATTTGAAAGCGGCCTGGGAATTTCCATTTTCCGTGACAATTCCACACGTACCCGTTTCTCTTTTGCTTCTGCCTGCAACCTTCTTGGACTGGAGGTTCAAGATCTTGATGAAAAGAAATCTCAGATCGCGCATGGAGAGACAGTACGTGAGACAGCCAATATGGTTTCCTTTATGGCAGATGTAATCGGTATCCGTGATGATATGTATATCGGCAAGGGACATACTTATCAGAAACAGTTTATGGATGCAGTTACTGAAGGAAATAAAGATGGTATCCTGGAGCAGAGGCCTACCCTTGTGAACCTTCAGTGCGATGTGGATCATCCTACTCAGTGTATGGCTGATATGCTTCATATAATCCACGAATTTGGCGGTGTTGAAAACCTTAAAGGTAAGAAGATTGCTATGTCCTGGGCTTATTCTCCTTCCTACGGCAAACCTCTTTCCGTTCCTCAGGGTGTTATCGGATTGATGACACGTTTCGGAATGGATGTAGTTCTTGCTCATCCGGACGGATATGATGTAATGCCGGAAGTTGAGGAAATTGCAAGGAAAAATGCTCAGGCAACAGGTGGTTCCTTTACAAAAACCAATAATATGGCAGAAGCATTCAAGGATGCAGATATTGTATATCCAAAGAGCTGGGCACCTTATGCAGCTATGGAGAAACGTACCAATCTTTACGGTGAAGGAGATTTTGACGGAATCGATAAACTGGAAAAAGAACTTCTGGCTCAGAACGCTCAGCATAAAGACTGGGCATGTACAGAAGAGCTTATGAAGACAACTAAAAATGGAAAAGCCCTTTACCTCCACTGCCTGCCTGCTGATATCTCTGGTGTAAGCTGCGAAACAGGTGAGGTAGATGCCTCCGTATTTGACCGCTACAGAATTCCGTTATACAAAGAAGCCAGCTACAAGCCGTATATCATTGCAGCAATGATTATGCTTGCAAAATTTGAAAATCCACAGGAAATTCTGAAAAAGCTTGAAGCCAAAGCAACTCCAAGAATTCTGAAATAATAAATTACAATAAAACGGGGCTGTATGAGGAAATACAGTCCCGTTATTTATTACAGGAGGTTTTTACAATGTATCAAAGAAAAAGAATTGTAGTTGCTCTCGGGGGCAATGCTCTGGGAAATACTCTCCCGGAACAGATGATTGCAGTAAAAAATACGGCCAAAGCCCTGTGCGACCTGATCGAGGAAGGCCACCAGGTAGTGGTAGTACATGGGAACGGTCCTCAGGTGGGAATGATAAATAATGCCATGTCTGCCCTTTCCAGAGAAGACGAACAGCAGCCAAATACTCCTCTCTCTGTCTGTGTTGCCATGAGTCAGGCATATATCGGATATGATCTTCAGAATGCCTTAAGAGAAGAACTCCGCATCCGTGGTTTTATGCGCACTCCGGTAGTGACCGTGGTTACTCAGGTACGAGTGGATCCGGATGATCCTGCTTTTCAAAATCCTTCCAAACCTATTGGAAAATTTCTTACAAAAGAAGAAGCTGATTATCAGGCAAAAACATACGGACATATTATGAAAGAAGATGCAGGAAGAGGCTACCGCCGTGTAGTTGCCTCTCCAAAGCCTGTAGAAATTGTAGAACTGGATGCCATCAACAGCCTGGTTGATGCCAATAAGATAGTTATATGCTGCGGAGGCGGCGGTATCCCTGTTGTTCTTAACGGTCACCATCTGAAGGGAGCTTCCGCAGTTATTGATAAAGATTTTGCCAGCTGCCTTCTTGCCAAACAGCTGGATGCTGATATGCTTATCATTCTTACTGCTGTGGAAAAAGTAGCCGTAAACTTCGGAAAAGAAAATGAAAAATGGTTGGATGAAATGACCGTTCCTCAGGCCAGAAAATATATTGAAGAAGGTCAGTTTGCTCCGGGTTCCATGCTTCCCAAAGTACAGGCAGCTGTAGATTTCGCCAGCTCCGGTACAGGCCGGACCGCTATGATCACCCTTCTTGAAAAGGCTAAAGATGGAATTCAGGGGAAGACAGGAACTGTCATTCACCTGTGATTATGGTATGTCAGTCTGATGGGGAGCGTACCCTTCTCTGTAGTCAATATCCATAAGTTCCTTTTCTTCAGAAACTCTGTATATCAATACATCATCCATATGACTGAGAAGAACTTTTTTTCCTCCCCTGTCACCCTGGAGTTTCAAAAGTTCATTATAATATTTTTTCCTGAAGATACATGGGCTGCCTGTGGTTTTTCCAAAAGCAACGCAGCCCATTCCTTTTCCTGAACCGGCAAATTCAAGTATGAACTTTCTGATAGATTCTGATGTGATATATGGCTGATCTGCAACACAGAAAAGAACGGCATCTGCATTCAGGTTTGCTTTAAGTCCGATCTGAAGAGAAGAAGAAATTCCTCTGTCCGGTTGAGAATTTAAAAGCACCTGCACCTTATTCTCTTCTCCATATCTGATGATTTCCTGAAACTGGGTTACTACTGTCAGCGTGACTTTAATTTTCCCTCCCATGTTTTGATTCACATAGTCTTGTGTTTCCTGCAATTTTTCAAGCACATGCTGATACATAGGTTTTCCACTGACATTATATATAAGCTTATTTGAACCAAAACGGCGGCTGTTTCCAGCCGCCAGCATTACAATCCCAATGATCAATCTGTTTCCTCCTTAAGACTTCCGTATGCTGCTATCGTATGCCTTTTTTCCAGCTCCTCCACAATATGCTGTGCCGGGATCTCTTCCGTAAGAAGATCTGTCTTATTAAGGTAAACCCGGTAAGCTCTCTCTTCTACATCTTTAAAAAGTCCGCAGATAGATGTGGCAATCTTTACAATGTCTTCCTCTGTAACAGGGGCATCCAGATTTTTTTTCAGAAACTTTGACGTTAACTCCATACGAAATGCACTCTGACTGATGGGTTTCTCCAGACAGTCAAGACCAATCACGCTGATGACGATATCCGCACACTCTGGAATAGCAGGCTCCCACAGGGCAGGAACTTTCAAGGGCATATGTCTGGCTCCGTCGGCCTCAATAAGAAGCACATCACAGCATTCCTTCATCTGTTCCAGTTTTTCATTGGAAAGGGCACAGTATTTCCCTGCTTCTTCATCATAATCTGCTGCGATCACATAACCATACTTGTCAAGAAACTTCTTCAGTTTTTCTGTTTCTCCGTCTTTTACAAAGGGACAGAAAGGTTCATATGCCATATGTGTGGTTGTGGTTATTATAACTTTTTTATCTTTTTCCAGCAATTCATCCGTCAGTCTGTGGATAAGTGTTGTTTTTCCCCCTCCGCCTACCACAGCGATTGCTTTATATTTCCTGTAATCGATTTTTAACAGCTCAAGAAAACTTATGTGGTGCATCCGGCATCACTCCTTCTGAAAGCAAAATCTCAACTACACTTCCTGCTATACAGCGGGCTTTATCAGAAATGGTAAAACAGTTTTTCTTTTCTTCTTTTCTGGGATCAATGTCTGC
>JAXEUE010000114.1:0-6430 GCA_034115005.1 Blautia sp.
TTGAATTTGCGAAATATATTTTACCTTATCCGAAATTCCCGTCCCTCTGGTACCCGGCAGCGGACTATTTCTGCCTGGCCTTCCTGTGCTTCATCGTCCTCATGATGACCCAGATGCCGGATATGCTCACAGCCGTCCTCATCATGCCCGTTTGGCTGGCTATCCTCTGGTGCTGCTGGCGCCGCCTGACCCCTGCGCCAATGATGACACACACCATGCAAAAGCCTTAGCACAACGCTGCCCAGTCTGTTGAAAATGGTTGCCCTTATTCCATTCCAACAACACCTGCATACGGGGCAATCCCGCTAAATAGGCATACTGCTGGCGAATACAGTCCCCGACCGCCGCCATGACAGGATTGCGCGTCTTTTCTTCTTTGTCGCCCAGGCTCAAGTATACGGCCTGGGTCTGCGGCGGCCGCTGACTGGCATAATCCAGCCAATGGGGAAACCAGACCGACGGCGACGCGGCAGCAATAGCCGAGAAGGTTGGCGTCTGCCAGGCGCACCACAAAGCAAAGAGCCCTGCCAGGGAATATCCGCCTAACACCATGGGGGTGCCTTCCGGTAAATGGCATCGCAGGCAGACAGCCGGCAAGAGGACCTTTTCGATGAAGCCCAGCGTTTCGGCCGCACCATGTCCAAAATCAGAAGGCCCGAAAACAGCCGGACTGTCCCAGGGCGATAATTCCCGATTCCAATCGGTCACGGGGAAAGCCACAAAAACGAAAGGCACCGGGACGGCCTTGGCAATGGCCGTTACCTGTTCGTCCAATACTTCCAAATCATGGTCATCCACAGGCTGTACCAATACATACTCCGCCTGTCCTGCCGAATAAATGAGGCAGTCTTTTCCACCTATAGAAACTACAATCTTATCCATAAAATCTCCTTTTCATCCGTATTCTAATAGACTACTTAATTCCTAAAATTTTCCCTTTTTCATTTTGATAGATAATATCATCTCCCACAGAGTGCCCTAAACATACCTGCGTTAATTCAGTAAGAGAGCCTATAGAATTTTCCATCATAATATATGTCTTCGTACTTCCATTTAGTTTAACCGTCACTTTATCCCCCATCTGAATTTTTCTCTTCTGATTCAAATTCAGTGTTCCTTGTCCCATTATTTCTTTTTTATAATGAACTTTATATTGATTTCCAGGTGACATAACGGCTTTTAATGGAGCTTCGCTTATTGATGATTCTGGATATTGAACAATTTTATTAGCAGCAGTTTTTATCACCTCATCTTGTTTATGCCATTCATCTCGAATTTGTTGAGCCCGATTAACAATACGTTGGTATAGATTATATGAATGATATTCATCATCTGCCATATTTTTCTGAACATTTTCAGCATAAATCCCATAAGCGGTTAGCTTTTTAATAACTGCTTCCATGGTACCGTCTTTATCCCGATAATACATACCACCACGAATGCGAATAAACTTCCATCCAATACGTTGTAATATACACTGTCTTTCCATATCTTCTTCAATTTTCGCAGTTCCACTATGAAATCTTTCTCCATCACATTCAATGGCAATTTGTTTATTCTCATAAGATACAACAATATCAATGCGATATGGGCCTGCTTCATACTGTTGTTGGATATGGTATCCTTTTGCCAACAGATACTTAGCTACCTCAGCTTCAAAAGGTGATTCAGCTTTAACTTCCGCTTCCAGGAAACGAGCTCTATGTTCTCGATAATTTACAGCATATTCTAAAAGTCCAAAGCGAACATCTTCATCTTCAAGATTTTCCCCATGTTTAAGTTTAGTATAGTCTAGAGAATTTACGACCCATAACTGATCTTTCGCCCGGCTAGCCGCAACATTATATCTTCTTCGCCAGTCCAGTTGAGTACGGCTACGATTTGCAGATTCATCGTCATCTACCATACTTAGAAATATGACATCGCGTTCATCCCCCTGAAAGGATGCTGCATTTCCAACCACAACTTGCCGCTGATTCCACTCTTGCATATTGATGTCATGATTATACGCAAAATTCATAATATAAACAGCTTGTTCATCACCTAATAATGAAATGATACCAAACGTTTTATCAGCATATTCAGTTTGTTCCCAACAAGCCAACATCAAGGAAACAATACATTCAGCCTCTTTGTCATTAATTTTTGCTTTACCATTACGCCTACCATCTACTCGATAATTAATAACAGGTGGTATTAGTTCTGAAGAATGAGAATCCCTCAATGGCAAAATTCTATTATTATACATTTTTTCATTGCTATAACCAATGATTTCTGGAACACAACGAAAATGTTCTTCCAACATAACCGGTTTAAAAGCAGTAGCTACAATTTCATAAAAAGAGGTATGGCCATCAAACATTAATGAATTTTTTAAATAAGGGCCTAAATATTTCTTTAAAATTGCATCTCGTTCTTCAAAATTAACCCCCACCATCATCGGACTGACCTGCTTATCATCACCGACAACAATAATCTTATGCGCCATAAGTGTAATAACTAAGGCTTCCAAAGAAGATTGACTGGCTTCATCAATAATCGCAACATCAAATACGGTGTCTACCGGATCAAAAGTCTCTAATGCACGGTGAACAGGAATAATCCAAGCAGGTACTGCTTTCTGCCCCATTTTCATTTGTTCTCTAGCTTGTTTCAATAATCTAGGTGCCTGTTTCCCAGTCCGCTTGCCAGCCCGTTTGATAAGTGATGCATAGCTAGCTACAGCACTTTGTATCTCTTGTTTCCCCTCCAATCTGCACTTTAGATGATACCAGGCTAATTGATTGGCTAACCGAGTAGTGCAATCACGTAGCTGTGCACAGTAATCATCAACCCGCTTTTCTCTCTTCTCAAGGGGCATGGCAAATAATTCATTCAACAGATATTCAAATTGTTTAAGCATCCAGAGTTTCTCCAAATTATCAGGTATACTCGCTTGGCCATTGCTACCCGTACGTGAACGAATTGCCGCTGCCCAATCAAAAGCATATTTCTCCAATTTTGACAAAAGTTGTTCACGCATCGCATAAATATTTTTTTTACTCCAAACAATGCTATAGGCATGGTATGCTTCTTCATATGCTGCTCCATTCCTACAAGCTAATGCCTTCAATATTCCATGACATAAGTCAGAATCCGCTAAATTCTTATCATCAAATATCGTTTTTGCATAATCAATCTCTTGACGAATTTTTCTCGCCGCCAAAAAAAGGCTTGCTATCTTAACATAATCAAATATATTTGTCGTCAAATAATGTTCATATCCAGAGATATTTTTACTATATTCAAACTCAGATTTTAATAATTTCAAATTAAATCCCGTTTTTTTTAATAATTCAACATATTGTGCATACCACGTATGATTCCACAAAAGAGCTCTGTTTATTTTATCCGCATAATCCCTTAGTTGGATAACTATATTACCTGTAAGTCTTTCTAATTTGGGGACATCAGTAAAATTATCAAATCTTTCTGCCCACATATTTTTGACAGTATGATAAGCTAAGTCGCGCCGAGTTTTCTTTATAGCTAATTCAGCCTCTTCCACATTTCGTAACGTATGCCCATCAACTATAATCTGTTTAGTCATTTTACTTAATGTAGAGTTTACAAATTTATCCCAAAAATGAAAACCACCATTAGCCAATTTTTCTTTAATTTCCGGTAAATTTTCTACTAATTCATCTAATTCAAAGGTTCCATTAACAATAATTTGTTTTCCAAGACGACTTCCCTCATAATCCTGATCAGCCTGACAAAAATCTTTAATGCTCTGAATGAGCGACTGCCATCTTTCCTGATAACCACCACCTACAATACTATCTTCTACAACAGAAAATTGCCAAGACACCATAGGTTGATAAGATTCAGCCACATTAAGAGCTTTCTGAATTATATCTTCATCAGGGTTTATAAATAGCAGTTTATTATTATACAGCAATTGATTTTCTGCAAAATTTTCTTGAATATTTTTTATATCAATAGAAGTAATGGATTTCTTTTTTTGTTCATACTGATCAATATCATCTAATAGGCATTGGAATTGTTTCGGAACCATCAATTTAGAATAGTCTGGCAACGGAAGAGATAACTCGCATTCCTCTTTATGAGAAAGCTCACCATTGCTGGCATATAATTTTTGAAATTCTTCCTGCGTCAAAGGCAGACCTTCTTTTTGTTTTACAGGACCAGGAATCACATGCATTTGTTCCTTGTTTTCAGCAACGAGTTTTGCAATTTCAATAATAGAATAACTCTGTCCACCATACACAATATTTTGATTTTCTTTATTACGAATATTAAATATAGTTTTTCTTTCTTCATCAAGATTTTTTATAATTTCGTTTCTTCGATTTTTTTCTTCAGCAATGTTATTTGATAAATCCTGAATATTTACTACATTTACTTTTGCGCTAATAGAAGAAATAATATCATTCATTTCGCTTTGATTGCCATCAAAAACAGGTACACACAAAGGACGAATTTCTTCATCTAATTTATCTCGCAGAACGCTTAATGCTTTAATTTTTTCACTAGTAACTAGAATAGTTTTCCCCTGTGCCAAAAAATGACCAATTAAATTCGCGATAGTATGTGTTTTACCAGTTCCCGGAGGACCTTGCACTTCAACAGCATTATTCTGCTCTATATCTTGAGCAATACGAAGTTGTGCCTTATTAGCCGGCTTTGTCATAAAAATTTCAGGAGCTTCACCACTAGCAGCAGCTAAGCGTTTTTCAAGCGTTTCTACTTTTTCATGTATCCCTGATACTTTATTTTTCGGGTGAAGCAAATCGATCAAATGCGGCGGAATTTCTAGTCCATTTTGAATAGCATCCATGGATTTATCCAAATACTCAATAATGCCAGAATTTTTATTCCGTAAAATAATCATCGGTGAATAAGTAACAATAAATCGCTGAGTCATTTCTTCACCTTGTGTCAAAAATTCTCCATTGGGAGTTAAATAATGAATGACCCGTTTCAAGAATTCAGCAGTACCTTCTTCTTGATTTAAATGAATTTCTGTATTTTCTAAATCGGTAGAAATTTCCCCTAAATGTAAAAGTTTTGCATTGCTTATATTTTTAAAAAATGAGCTTTCAAATTTGATGTCTTCATCCGTATCAAACAAAGAAATAATATTGTCTTCTATGCTTTCATAAGCAATACGTATTCTTTTGGTAAACAAAGGATGACAAATATTTTTATCAGATGAGTCAACAAATAAGCCAAATGCATATAAAAGTTCTCTTTCATCTGATTGGCCTTGAAAATCATTATGTAGTGTATAAAAAGATTTAAAAATATTATCAATCTTATTTAACCGAACTCGTTCGGCTACCCAATTTTTCCGTTTATTTTCCCAACAACGAAATGAAGTTATTCGTTCTGGAACATCGCTAAATTTTTCACCTGTTTTTTCATTAACATTTTGTACCTTTACTTGTACTCGATAATCCGTCCAATCATTCATTAACCATGGAGAAATTGATGGAATAGGTTCTGGGCAAAGAGGAAGATGCATCGGTTTCTGTATAGATAATATTTTTCTCTTTTTATCATCACAAAAAATTCTTATGTATTCATGTTTTTCGTCCAATGACAATAAAGTTGATATCAATCTACATCTATCATATTTTTTACAATCGGAAACAATATTTTCGCTTTTCAAATAAAATTCCTTAATAGTTTTAAACAACAGATTAACCAAACTTCGATCACTAATTTGTCTTTCCATGATGTATCCCTTTCTGATTCACAATCCTATATAATATAAATATCGTAATATGCTTAAAATATATTATACATTATAAATTATAAAAATCTCAAGCGACGATACATCAATGCTAAAGGAAGACCGCCTCATTCAATTTTACAAATAGTTCCAGCAGGTCTCCGTTTCGCAACTGTCCTGCGACTTCCATCAGGCAGCATCTGATGGATTAAAAAGTTGCTTCACAGAAAAGACCGAAAGTCACTAGCCCAAATGACTAACCACTATCTCAACTTTTATCACTTACAGGCTTCCCACAACGGTCCGCCCGGCCACAGCTGTTCGTTTTAACAACCGTCCGGCACCCCCGTTGTTAGTACCCGACAGGTCAAAAAGGCTTTCGGGCCGATTCCTACGCACAAGGCCATAGGCCGTGTATTTTTTTGCAGTCCGCAGGACCGCGGCGGCCTGCGTTCATTAAAGGGGCTTGTGCATGATAAGCCTATGCTTTCACGCAACAGCCCCTTCTCTATTGGCTAAACATACGTGAACGTACTCCCGCCTATAGAGGCGGGAGCTTCCTGCTTCAACGAGAACAGCGCCACTGACTCCAAAGAGTTGCGGCGGCTTACACTCTCTCCACAGGCGTAGATTCCCGTGCGACCCACGGTATTTTATGGATTACGTCAGGCTGATATTCGCCTGGCTTCTTCT
>JAXEUE010000115.1:0-3817 GCA_034115005.1 Blautia sp.
TCCCATCACTTTCATTTTCGGTGCCAAGGCGGCTCCTGCTTACGTGACAGCAAAAGATATTATTCATCTGCTCCTCACCCTTCAGGATCTTATAAAAAATGACCCGGAAGTTTCACCTTATATGAAAGTGGTAATGATAGAAAATTATAATGTAACTGCTGCCGAAAAGCTGATTCCCGCCTGCGATATTTCTGAACAGATTTCCCTGGCATCCAAGGAAGCAAGCGGAACCGGCAACATGAAGTTCATGCTCAACGGTGCAGTCACACTGGGCACAATGGACGGTGCAAATGTAGAAATCAGTGAGCTGGTTGGAAAAGACAATATTTATATTTTCGGCGAGTCCAGTGAAAAAGTCATTGAGCATTATGCAAATGAAGATTACAGCTCCAGAGAAATCTATGAAAACGACGAGCATATTAAAGAATGTGTAGATTTCATTATCGGAAAACAGATGCTGGAGCTTGGCCATAAAGAAAATCTTGAAAGACTTCATCATGAACTGGTGAACAAAGACTGGTTTATGACCCTTCTGGACTTTAACGATTATGTGGAGAAAAAAGACCTTATCTTTGCCGACTATGAAGACAGAAGCACTTGGGCTAAAAAAATGCTGGTAAATATTGCAAAAGCAGGTTTCTTCTCTTCAGACAGAACTATCCGGCAGTACAACGAAGATATCTGGCACCTTACACCGGATAAATAATGCATCTTATATATCTTTATAATATGATGGAGAAATGATGTCCCATTCCTTACAGGAACATCCGTTTTCATAACTGTCACAGCAGTCACAGTTAGAACAGTACATATGAGCCTCTTCGATATAAAATAATCCCCCATAAAGAGGCGAAGTACGAAGTTCTCTGGACTGCTGTTTGCTGTTGGAATAATGGATTCCGTTAGAAATCAGCAGGTTCTCAGGCTCATATTTACTGAAATCAAAGAAGTATTCCTGAGTTCCATGATGAGGAACCTTAATACACCAGTAATGATCATGCAAGGGAAATTTATCATCATAATTATCCGCAATCATCCTCATTTTTTCCGGGCAGATATCCCCTGTAAATAGCAGATTCAACTCTCCGTCTCTTTCATTATGAAATACAATACTGATCTGGCTCCTGAACTTTTTAAGATCTATCTTATTATTATGTAAATATTCCAGGAGTTTCTTAAATTCCGGCATATATTTTATTTTTCTGAACTCTCTTTCATACACATAAGCAGGTAAGATCCTTTCACCGGTACTCTCTTCCTTTCCCTGCTCTGTCATAGACCAGATGATCCTGCGGAGTTCTTCTGCAAATTTTACCAGAATATCCATAATCTCATGCTGTTCTTTCCCAATCAGGTCAAAAATCCTGTCCGTCTCCTGCCGGATCACGTCTGTGTCCGGCCATAATGCCTGGTATTTCTTCTCAAAGCTTTTTCCCCTGGACACAAGCTCCACTTTCTGATTCCTGCCGATCAGCGCCATAATAAACGCATAAAGGCTTACCTGGCGGCCGGGCAGGCAGGCATCCTTTATCTGATCTCCCAGAAGAAGAAGTACCAGTGTACGGCTCATTTCCTTTTTGGAAAACACATCCGGAATATAAATTTTATCGAAACCTCCTGAGACGTTTCTCTTTTCCGACATATACAGGAAACCTGAAATATGATCCGGACAGAAATTAGTAAGCAGCAGATTCTTACTGTTTATAGTTGACAGATCCGATATGATCACATCAAAAATCTCACGCCTTGGGCGGTCTTCTATTCTGCTGTTATTAGTCCCGAAATCAACCAGAAGACTGTTTTTACGGTCCCGGATACAAAAAGCATCTCCAAAGCCCACATTGTACATCCGTATTTTCATTTGTTTCTCCTTTTGTCCATTCTGATATGAAAATGAACTTCTATTTGTAAAATGTCTTGCCAAGTCACCGGCATAATATTAGAATAAATGACAGTAAGCAATAACAGAAAGAGAGAGATACTTATGACAAAAGAACAACTTGCCCTTACAGTCATTAACCGGTTAAAAAAAGAATATCCCCATGCAGACTGCACCCTGGATTATGATAACGCATGGAAGCTTCTTGTAAGTGTACGTCTGGCCGCACAGTGCACGGACGCCCGGGTAAACGTTGTTGTAAAAGATCTGTATGACAGATATCCCACAGTGGAAGCACTTGCAAATGCAGAGCCTTCAGATATCGAAGCCATTGTAAGACCCTGTGGTCTTGGAAAAAGCAAAGCAAGAGATATCAGTGCCTGTATGAAGATTCTTCATGAGCAATATAATGACAAAGTACCCGATGATTTCAATGCTCTTCTGAAGCTCCCCGGAGTGGGCAGAAAAAGCGCCAATCTTATCATGGGAGATGTGTTTGGAAAACCTGCTATTGTAACAGATACCCACTGCATCCGTCTCACAAACCGGATCGGTCTGGTGGACAACATCAAAGAACCTAAGAAAGTGGAAATGGCGCTCTGGAAGATCATCCCTCCGGAAGAAGGCAGCGACTTCTGCCACCGCCTGGTCATCCATGGAAGAGAAGTATGTACAGCCCGCACCAGTCCTTACTGTGATAAATGCTGCCTCAACGATATCTGTGAAAAAAACGGGGTAAAATAGTTCACAGCTTTAATATTTTTTTCTCTCAACAAGACTGGCAAAAAATAATTCGTAAAAATCGTCCTCTCCTTCCAGCAAAGGAGAATTCTCACCGCCTCCATTGGTACTTCTGCGCATAGTTGCATAGAAATCTTCCCCTGCGGAAATGAGATCCATTTCATACACTTCATATCCTAACTCCCGGCATTTAGCGCAGAAGGCGGCCAGAGGATTCTTATCCTTTCTTGTGTCCATCAGTTCCTGCCACACTTTGTCATCCTTCAGTGCTTTTTCCTTTAATTCATCCAGCATTTCCGCAATTTCCATAGTCCCGGTCCTCCTTTTGTCTATTTTCCTGTTGTCTTTGTCAGTTCATAATAAAAAATATACTGCTGCATCACTCCCTGGAAACCTCTGTATCTCCGCCTGGGGAATCCTCTTTTATAGTGTTCATCCAAAGCCTGCCTGATGTGAGTATCCACCGGGAAGGCCTCCAGATGGTGAAGAGCAAAAAGACAGATGCAGTCCGCAACTTTCTCTCCTACTCCATAAAGTTTCAGCAGTTCATTTCTTGCGTCTTTATACTTCATTGTGCTTATTTTATTAAGGGAGACCTGTCCTGATGCCACACTTTCTGAAACCTTGCGTACATATCTGGCACGATATCCAAGATTACACTCTCTCAGCTGTTCCTCAGAAGCACCGGCAAGTGACCAGGGAGTTGGAAATGCATCATATTCCACTCCCTGGTCATCTCTTTTCTTTTCTCCGAATTCTCTGCAGATATTCTGGATGCACCGTCTGATCCTGACAATATTGTTCTGCTGGGAAATCAGAAAAGAAATGATCATTTCCCACAGATCCTGCCTCAGTATCCGGATTCCTTTTCCCACCTGTGCAGCCTCCTTAAGATATGTATCCCTGGGGTTGATGCTGTTAATATACTCTTCATAATCATTATCCAGATCAAAGTATGGTATCCAATAGCTGATAAAATCCTCCTGTGAACAAAAGAAATTGACAATTCCTCTCTCCTGCGTCAGCTTAAGATATCTGTCCCCTGCAATGACACAATAACTGTTTTCCCCTGTCTGCTCCATCCGGAAGCACTGACCGGATCTGCAGATCTGTCCCAGGTCAAAATTGTCCATTTCTATGGTGAGCATGTATGATCTCCTTTTATCCTTGATGAATTTATAAAAGTATTATATACTA
>JAXEUE010000116.1:0-6669 GCA_034115005.1 Blautia sp.
AATGGATGTCCATAGCACCAACTACACTTTATGTGCAATGGAGCCTGTACTTGATGGGGAAGACAGAATCTTCACCAACATCCAGGTAACACCGGATTATAAAAATGTGCTCCAGTTCATCGAGAATCTGAAGAACAAGCCTGGACCGGACGATTCCTATTCTATTGAATGCGGTTACGAGGCTGGATGCCTTGGATGCTCCTTGTACAATCAGCTGACATCAGCCGGGGTCAAATGCGTCATTCTTGCTCCGACAACGATGCTGACCCAGCAGGGAAAGCGAGTCAAGACAGACAAACGGGACGCTGTCATGATTGCCCAGTGCCTCAGCTATGGCGGATATCATGCGGTACATGTCCCTACGGATAAGGAAGATTCCGTTAAGGAATACCTCCGGATGCGTGATGACCATAAGCTGGCACTGAAGAAGATCAAGCAGCAGATCAATGCTTTCTGTCTCCGGCATGGATATTTCTTCCCTGACACGAAATGGACGATCAAACATCTGAGCTGGCTGCGGAAGCTCGAGATCACAGGGCTCCTTCGAGAGACGTTGGATGAATACCTTGCTTCCTATGATGAGCAGACAGCAAAGATCGAACGGTTTGACCAGCAGATTGAGGAACTGGCATCTGAGGCGTCTGCAGATTAAAGGTGCGAAGGGAATCTGCAAAGGGAAGGTCGGTCATAAATCGAAGGAACTGCGGCCCAGGCAGGCCGGCAACAGCGCAGAGGTGATAGCCTACGCTGATCGAGGTAATACCAGAATGTGCAGCAAGTATTACAGGATGCTGCGTTATGGCAAGAAAAAGAATGTTGCCGTGGCAGCGATAGCGAGGGAACTTGCCTGCTTTGTCTGGGGAATCATGACGAATAACATGGAACCCCGGACCTCTGGAAAGAAGGCGGCCTGATATAACATCCTGTCCATCTGCCTGTCAAGGATGCTTCGCACCACCTGCGGCGGCAGGCCCTTGACAACCAGCTGTCCATGATGTTGGTGAGCAGCCAAGCAGGAATCTGCAAATTCCTGCAACAACAAGCAAAGTAAATAGCTGACAGCATCTGGAAGGAGCTGTGATCACTGAAAGGTTCGAGCTATCTGCGTCCCCTCTATGTGGCACTTAAGTGATCCGTGCTTTTAGATCGCAGAGCTCACGGCGGAACCATTAGCCTGTCGGTAACCAATCCACGAATAACAGGGTGGCCACATGCCGGGAACTGTTAAATCAGAGCTCTTTCCAGGTACTGTCAGATAAATACAAATGTGGCCAGCCGGGGAAAACAGAATTCCTTGTGGCTCCCCTTGACAATGGTCACTTCATAACAGAGGGATATATTAACCCTCAATTTCTAAGGGATAATTTTGGCTGAATCCTTGAAAAATAAAGGGTTCTTCACCTTGAGGGTTAAAAATCACTGGAAGTTGACAATACATCATCAGTAATCTTTGCTTTGAGGTTTTCCGGGTAAGAGATCGGAGAAACGGCTAAAATCAAGTTCTCTTCCGAATGAAGGAATTTTTTGATCATACAGCAGCGCAGATGATCCCTCCTTCTCAGATCGACTGTATGAACAAACTCTTCCAGTGTCATCCCCGGTTGCGCTTTGATTTCATCATCTAAATCATAGAATGTCACGCCAAGTCGCTCAGCCAGCAATTCTCCCGTTGTCGATTTTCCTACATTTGAGACACCAAAAAGAAGTATCTTCATGCTTAAAGCCCTCTGTCTGGGATAAACCCGACCTGCCGATAGCCGCAAACTTTCGCTTTCATCCGTTAATAAGTTTGCCATTACATTTCTTTATTACTGCCTCTCTTCTGAGCTTGCCACTGCTCCAAGTCTTTCTTGATCATCAAATAATCGAGTCTAAACCACGCAGAAAACTGATTTGGGCTTAGATGCGTTTTCTCGAAATAATCAATCATCCTCTGAGCTTCATCATCATGTCCGCCGATTCGTATCAATAGCTGAGCAAGTTCAACACTCATATCAGCCTTGAATGGATGATCTTTAAGTTCATCAAACTCTTCTAACGCTGTACCTATATATTTCCGAATCACATCCTCATGCGTAGGCGTAATAGGAACATTCGGTCTAACAATATAATTCTGATAATTCACGTGAATGTTATCGTCCAGAATCTTGGGTTTAGGAGCTGTTAATAACATCATATCTTGGAAATCACTTAGACTTCCAGACCACTGTGGTATTAGAATAAATCCTAAATCTAATGGATAGAAGGTTACACGCACATTATATGCAGATGTGCATTCATCCATTAGCATAATTAGCATATTGATAGCTTCGATCTTAAGACCCGCATCATTCAGACTCTTATACTGAGCTAAATAGATGTCTTTACTCTTATCGATATGCTCAGACCCTTCAATAATACGAAGAACCCCCAGCTTAAGTCTTACCAAATTGTTGCGCTTGTAAGTACAGTATGATTCAGTTTTCGCCAGTTCTTCATTAATCTCACCGATAGCCGATGTCTTATAATAGGACACGATCATTTTGTACAGAGACTTGAACGGCTCAATTCCTCGAAGAGTCAAGAAATTATTCTGTGACATAATCCCCATGTATTCTTTGAATACATTCAGGCGTTCCATCACAGTCAGCTTCATATAATGCACAAGATCAGCAGAAATCTCCGGGTCAAACCAATCGTGTCTATAACAGCCATTCATCAACATCCGAAAAGTGGATGCCTTGAAGGCTTCTAATTGATGAATATTAAGCTGATCCTTTAGTTCTTCATAACCATCTTTAATCAGTTCATAAGTTCTACTGTCATCTCCAAATTGTCTTGTTAATGTGATCTCACAATTTTCAAGATCAATAGTATTGATTATGCTGTGCGTAGAGATCTTTGCCTTACATTCGTCAAAATCTTTGAAACACTCTTCTTTTGAATATCCACCTATAGCCTTCCGAATAGCTCGATTTGCACCTATAGTTTTTAAAACTTCTGTGTCCTGGCTGTTCCGAATTTTCTGCCAGGCAATATCAAGATACTGGATTGCCTCCTTGTCATTCCCGGCATCAATAGCAAATCGGGCATAATTATTATAGACTCGCGCTTTCATCCAGTCAGGTAGATTTGAAAGATCCGCGAGTGCGCATCCCTTTTGAGCACATTTGAAAGCTCTGTCTATATCACCCTGACCTTCAAAAATAAATGCATAAGCAATCCACACCTCCGGATCCTTTGAAAGATTATGATCCGGATCACCAAGTATCTCCTTGGCTGCATTCACATCACCAAGAACCGATAAAATTTCTGCACGCTCTATATCAAGTGTTTCGATTTCTTCCGGGTACAGAAGATGTTTATCAATTGCTTGTAATGTCTTGTAGGCTCCATCAAGATCACTAACTGTATATTGATAGGCAGCCTTTAAGAATTGGTACTCCAGTTTGACATCAGCATCAGTGAAAATGTTCTGCACTCTTGCCTTGAAATATTTCCAGTGCGAGGTACTATTACTATTTGATTCTTGAAAGAATTCAATATGCTCTGCAGCAGAACCCTCATCCAAGTAACTCTTATATTTTTGTAAAGTGCGTGACCTATAAGAATGATGCGGTCGCTTCTCATTTTTATTAGTTTTGAGAGGCCGTTGTAGTGTCTCTTCATCTCGTACCAAACAAACCGGCCGAAGAGAAAAAACACATTCAATGAGATAGAGTAGCCATATGGCTGTGATTAACAAAAGCGCTGGTAACGGCAGCCACTTTTGATGCGCCAATAATATCAATCCAGCAGCAAATAACGGTATCAATGCAAACCATAATGCGTTCCTTGGATGAGAAACATACTTGATCATTCTGGCTTTGTACTGATAGGTAGTTATCATAACCGCCACCACAAAGCACGCTACAATAGCAGCAGTTACAGCCTGATCCTGATTGTCTAATATGAAGGATGCAAAAGTTATAGCATCTCCCAAGTAAAACACCTCTCTGTTTGGTAATGAACTCGTATTATTTTCGTGTTGTTGCCGTGATTGAATGACGTTTATCTGTCATGTCTGAGTGTCGCTGAACTGCTTTTTATAATGACAATCAACATGATAGAAAGGACGCTTCAGAGACTCCTGATGTCCTGGAAGATATCAATCTCTGAAGCCCAATGGTTTACGATAAAACCATGCTTATTGTAGCTGACGTCAGACTCATCTACAACAAGCACCGAGATACTTTGGGTTGAGGGCGGTGCTTCCGCCACTGCCCGGACTGCGGCTCTCCGATGAAGTGTCGGAACAGCCAGGCCCCGGATTATGCGCAGATATGGCGGGACGAAATGCCGCGTTCTGATTCATCGGATGTACAGCCCGAAATGCCACAATCTTCATAATGAACTACCCGCCTAGCTGCCTCCATATAAGCACACGGGTTTTCTGCAGTTATAGATAATAAATCCAGATATCAAATGCCTTTGAAGCCGCAGAAATGCGGCTTTTTCGAGCTCCGATTCTGCCAAATTGCGAATAATCTGCAGAATAGTCAGCGTCATTTCTTGTTTTATTTGCATTAATCGAATATAATTATAGGGTCTGTTGCGGTTTATTTGCAATATCAAAAGGAGATTAATATGCTGCTTGACTTTTCGGTATCAAACTTCAAATCATTTGCAGATACAGCAGATTTTTCCATGCTGGCCGCGCCAAAGCAAACTGGACTTGATTACAGTCTGGCTTCATTCCGTGAAGGCTCAAGGAAAGTCAGAAGTATCTGTTCATCCGTGATATATGGTCCTAACGCTTCGGGCAAATCCAACATAATCAGTGCAATGGATGTCCTGCGTGCCATTGTACTTCGTGGCAATATCCGCAATGCCGAAGAGCATGCTTCTCCGAATCCGGCATCTGTTTCACTTGAGCTGATTCCGAACAAATCATTAAGCACAGCAAAACCCGTATCTTTTTCAATCGATTTTTATGAAAAGGAAATGCGGTTCCATTACAAGCTGTCAATAGACCTCGGTAAATTTCTTAAAGAAAGTCACAAAAGGAAAATCCTTTCTGAAGAGCTGTATGTAAATAACGAAATGGTTTTTTCACGGGGAGATACCCTTGTTCTCGGGAATTTCAAAAAGATTGTGCCTTACATCATGCCAGGGGTCTCCGAAGAAGATGAAGGCACACTCTCTATTGCCAGAAATGGCCTTAATCCTGAAGAATTGTTCTTAACCAATGGATTCAAGCTCATTTACTCACCTGCCCTTGCAGGTATTATTCTTGACTGGATGACAAACAAGTTCATGGTGATCTGCCGGGCAGATTCCATGCAGCTGATCAGACGTTTCAGCGACGTGAAAAAGCAAAGTGTTTATGTGGAAAAAACCGTAAACGAAGCCGCAAAACTTTTTGGCATTAATTCAAATGCTGTCGGGTACGTTGTGAACGATGACGACAAGGAAGCAAAACTCTGCTCCATTTTTAATGATCAGTCCGGGAAAAGAAGTGTTGCAATTCCCGCTGACATTTTTGAATCTTATGGTACGATCCGTTTTATCAATCTGTTCCCGATTGTTATACGAGCCATCCGTACCGGTGGAACTCTTGTTGTTGACGAATTCGACGCCTCCATTCATCCAAAAGCGCTTATGAGCATCATCAGCGTTTTTCATAATGATGACATTAACCTGCATCATGCACAGTTGATATTCAACACGCATAATCCAATCTTCCTAAATTCCAATCTTTTCCGCCGGGACGAGATCAAATTTGTGGAAAGAGACGATGACACACACAATAGCATTCTATATTCCCTTTCAGATTTCGGAACTGCCGGAGAAAATGGCGTTAGAAAAAACGAAGACTACATGACAAACTATTTTGTCAGCAGATACGGGGCTATAAAAGACATTGATTTTTCTCCTATCTTTGAAGAGATCATGAATTCTGATAAGAAGGAGACTTGATTATGGCAATTATGAAGCAGACCGTAAAATACTACTTCACTGTTGAAGGTGAGACTGAGCAGTGGTATCTACAATGGCTGCAAAAACAAATCAATGAATCACCGAATGCCAGGCGTCGGGTATCCTTTAAAATTGATATTGAGAAGGATCCGATGAAATATGCCAAGCGGCTTACCATTACAACAAAAACAACTGTGTTTCACCTCTGTGACTATGAAAGTAACGAGGAAATCCATGTGCGTCAGTTCACAGAAACCATGGATAAAATGAAAGCCGCCACGCAGATTGGAAAACAGATCCGATATGAATTTGGCTACAGCAATCTGACTTTCGATCTGTGGATGATACTTCATAAAGCAGACTGCGTCGGTTCCCTCGCGCACCGCCGGCTGTACCTGCATCCGCTCAACCGCGCATACGACGCACACTTTGAAACCATGGATGATTATAAGCACGAGAATCATTTCAAATGGTGTCTGAACCAGCTTGATCTGAATAATGTAAAAGATGCAATACGTAGAGCCGATGCCATTATGAAAAGGAACGAAGATTCTGGATATAGATTACTGCAGTACAAAGGATTCCATTATTATTGTTGCGCGACTTTTTAATCTCACTGCCGACGACAACTTAGCGCCGAATTAATTTCATCTGATCTATTGCGTCAGGATTCCTCCGCGTCGCTTATCGCGACGCTTTTTTATTGCCTTCTTTCTTCCGGATGAGGTATCC
>JAXEUE010000117.1:0-2668 GCA_034115005.1 Blautia sp.
AAGCTGCTGCATAAGGAAGCTTTTGATAAAAAAGGTCTGATCTATGGTATAGGCCATGCAATCTATTCAGTGTCTGATCCGAGAGCAGAGGTACTGAAGGCTTATGTGGAAAAACTGGCTGTTGCCAAGGGGAAAAAGAAAGACTATGATCTGTATGCCATGGTAGAGCGCCTTGCACCTCAGGTAATTGCACAGGAAAGACGTATTTATAAGGGCGTCAGTGCCAACGTGGACTTTTACAGTGGCTTTGTTTACAGCATGCTGGATCTGCCTCTGGAATTGTACACGCCTATGTTTGCAGTGGCACGTGTGGTTGGATGGAGTGCCCACCGTATGGAAGAGCTGATCAATACGGATAAGATTATAAGACCGGCCTATAAGAATGTTCTTGAACCGGCGGTGTATGTTCCCCTTGACCAGCGATGATCATAAAGATACTTTATAATTTTGGAAAGGACTGGTATAACAGATATGACAAGAAGAAACGGGGCTGCATTGATTCTGGAAGGCGGTGGTACCAGGGGAGTTTTTACTTCAGGTGTACTGGACAGTCTTATGAAACACCAGATTTGTTTTCCTTATGTGGCGGGAGTTTCCGCAGGAGCCTGTAATGCATTGGACTATGTATCCTGTCAGCCTGAAAGGACAAAACATTGTATGATCCTGGATGATAAGGCAAACAGATATATGAGTCTAAGGCAGACGATCAGAAACCGGAGTCTTTTTGATATGGATATGCTTTTCGACCGTTTTCCTAATGAAATATTTCCTTTTGATTTTGATACTTTCTTTCAGTCAGACAAAAGATGTGAAATGGTGGTTACTGACTGTCTTACGGGGAAGGCCAGATATCTGGAGGAAAAATCAGATAAGAAGAGGCTTATGGATATCTGCAGGGCATCGTCCAGTATTCCTGTTGCGTGTCCCACTGTTCTGGTAGACGGGCGTCCCTCTCTGGACGGGGGAATTGCAGATTCTGTCCCCCTTATTCATGCAATGAAACAGGGATATCGTAAAAATGTAGTGATTCTCACAAGAAACTATGGATACAGAAAAAAGAAGCCGGGCAAGAGCCGTACAGTTTATCAGGCGGCATTGAAAGAATACCCCAATCTTGTGGATAGTCTCCTGAACAGATACAGAAATTATAACACAACCTTGAATCTTCTGGAAAAATGGGAGAGAGAAGGGCATATCTTTGTGATACGTCCTGAAATAAAACCGGTTTCCAGGACAGAGCAGAATAAAGAGGCTCTTCTGAAATTTTATCAACATGGATATGATCTTATGGAAAAAAATCTTTATAAGTTACAAAATTATCTAAAAAGCTAGAGGATGAATTACAAATGTTTAAATGCTTTTTTCCGGACGAATATATGGATTCCACATATATGATCGATTTTGACGATCTATATTTACAGGGATACAGAGGACTTCTGTTTGACATCGACAATACACTGGTACCTCATGGTGCTCCTGCTGATGAGAGAGCATGTACATTGTTTTCACATCTGAAAGAATTGGGTTTTAAGTGTTGCTTTTTATCAAATAATCAGTATGAAAGAGTGGCATCCTTTAACCAGCCCATAGGGGCGTTTTTTATCGAAAATGCCCATAAACCATCAAAAAAGAATTATATCCGTGCCATGGAAATGATGGGAACTGATCTTAGTAATACTATTTTTATTGGAGATCAGCTTTTTACAGATATATATGGTGCCAAAAGGACGGGACTTAGAAATATTCTTGTCAAACCCATCGATTCAAAAGAAGAAATCCAGATCGTTCTGAAACGATATCTGGAAAAAATAGTATTATATTTTTACCGCAAAGAGGAGGGGAATT
This sequence comes from Blautia sp., assembly GCA_034115005.1. Lineage (GTDB taxonomy): Bacteria > Bacillota > Clostridia > Lachnospirales > Lachnospiraceae > Blautia_A. Next base: position 1,846 of record JAXEUE010000117.1, read on the forward strand.
CATGAACCATATCGTAATCATAGGATTTATGGGTTCAGGCAAAACACGTGTAGGCAAACGATTGTCAAAGGATTTTGGCATTCCATTTGTCGATATTGACAAAGTGGTTACAAAGAAAATGAATATGTCTGTGAAGGAAATCTTTGACAGATTTGGAGAACCCTTTTACAGGGCACTTGAAACTACAGCAATTAAATCCCTGATAGATGATAAGGAACAGAAAATTATTTCATTAGGTTCCGGACTGCCTGTTCAGGAACAGAACCAGAAATATATCGGCCAGCTGGGAACAGTTGTTTACCTGAAGGGATCCTATGCCACATTGAAGAAAAGACTGGAAAATGGAAATGGTGATCCACTGATTGAAGGAGATGACCGGGAGGAAAAAATCAGGAAACTTCTTAAACAGCGGGATCCGGTTTATGCCAGATTCGCAGATATTGAGATGATAACAGGGGATAAGCCATTTGAAGAACTTATTGTCCAGCTTGAGGAAAAATTAAAAACATATATAAAAAAGAGTTGAAAAATACATAGGAATATTATAAAATTGAAACAGAGTGTGTCGCAAATATGTAAAGAAGAAAAATCCGACACACAGATTTGAACTGCACATTTAAGGAGGAAATATAACTATGATTTCAGCAGGTGATTTCAAAAACGGCATTACACTTGAAATTGACGGTAATGTCTGCCAGATCGTTGAATTTCAGCATGTAAAACCAGGAAAGGGTGCTGCTTTCGTAAGAACAAAATACAAAAATATTATAACAGGAGCTGTTCTTGAAAGATCTTTCCGTCCAACGGAAAAATTCCCTGCAGC
>JAXEUE010000118.1:0-6005 GCA_034115005.1 Blautia sp.
GCATTACCGTCTGCTCGTTAATTTCCTCATGTTCCAGGATTTTTACAATTTTTCCTTCATAAAAAACAGCACAGTAATCCGCAATTTTCTGTATCTCTGGAATCTCTAATGTATTAATCAGAATTGTTTTTCCATTTTTTGGATCCATATGGAATAACCGCATCTGCATCCAGTATGATAATCGTCATGCCGGTGATTGCAGATTTCTTTCTACGTTTTCCGTCCAATGTGCCCCCAATAAATCCTCCAATGTCTTTTAGATTATCCTGTTGGCTTTTGCTCATTTTCAGATATTCTGCCATTGTTTCAGGGCTTCTTACTATCTGACTCGGCTCAAATCTTTCATACAAAGCAGTTTGGGATATATTCGCAAACTTACAGTTTTTATCCATTCTGCTTGTAACAAAAGTAACCGTTAAGTTTTTGTTGTTCGTAAGGTTCATATGCTATGCCCCTTTCATTCTGCAGGTATTTGATCTATGGCTCTATCCAGAATTTCTCTGTCATATTTCCATTGACCGCCAATCTTTTTTCTAGCCCCTACAGATGTAGCAAATTCCACAGCCTTCATTTCACCTAAACTGATATATGCCATCAATCCTTGCTTATCCAGCAGTCTTATACTTGATAAGTTTAATGCTTCGGATTTTTTTAAGCTCATTTTTTTTCGCCCCTTTACTGATTTAGTCTTTTAAACATTATCGTTCTGCTAATCCGGTGTACGAATTAGATTCATTCGATTCCTGTCCGGTGACAAAACGTAGAAAATTGGGCCAATATATCAGATTTCTGTTTCCAGATTTTACCGATGGGAGTTCGCCTGAAGATATCCAGTTTTTCAGTGTGTACATGCTGCAATGTATTCCCATTTTCTGTGCTCGACTAATTATTTCTGTAGTTGTCAACAAATCATTTTTCATATCGCTACCCTCTTTCTCAAGTAAATACTTTATATTTTGATATTAACACAAGTTTTTACTTATTTCAATACATTTTTATAAGTTTTTACTTGTATTTTCTTGAAAAACAAAGTAAAATATAGTAAAATAAATTTAACTAATAGAGGGGGTAGCTCAATGACAACAGGAGAAAAAATTAAATTTGCACGAAAACAGCAGAAAATGACACAGAAGGATTTAGGCGATTTGATAGGTGTATCTGCATCGGCAATCGGGCAATTCGAAACAAATCCTAATCCACCCAAACTCGAAACACTGGAAAAAATCGCTGTGGCCCTTAAAATTCCTATGATGTCCCTTATCGAAACTGCATCTCTGCCTCTGGATATTGAAATTGAACAAAAATTATCGCACATAGGATATTCGATAGGATACCTTGAAGAAGAAGGTTCCTTATGGATCAATTATCCAAATGGAACTTTGGAAATATCGGATAATGATTTGAAAGCACTAAACGAAAGTGTGAATGATTTCCTGAAATTTCAATTAGAACAGTTACGCATTAAACATGAAAAAGATTTCAGACCATACAAGATTGCAAAATAAGGGAAGGGAAGACAGCCATGGGAAAATTCACATTAAAAGATTACCTGATTTATGATGAATCCGGAAAACCTATTAACGTTAAACCCTCCCTGCCGAGATGGATAAATCGGAGCAGCGTTGAACTTGCTGTTTTAAAAGAATGGGGCGTTTATTCAGTGCCGGCAAGCGAGGATGGGCTGCCGGAGCTAATTGGTATTCTGAATGAGGCTCCTGCTGCCGTAAAAGATATGTACGCAAGATATATTGAAAGAGAGAAGAGCCGAACTACTTTTTCTCTGGAAGAGGAAGCGGAAAGCCCATGGTTTCGTTGGAATACCCCTCCAGGAATTATCAAGACAGTTTCCGAACCCACACCAGAGCAAAGAAAGTTGGCCAAAGAAATAAATGCCAAGAGAGCAGCAGAGAAGAAGTATGTCGATGAAATCGCAGAAGCAAAAATCAATCTGGCTTATTCGCTTGCTGCCGAAAAGGCTACTGGAATTAAACCAATGTCTGAGGAAAGAAAAGAAGCAGCTACACGATTAAATAGGTAGATTCCGGCACAAAATAAGCAGGTCATACTCACCGGGGATAGTGGGGTATGGCCTGCTGCCTTTTTCTATGCAATTATGAAGTGGTAGAAGAAACAGGGAACCTTGGAATATCACACACGATCTGCACCCCGGATGGTGTGCTTTCTTCTTTCGCTGACTGGGCATTCCAACCCTTAAAGCAGTGTTGTAGAATGAATATGGCACCTCTGTACCCTTCCTTGTCAAAAAGCCGTTCCTCTGTATATTCTTCCACCCGGAGCTTTGCGACCAAAACGACATCTTGAAAGTCACGCTTTGCCTGATAGTTCAGCAAGCTCTGACGGCTTCTGAAGCCCAGCGCACAGGCAAGGCCGGAAATGGTCGGTGGTTTCTTCCCTTCCATCACAGGATCGCCAGACCGGCTTATAACAGGTTTCCCGTCTGCATCTGTAAGCAGCCTTCCATCACAATCTTCAAAATACCTGTCAACAACTTCCTGCATTGCCTCCGGGCTTGTGTACTTCGGTGGTCTACCGTTCTTTGCCTTTTCTGCCATCCAATCACTTCCTTTCTTCCTTTAATACCGATATTCTATCAGAATTTGCTTCCCTTGTAAAATTAATGTATTTTTCCAATCTTGGACAAATCTTGGACAAACCTTGCATTTTCCAAAATCATGTGATATACTCTACATCGTTGCAAAGCCCTAAAAATAAGGTCTTACGGGCTAATTAAACCGAGTGTTCGAGACCTTCCACTCGTAAAACAAAACTAAAGGAGATTATGAATATGAAAAACAAAGGTACCCTGTTTCTTGCACAGGCGGCTGTTATCGGGGCAATTTACGTTGTCCTGACCATTCTGTTTGCGCCGCTTAGTTTCGGCCAGGTTCAGATCCGCTTCTCAGAAGCGCTGACCATTCTGCCATGCTTCACCCCCGCTGCAATTCCCGGTTTATTTATCGGCTGCATTATTGCAAACATCCTTGGCGGTGCCATTCCGTTAGATATTATTTTCGGAAGTGTCGCTACATTAATCGGAGCTGTCTTTACTTACAGACTGAGAAATAATAATCGTTTTTTTGCTCCCATCCCTCCGATTGCGGCTAATTCCGTAATCGTTCCTTTCGTCCTCAGATATGGATATGGTGTTAATCTTCCTATCCTCCTGATGATGCTCACTGTAGGCATAGGGGAAGTGATTTCCTGTGGAATTTTAGGTATGATTCTTTATACAGCTTTATATAAATCAAAAGGTATAATTTTTAAATCAAAAAAACAAACCATTTAACATTGTAAAAAATAAAGAGCGTGCAGATCCGGAAATTTTCCTGTTCTGTACACTCTTTTTTTATCATACTCTATTCTTAAGTTCTTTTAAAATTCTTTTTTCCATTCTTGAAACCTGAACCTGAGAGATTCCCATTTCCTCTGCAATCTCTGTCTGGGTCTTGTCCTGAAAATATCTCATATAAATCAGTTTCCTTTCTCGTGCACTAAGACTTTCCAGCATTTCATCCAGAAAAATCCTGTTCAATGCATCCTCCTGGCCATTTTTATTCTCTGGAAGCTTGTCCATAAGAGAAATTTCATTTCCCTCTCCCTGATAAATTGTTTTATGAAGAGATTCGACTTCGGCTCCGGATTCCATAGACATAACCAGTTCCTCAACAGGAATTCCCGTATGAACCGATATTTCTTCCAGCGTTGGCTCTCTGCCCAGCTTCCGCTCCAGTTTTTCTCTGGCCTTATAGATTCTGACACAGTTTTCCTTCAGGCTTCTGCTTACCTTGAGCATTCCATCATCCCTGAGATATCTTTTGATCTCTCCGGCGATCATAGGCACTGCATAAGTAGAAAAACGCACATCATAGGAAACATCAAAATGATCTACTGCCTTTAAAAGTCCGATACTTCCTATCTGAAAAAGATCGTCCATTTCAACTCCTCTTCCCAGGAAGCGTTTTGCAACACTGTAGATCAGGCCCACATTTTCTTCAAATAACGTATCTCTTGCCTCTTTATCCCCCTGTTGCGACCGCCCGATCAGGGCAAGAGTATGCTCCATCCTTACCTCCCGATAATTTTTTTCATGTGCACAGTTGTTCCTTTTCCCACCTGTGATTCTACGGTCACTTCATCCATAAAAGCCTCCATAAAGGTAAAGCCCATACCAGACCGGTCTTTCTCCGGTTTCGTGGTAAAAAGAGGCTCCATAGCTTTTTTTACATCTTCAATACCGGTTCCATAATCAATCACATCCACACTTAACTCTTTTCCCTTTAATCGGCATTCCAGCCTTATCTTTTTTACACTTCCTTCATAAGCGTGAATAATGCAGTTTGTAACTGCCTCCGAAATTGCAGTCTTAAGATCTGCAACTTCCTCCAGTGTAGGATTCAGCTGTGTGCAGAAAGCTGCCACTGCAACTCTGGCCAGTCCTTCATTGGCAGGCCGGCTGTCAAAAATAAGTGTTAATTCATTGGTATTTTCCATAACAGACTCCTTCCTATTTTTCATACTTCCCTGCAGATTTCCATAAATTTATAAACGCCGGACAAATGAAGCAATTTCTCAATATAGGCGCTTACCCCTGTTGCCCGGATACAGTCTCCCCTCATACCAAGTGCCCGGTAACGTCCCATAATCAGTCCGATACCGGAACTGTCCATAAATTTGGTACAGGTGAAGTCAAAGATCATTGTTTTTATATATTTTTTCCTCATAATGCTGTCTGACTCACGGCGGATATAATCCGATACCGGATGATCCACCTCTGCCGGAAGATGAACGATCAGGCAGTTACCCTGTATTTCAAAAACAGAATCCATAATTTTTTCCCCCTTATCAAACCTATTCCTCTGAATATATTTTTCTGAAGAAAAAAAGATGCTCATATCTCTATGTGCATCTTCTTTTCCAAGCTGCAAAAAGCTATCTTTACAGCTTAGATTTTTCTCTTTCGGTATTCTGTTATACATTTATCTCCTGGTGATCAATAACCGGAATCCTCTTCATAAGAATCTTCTTCGTAAGAATCTCCCTCATAGGAATCTCCCTCATAGGAATCTCCCTCATAGGAATCCTCCTCATAGGAATCTTCCTCATAGGAATCTTCTTCATAGGAATCCTCGTTATTCTGATCGGGACTTTCTGCATCTGACTGATCTGAAGAATTTTTTATTCCGGTAACTCCTGTTTCATTACAGATGGTAGTATATATTCCTTTTACATTATCTGATAACAGATCCTCATATACATTCTGGATCTCCAATGCAGCTTCATCCAGATTATCCTCTTTATAAGCTGAATACGCACTTAATAGTGCCTCATAACTTGTACTGCGCTTCTTTTCCACATCAATCTGTCTGGTTGCCTCTTCCACTGTATCATCAGATTCCCTGGCTTTTGACTGAACCTTGGATAATTCTGCTCCCTGGCTTGCCAAAGAGTCACTGTATTTTACGATCTGTCGATTAGCTTCTCTGTATATTCCCTGACGGATTGCCGGAACAGCCAGGAGGTAAAATGCAAGAAGACCTGCTGCAAACCCTAAAGTTAAAGTAAAAAACAATGACAGCCTGGATCTTTGTCTGTAAGCAGGAATCTGGACCTGTACATCAGCTCCATTTGTATCCTGTTCTTTTGCACCGGTTGTATTCTTAAATAATCTTCTGTCTTTATGATCCAGTTTCGTTGTAACACCAGTCTGCTCATCGATCTCTTTCAGAAAACGAAGTGTTGTGGTATTGGTTTTATCTATTTTAGCCGCTTTTTTCAGGATTTTTCTGGCCTTATTGTACTCTCCCTCTTTGATCTGTATGAGAGCCAGAAGATGATAGCCTTTAATCAGTTTGGGATTCTGAGTCAGTATTTTTTTCAGCCTGATGGCAGCCATATCTTCATGCCCTTTTCTGCAAAGATCCAGAGCATCATTGTATTTTCGTATTGTCTCATTTATGGCCCCAAGCTTATTTGGATTAGCCTGA
>JAXEUE010000119.1:0-4659 GCA_034115005.1 Blautia sp.
CCATAAACCTTATCTCCATCTTTGAATGGTGTGAAATAATCCTGATCATACTGATCATAATATGGTGAGGCTTTAATAGTATCTGTCAGATCCAGAACCAGGCCCTGTTTAGCCCATTCTTTAGTATTCATACCCTGAAGCAGGAATACATCCGGAAGGTTGTCTGCTGCTGCAAGTGTAGCAACCTGAGTCTTATATTCTGCGTTAGCCAGTACATTCTCAACAAGATTAATATCCGGATGAGCATCGTTCCATGCAGCAAGAACTGTACGGAGTCCGTCGGATCCACCATTTCCCTGAGACTCTTCTGATGTAGAAAAGTGCATGATCTCAAGATCTCCCTTGTAAGCCAGATCATTCTGTGCTACATCTGTTGCAGCACTTACTACTGTAGCTCCTGCCATGGATGAAACTGTTGCAGCTGCAAGAACAACTGCCATAATTTTTTTCTTCATTATGTGTCCTCCTTTTAAAAAAATACTTTTTTTGTTTCCATATAAATGTTTCTTGTAAAGCATCTGTTTCGATTAAGTTTTGTATAAATTGTCTTTACTTAATCGTTTTCTTTATTATATTAAACAGCATTTTATCAAATTTGTCAATGGTAATTTTACTTAATTTACTTGATTTGGACAAACTGTAATATTTTTAATCATTTTTATTGTATATATTTACTCAATATGGATTGTTTTTGGTCTTGATTTGCTACAGAAATCTAATCTGTTTTCCTTTCCATATGCCTGTTTTCGGGTTTTCTCGAAATCGTTTTCGAAATCCAGGGTATACCTGCGTCATCTTAAAGTTCCGATTCCTGCTCCAAGATTGATTCCATTTTCCATCATTCTTTTCACAGATCTCTGCAGGGAAGTGCTTTCCGGAAGTTCATCCAACGGCGTATCCGGATCTTTATCAAACAGCCAGTCAATGTATTCCTTGTCTGTTTCCAGATCTTTCTGAATCAAAAAACGTTTCTGGAATCCAAGAATATTGGAGTTCTCCTTCAGAACACTTCCAAGCCTGGGGGATAATAGCCAGGATTCGCAGAAATAAACTGCCCGGCTGTACTGAGGATAATATTGTTTCATAAATTGCCGGGACTGTTCCAGTGACCCATCTATCTTGTCGGCAGAAATGACAGCATCTGAAGGAATGTGTATGGCAACTGCTTTTTGTCCTTGATACTCTGTCATTTCATATTCCAGTTCACCCAGTCTGAATAATGTCATACTGATCTGGCGCCATGTCCACCACCCCCTGTCAAAAGCAAAAGTGCCTGTCTTTTTTCTGCATTCATTCAGAAAGCGGGTAAAACACTTCATAGTATCTGTGAAAATAAATTCACTGATTCCTGCTGCTTTATATCTGTCATAATCTCTGACTGCACACTCCAGCTGGCATGCAAGCATTTTCAAACAATCCGGGTCTTCTCCCAAAAAACCTTCAAGCCGATGATATGCTTCATATGCGGTTTCGGGTTTCATAAGATCAGCCAGATATGGTTCTGCTTTTTTTAAATCTATTTTCTGCCTCTGCCTCATCACAGATTCACAGACATCCTGAGGCAGGCTGATTAAATGGCAAAGCTCCTGAATTTTCATAATACTTTTATCTCCGGTCATTTTACTTATAAGCTGCCCCGAAAAAGCAGACTTTACTTTTTCAGGCAAGTCTTATATACTGGTTTATATTCACTGAATCATATACGGGAGGTACCTATGTTTCGCCTTTGGGGAAAAATATGGAAAAATAATCATTTATTAAAAGACACCGTGGTTTGTGATGATTCCCAGGATACAAGGACACATAAAGTTTTCCGCGGTCTTGAAAGTATATGCTATGAAATGGACCTGGAAAACCCTGTCTGGCTTGACTCCAATGTAAAGAACTTCCGGAATCATAAAAGAACAAGGTTTTCACAGGATAATTTCATCGAACAGATTGATTTTGATTATCTGGAAATCCAGATTATTGAAGAAGATGATGAGTGATCAGTATACCCGGTTCACAGAATCTCCCTTAAGGAATCTTTCAATATTTCTGACCACTTCATCTACTACTCTGAATCTTGTTTCTTTTGCCGCCCATCCAATATGAGGGGTAATGACCAGTCTGTTGCTGTCCTGGATTCTGAGAAGTGGATTTTGAGGATTCATAGGCTCCTCTGTCAGAACATCCAGGCAGGCTCCCGCAATCTCCTGCGTTTCCAGGGCAGTATAAAGGTCCTGTTCATTCACTATGGCACCTCTGGCCACATTTATAAATATGGCAGAATTTTTCATCTTTTTAAATGCATCCAGATCCATAAGATTTTTCGTATATTTATTAAGCGGTGCATGAACAGAAAGAATATCTGATCTTTCCAGCAATGTGTCAAAATCCACCTGCTCATAAGGCGAATCATATTTATTTCCGGAAGCAGAATAACAGATTACCCTGCATCCAAAAGCCGTTGCAATCTGAGCAACTTTCCTTCCTATAGCCCCAAGTCCGATAATACCCCAGGTTTTTCCTGCAAGTTCACAAAAGCTCTGCCCGAAATGGGAAAAGCATTTTCCTCTTGCATATTCACCTGACTTTACATAATGATCATAATAATTTAATTTCTCCAGCACATAAAGAAGAATGGCAAAAGTATGCTGAGCCACTCCGTCAGTGGAATATCCAGCCACATGGTAGGCAGCTATTCCTCTTTTTTTCAGATATTCTCCATCCAGATTATTGATTCCTGTAGCAGTCACGCATACAAGTTTCAAGTTCTCTGCACATCCTATGGTTTCTTCACAAATTGGTACTTTGTTCGCAATGATGACATCTGCATCCCCGATTCTGTCTGGCACCTGCTCTGCCGTACTTGAAGGATAGATCACCACATCCCCAAATTTATGAAAAGGGGTGAAGACCATGTCTTCACCCAGACTTTCTGCTTCCAGTATTACAATCTTCATTAATCAAAGTCTATTGAGAAGAGCTTCTCTTTCCTTCTCATAACCCGGCTTGCCAAGAAGTGCGAACATATTCTTCTTATAGCTTTCCACACCAGGCTGATTAAACGGATTGACTCCAAGAATGTAACCGCTTACTCCACAGGCAAATTCAAAGAAATAGAACAGCTGTCCCAGAGTATATTCATCCTGTTTGGGAATATCAATTCTGAGATTCGGCACCTGTCCGTCTGTATGGGCAAGGATCGTTCCGTTCATAGCACTCTTATTTACAAAATCCACAGTCTTGCCTGCAAGATAATTCAGTCCGTCAAGATCCACCGGTTCTTCATTGATTACCAGATTTTCTCTGGATGTTTCAACATTCATAACCGTTTCAAACATAATACGGCTTCCATCCTGAATAAACTGTCCCATAGAGTGAAGGTCTGTGGTAAGATCAACAGCTGCAGGGAAAATTCCCTTCTGGTCCTTGCCTTCACTTTCACCATAAAGCTGCTTCCACCATTCATTCATATAGTGAAGGCTTGGCTCATAATTAGCAAGAATCTCCACTGATTTGCCTTTTCTGAGAAGAATATTACGGATCGCTGCATATTTCACTGCATCATTCTCTTCAAAACTGCTGTTCAGGGCAAGATCCCGTCCAGAGGCAGCGCCTTCCATTAATTTGTCAATGTCTGCGCCACTTACAGCAATTGGAAGAAGCCCCACTGCGGTAAGAACAGAGAAACGCCCTCCTACATTATCCGGAACTACAAATTCTTCATAGCCTTCCTCATCTGCAACCTTCTTGAGAGCTCCCTTTGCCCTGTCAGTGGTAGCATAAATTCTGGCTGCTGCACCTTCTTTTCCATATTTCTTCTCGAGGATCTCCTTGAATACCCGGAAAGCAATTGCAGGTTCAGTGGTTGTACCGGATTTAGAAATCATATTGATGGAAAAATCCCGGTCTCCGATTACATCGATCAGCCCTTTAATATAGCTGCTGCTGATACTGTTTCCTACAAAATAAATTTCCGGAGTCTTACGTGTCTCCCTGGAAATATTGTTATAGAAACCATGTCTTAAAAATTCAATGGCAGCTCTTGCTCCCAGATAGGATCCTCCGATTCCAATTACCAGAAGGACTTCTGAATCCTGCTGTATCTTCTTCGCTGCTGCCTTGATCCGTGCAAATTCTTCCTTGTCATAATTCACCGGAAGATCTATCCATCCAAGGAAATCATTTCCTGCACCTGTCCTGGACAATAATGTCTCTTTCGCAGATTCTGCCAGAATTTTCATTGCTTCTACTTCATGGTCTGCAATAAAACAGCCAGCTTTAGAATAGTCAAATGTTACTTTACTCATGGCTCTTTCTCTCCTTTAATTGTGGAATTTCTCTGTATCAGTATAACAAAAATACAGCCAGTCTACAAGTTAATTCATAAATTCCCTGATTACTTCCCTCATAATCTTTTCTTCTTCAGGTGTAAGCATTCTGCTGAAATGGCTTCCGGAAGCGGCAGTTTGACGGATACTGTCAGTAATATGATCAATGATCTCTTCCTGTTCTGCTTCATTGGGTTTGCGTGAAGCAGGAATTTCTTCCACCCAGTTTTTCAATTGTTCCGTATAATCGGAAAAGGTACTCATAATCAGTTCTTCCTTATATGAGAAATCCAGCCCGTATCTCAAAATAAGAAGTAAAAAGGGAACAAGGGCTCCCACATAT
>JAXEUE010000120.1:0-4028 GCA_034115005.1 Blautia sp.
GCCCAGAATTTCTGAAGCTTATTACGATCTGCCTGCTGATCATAGGCGATGGCACGCCACTGCTCTAAGATTGTCTTATCGCTCATTTCTTAATCCTCTTTTCCAATATTTCATAGGTGATCTGCCTGTGGAAATACACAGGATCATATTTGCCCTTTTACAAGCCTTTTTATTATATCATCTTTTTTACGAAATTACAAACAGTATTGTATAAAACAAAAGAAAAAAGTCCATAATAAGAATGTTCATTGAAACCCCCTCAATGAAGCATCACCAAAGACAAAATTTGAAATACTTATATCCTCCCCCCAAACGCCTGGAAGCCTTGATTTTAAAGGGTTTCAGGCGTTCTTTAACATGTTGCCAGAATCAGAACATTTATTTCACACCGAATTTCTCCAGTTCTTTAGCTGCCTGTTGAAAAGAGGTGAAATGAATTGTATGAATACCCAGCTTTTCTGCAGCCTGACAGTTATCCTTCCTGTCGTCAATAAATACAGATCTGTCAGGATCAAGATGGTACCTTTCAAGCAATGTATGATATATTTCCGGTTCCGGTTTAATCATTTTCACCTCACCTGAAAATACTGCTCCATCTGTATATTTCAGGAACGGAAGCTTTGAGCGGGTATGCTTCAGGGCATCAACAGAATAATTGGAAAGAATATATACATGATATCCTTTTTCTTTCAGATATTTTACCCAGGTCTGGGCATAATCTACCGGAATGATAGTCTCATCCACCCGTTCCATAACCTGACGGATCTCCTTTTCGCATCCCGGATCATTCTTAACCATTTCTTCTATATAATATTGTTCATCATAAAGGCTTCTGTCTCTTTCATTCCAAATATCATTTAAAAAAACAGCTTTTGCGATCCGGTCATTTTTTTCACTGGAAAATCCGAATCCATCAAGATATGTTTTCCAGTCAAATTTTACAAGCACCTGTCCAACATCAAAAATGATATTTTCCACTTCTGCATTCTCCACCTTATTCTTTTTCTTCAGCAGTCTGTAAACTAAAAGCATGGCATACAGCACAACAGGAAGAAGGATTGCCATGCCAAATGCTGCCCTGAACATTGCCTGAGATTTTTCTCCGTTGCCAAATGCAAAGACCATTGGCAGACAGCAGACTACTATCAGAAGTACGACACCTGCAAGTGCTGCATATCGTTTCCACTTATTATTGTTCATAATCCTCCATACTAATACACGCCGGAGACATTTCCCCGGCGCAGTATTCTTATTTATTTCTGTAAATGATATCTTCTCTTCCAGGTCCGTTTGAAATCATTGTAATAGGAAAGCCTATGTGCTTTTCCACAAATTCAATGTATTTCCTGCAGTTTTCAGGAAGATCTTCGTATTTTCTGATTCCGCGGATATTACATTTCCATCCCGGAAGCTTTTCATACACAGGTTTTGCCTTTTCAAGCTGAACTGTGGTCGGGAAATCTGTTGTAATTTCTCCATCTATATCATAGGCTGTGCATACTGGTATTTCATCCAGATATCCAAGAACATCAAGAACTGTAAAAGCAACATCTGTAGTACCCTGCAGACGGCAGCCATACTTAGATGCTACACAGTCAAACCATCCCATACGCCTTGGACGTCCTGTTGTAGCTCCATACTCACCACCGTCGCCGCCGCGTCTTCTCAGTTCATCAGCTTCTTCACCAAATATTTCGGAAACAAATGCACCTGCGCCTACAGCACTTGAGTATGCCTTGCATACTGTGATGATCTGTTTGATCTCATAGGGAGGTACACCTGCACCTATAGCTCCATATGCAGCCAATGTGGAAGAAGACGTAACCATAGGATAAATTCCATGGTCCGGATCCTTCAGTGAACCAAGCTGGCCTTCCAGAAGAATTTCTTTTCCCTCTTTAATTGCATTCCAAAGGTAAAGAGAAACATCACATACATAAGGCTCCACCATTTCTCTGTACTCCATCAGCTGGTCAAACAGCTGGGATGGATCAAGAAGAGGTTTGTGATACAGATGTTCAAGAAGAACATTCTTTGTCTCACAGACTCTTTCAAGTTTCTCTTTCAGATACTCCTCATCAAAAAGTTCACTGACCTGAAAGCCAATCTTGGCATATTTATCAGAATAAAAAGGTGCAATACCGGATTTCGTTGATCCGAACGATTTCCCTCCAAGACGTTCTTCCTCATACTGGTCAAAAAGAACATGATACGGCATAACGATCTGAGCCCTGTCTGAGATCAGAATCTTTGGAGCAGGAACACCTCTGCTGACGATTTCGTTATATTCCTTAAAAAACACCGGAATGTTAAGTGCTACGCCATTGCCGATCACACTTGTGGTATGATTATAAAACACGCCTGACGGCAGGGTATGAAGAGCAAATTTACCGTAATTATTTACAATTGTATGGCCTGCATTTGCACCACCCTGGAATCTGACGATAATATCTGCTTTCTGGGCAAGCATATCCGTAATCTTGCCTTTTCCCTCATCTCCCCAGTTAGCACCAACAACTGCTTTGATCATAACTTTATTCCTCCTGGTATTTTTAGCTGAAGCTTATACATTAATTTCTGCTTTTACTCCCAGCAGATCTTTATGGGAATCAAGAACCGGCTGAACAACTTCTTTTATAAATCTCTCTGTCTGCTCTTTGGCACGGCCGGTATATTTTGCAGGATCCATAGATTTCTTCAGATCCTCCAGTGAAAGATTAAATGCCGGATCAGCTGCGATCAGCTCAAGCAGGTTATTATCCTTACCTTCTTCTTTAACTGTCTTTCCTGCTTCCATAGAAAGTTCACGGATACGTTCATGAAGCTCCTGACGGTCACCTCCCGCCTTCACTGCATCCATCATAATATTCTCTGTTGCCATAAAAGGCAGCTCAGCCATAAGATGTTTCTCGATGACCTTAGGATAAACAACAAGACCATCCACCACATTCAGGCAAAGATCCAGGATTCCATCTATTGCCAGGAATCCTTCCGGAATGCTTAACCGCTTGTTTGCTGAATCATCCAGTGTTCTCTCAAACCACTGGGTAGCTGAGGTGATGGCGGGGTTTAAAGCATCTACCATCACATATCTTGAAAGAGAAGCAATTCGTTCACTTCTCATAGGATTCCTCTTATATGCCATTGCAGAAGAACCGATCTGGGATTTTTCAAAAGGTTCCTCCACCTCCTTCAGATGCTGAAGAAGACGAATATCGTTTGACATCTTGTGGGCACTTGCAGCAATTCCTGCCAGAACATTAAGTACTCTGGTGTCCACTTTTCTGGAATATGTCTGACCCGATACAGGGTAACATTCCTTAAATCCCATTTTTTCCGCGATCATTGGATCAATTCTGTCAATCTTTTCCTGATCCCCGTCGAAAAGCTCCAGGAAACTGGCCTGAGTTCCAGTAGTTCCTTTCGATCCAAGAAGCTTCATAGTGCTTAGAACATATTCCAGATCCTCAAGGTCAAGAAGAAATTCCTGAGTCCACAAAGTAGCACGCTTTCCTACCGTAGTAGGCTGGGCAGGCTGGAAATGTGTAAAAGCAAGCGTAGGCTGATCCTTATATTTATCAGCAAAAGCTGCAAGTTCAGCAATGACATTAACAAGTTTCTTCTGCACAAGCTTTAATGCCTCTGTCATAACAATAATATCCGTGTTATCTCCCACATAGCATGAAGTAGCACCCAGATGGATGATTCCTTTCGCTTTCGGACACTGTACTCCGTATGCATATACATGGGACATTACATCATGGCGGACCTCACGCTCTCTTTCCCTTGCCACATCATAGTTAATATCGTCAGCGTGGGCTTTCATCTCATCGATCTGTTCCTGTGTAATGTTAAGGCCAAGCTCTTTCTCTGTCTCTGCAAGAGCGATCCAGAGTTTCCTCCAGGTACGGAACTTCATATCCTGGGAAAAAATATACTGCATCTCCTTGCTGGCATATCGTTCTGATAAAGGACTAACATATCTGTCTGTACTCATCATTCACTCTCCTGTTGATTAATGGGATTCT
>JAXEUE010000121.1:0-2580 GCA_034115005.1 Blautia sp.
TTTTGAAAAAATTCAAAAGAAAATTCCACAAGAAAAGCCCCGGTTATGTAATCCGGGGCTGTAATTGAGCACGTATGAATCATTTTGCGTGTTCTTCTCTCATCCAGACTGTACTGTCGGTTTTGGAATTTCACCAAATCAACCGCTTTACGCGGGTCGCGGACTATACCGCCGGTAGGGAATTTCGCCTTACACGATCACCCTGCCCCGAAGAATTTTCTTTTTCTGAAAACAATTATACACCATAAAAATGTCTATTTCAATAAGATTTTCGGACTTTTTCATAATACTTTATTCTGTAATTCTGTGCCTTGTCTGAATTACAGCCCCATCCTTAAAAATAAAACAATTCCTACTTCTTTCTATTTTACATTTACAGATGCAAAATAACAGAGATTATGCTATATTATTCTATTATAGACATTAGGAAAGTGAGGCATTATCATGTTATTCACAGAGTACCTGAACTTACTGTGTTTGGAAATGATTCATTATTATAAAGGGGATGCCCGGCGTATCCAGCATTTTATTAAAGTACATTCTTTTGCCAGGCTAATCGGTGAATCAGAGCATCTGGATGAAAAGACCATGCAGGTCCTGGAGGCGGCAGCCTATGTACATGATATTGGAATCAAACCTGCCGAAGAAAAATACGGTAACTGTAATGGAAAGCTTCAGGAACAGGAGGGACCTGCAGAAGCTGAAAAAATGCTGACAAGACTGGGATTTGCTGAAGATCTTATTAAACGGGTCTGTTATCTGGTGGGGCATCACCATACATACACCAATATTGAAGGATTAGATTATCAGATTTTAGTTGAGGCTGATTTTCTGGTCAATCTGTATGAAGATCAACTCAGTAAAGAAACAGCCGCCTGTGTCTGTCAGAAAATATTCCGGACAGAAACCGGTAAAGCAATCTGTAAAACAATGTTTGACTGTGAATAAAATTTAAATACAACAACTAGGGAGTGTATACAAATGAGCGATTCAGAAAAAATTTACCGTATCCTGGTTATCAATCCGGGATCCACATCTACCAAACTGTCTATGTTTGAGAATGAAAAGAATCTTTTTACTACCGATGTCTTTCATGATTCATCAGTCTTAAAAAATTTTCCCACCATCAATGATCAGCTGGACTACAGAATGGAAGTGGTAAGAAATTTCCTCAGGGAAAATCATATTGATCTGACCGGAGTAGATGCTATTGTAGGCCGTGGAGGAGGATGTTACTCCGTTCCAAGCGGAATCTACCGTATTGATGACCGTCTGGTACAGGATACACGAGAAGTTAAAGGAGGCCTTTACCATGCTTCTATGCTGGGAGTACAGATGGCCAACGAACTTCATAAGATATACGGAGGCGCAATGTTTATGATGGATCCTCCTGTGGTAGATGAGCTGTGTGACCTGGCCCGTATTACAGGTGTCAAAGGAATTTACAGAAGGACAGCCTGTCATGCCCTTAATCTGAAGGAAACAGCCAGACGTCATGCCGCTTCTATGGGTAAACGCTACGAAGATTGTAATTTTATTGTATGCCATATTGACGGGGGTATTACCATTACTGCTCATCAGAAGGGCAAAATGATCGATGCCAATGACGGCGGCGGTGGGGAAGGTCCATTTACTCCCACCCGCATGGGCTCTATGGCTGTAACGGATCTGATTCGGAATTTCAGTGATAAATCACCGGAAGAAATGCGCTCTCTCTGCAGCCAGACAGGAGGACTTTCCAGTCATTTCGGCACTTCCAATTCCGACACGATTCATAAGATGGTAGAAGAAGGTGACCCTGAAGCCACCCGTGTCTGGAATGCTATGATCTATCAGGTTATTAAATGGATTGGCTCCATGAGTACTGTTCTTAAAGGAAAAGTAGACGGGATCCTGCTGACAGGCGGCCTGCTTCGGTTTGATGATGTTGCAGATCAGATCAAAGAAAGCTGTGAATGGATTGCCCCGGTAAGCGTTTATCCTGGTGAGTTTGAACAGGAGGCAATGGCTTTTGGCGCACTGAGAGTCCTCAGAGGAGAAGAAAAAGCCAGAACCTATCCGGGAAAACCCGTCTGGACTGGCTTTCATGATTAAATTTTCAAAAAATATGTGGAAATCATATATTTAAAATTTACGGGCATATGCTGACTGAGTGGTACCCAGGAAGGTCTGTGCGGTATGCCTTGAAAGAGGTAACCACTACTAAAGGTAGTGCTGACTTCTCACAGCTCCTTGTTACTACCGTACTTCGCTGTCCTAAGCCAGCTTATCCGCCATATGCGCCTTATATCAGGCAACTACGCCCCTTGTGGACTTTCACCGCAGACTGACTGCATGCCCGTCATATTTAGGAACTTGCGCCGCCAGGCGCACAAACTGAGAAAAGAGTCTTTGTGAAGCATAGAAAATCTGCATTGCAAAGACCCCTCTTTTGTTATTTCTGTTCCAGCATCAGAAGGAAACTGGCTTCAAACTCATTTCCTGCTGTCTGAAACGAGCAGCTTCCTCCGTATTTTTCACAGATCTGTCTCATAGATCTCATTCCGATTCCTTCTTCCTGTTTTCTTTTTCTGGAAAAGA
>JAXEUE010000122.1:0-2117 GCA_034115005.1 Blautia sp.
CAACGACACATTGTAAAGAAACCTACAATAAAAATGGATATATCCGATTTGTGTTTACTTCGTCCTGGTATGCTGGAGGAGTTCACAATTCGGATACGCAGACTGTAATCTATCGTTTAAAGGATGGAGTGAAAACAAACAAGCTCCCTTCAGTTAGTGAAGAAACGAAAGCTTTAAATCTGATCAAAGGGACATGGTATACAGAAGGGGGACTTCCTTATCATTTTAAAGTAGTATTTTCCGGAAAAACTGTAAAAGATTATCTTCCAAATTCATCGAAAGTATATTCTCAGAGAACAATTGATAAGGTTATCAAGACAAATTATGGATACTATTTCAGAATATATCTTGGAAAAGGCTATTATGGGGGTTATCGTCTCGATTTAAAAAATAAAAATACTCTCGTATGCATTGGTAATGGTGATCCTTATAGTTCTTCTGGCTACAGTGCAACTGACAGCCTGGTCAGGAAAAAATAAATGAGGAATTGGATATAATATGAAGCCGGAAGAAGTATTAGAACAAGTAGTGGCAATCTGCATGAAACATGGTGTTTCTCAGATTATTTTATACGGATCCAGAGCAAAAAATACGTACCAGGAACGCAGTGATATTGACATTGCTGTTTCAGGAGCAGATGATTTTGAGCAGCTGGCGGATGAAGTAGAACAGCTGCCAACTTTATATACTGTAGATCTTTTGAATATGGATGAATGCAGGAATACTTTGCTTTTGGAGGATATCAGACAATATGGAAGAAAAATTTTTGAAAAGGTTTGAATCATTTAGAAATTCACTGGATTCTCTTGCCGAGGCAAGAAAAAGAGATCTGTCAGATTCCTTTGTCCTCAGTGGAACCAGTGCAAAGTACAGTATCACTTTTGATCTGTCATGGAAAGTAATGAAAGATATTCTTGTACAGTATTATGCGATTGTTGGATTCGTAACCGGTTCTCCCCGGGAGGTCCTGAGAGAGGCGTTTAAAGTTGGACTGATTTCAGATGATGTATGGATGGAAATGCTGAAAGTACGTAATCAGCTGGCCCATGATTATGACGGAGTGATTGTAAAGGAATATTGTAAAATTATTATTAATACCTATATTGACAGGTTTTATGATCTTCGCATGAAGGTTGAGAGTCTTCTGTCCATTCATCATTAAAAGAGAAATGGCTGGTGTATAAAACATAAAATTATTACGGAGGAGAAATTACATGAGTAAATACGTTCTGGTTAAGGGGCGTCCTGCTGACAATAAGGGGCGTCTGGAGAAAGAGATCCGGGTATATGATTTGCTGGATAGTCTCCATATGGAATACTGGAGAACAGATCATCCAGATGCACATGCTAATACTATGGAAGCTTGCAGGGAGATTGATGAGGTTCTGGAGGCGACTGTATGCAAGAACCTTTTTCTGACCAACCGTCAGCATACGAAATTTTATCTTCTTATGATGCCAGGAGATAAAGTGTTTAAGACAAAGGAACTTTCCGGTCAGATAGGATCTTCCAGGCTTTCATTCGGGTCCCCTCAGGAGATGGAGGAAATGCTGGATTGTACACCAGGTTCTTCTTCTATTATGGGGTTGATGAATGATAAACAGAACAGGGTACAGCTTCTTGTTGACCGTGATGTCCTAAAAGGAGAATTTGTAGGCTGCCATCCTTGTATTAATACTTCAAGCCTGAAACTTCGTACCAGCGAAGTGTTTGGTATTTTCCTGGAAGCAGTTCATCATGAAATGACAGAAGTGACATTGGTTGGAGAGATATAGGGGACAGGTTCCTGGTCAGGAACCTGTCCCCTTTTGCCCTTTTATTCGTGTATCTTCCGGAACTGAGTGGGAGTGCAGCCGGTATTTTGTCTGAACATTCTCAGAAAGGCAGACAGACTGGTAAAACCGGAACGCGTTGCCGCCTCAGTAACAGAGATAGCAGGGTCAAGAAGAAGATTTTTGGCATATCCGATCCGTTTTTGGTTGAGATATTTATAAAATGTTGTTCCGGCATACTGGCTGAAAAGCCTGGTGAAATGATATTTACTGAAACCGGCCAGAGATGCCATTTTGTCAAGGCTCAGGTCTTCTGTGAAGTGCTCATTGATATAGTTGGTGACG
>JAXEUE010000123.1:0-10693 GCA_034115005.1 Blautia sp.
CTTTATGACCGCAGAATCCGCAGAGATTCCGTATGAGGTTCTCAATAAAGTAATGAACCGTATCATCAACGAAGTGAAGGGAGTAAACAGAGTATTCTACGATCTCACGAGCAAACCGCCGGGAACGATAGAGTTTGAATAATGAAAAAATTCTGGAAACCCTTATAAACAGGGCATTTCCGGGCACAAGAAGTTCTATTTGATAACAAAATGATAACACCGGATATTTAGGTAGTATTTATCAGCAATCCGGTGGTTGTCAGGTAATATGTGTGAAACCAACAAAAAAGGTCTTACTGAATTGAGTGAAATCAATTTGGTAAGGCCTTTTTTCGTTGGTTTTTATGTTGTTTTTTTCGGGTAATTGTACCGCCACTGGTCATATTCTTCTTTGGTGATCTCCCCGGATTTTAGTTTTTCTGCCTGTTCCTGCCATGCGTAGAACATATCAAACATAGAAAGGTAGGTGGTTCCTTTGGACTTATCCAGCCGGAGACAGAGTTCTCCGTCAATTTCTCCAATATGAAGTCCGTAAAGGTCTTCTAATGTAAATAAGGTGTGCATCAGCCCAACATAACTGTCAATGTCCGGTACAGCGAGTGCATGAGGGGAGACCTCAAAAATGTCAGCCAGTGCATTCAGATAGTTTTCCTTTGGACTGCGAGAGCCTTTTTCGTACTGTGCAATGCGGACATCAGCCTGTGATTCGCTGAATCCCAGCTGTTGACCTAAATATTTCTGCGTGAATCCACGCAGAAGTCGAAAATGATGAATTCTTTCTCCTATTGCCATGCTCATATCTCCTGTCTTTTACTTGATAAATTGAGTATAGCATATATGTATAGTACAGACAAGGAGAAACCATACAAAAAAGTATAGAATTTTTGTTTTGAAACACTTGACCAATACAAAAAAGTATAGTATCATACGGACTATACAGAAATGTATAGTGAGAAACGAAGGAGGGATTTTACAATGAGTAAAATGTTTATGAATGTAAAAGAGGTCATGGAAGTTCTGGAAGTATCGGAATCCTACGCTTATAAGCTGATGAAAAGGCTGAACAGGGAATTACAGGCGATGGGATGCCAGACAATTGCAGGAAAAGTTGACCGGAAGTATTTTTACGAACAGTTCTACGGAACGAGATCAAACGATGGGAGGAATTAAGAATGGCAATTTACAAGACTGAAAGCAATAACACATGGTACGTTATGGTACGGTATCAGGACTGGACCGGCGAACGTAAGCAGAAATGCAAAAGAGGATTTGCAACAAAAAGAGAAGCTGCACAGTGGGAGCAGCAGTTCATACTCCAGAAGAAAGCCAGTATGGATATGGAACTGGAGAGCTTCTGCAAATTATATGAGGAAGATGTGAGACCAAGGCTGAAAAAGAGTACCTGGCTTACAAAGGAAAATATTATCAAGTCCAAGATTTTACCCTATCTGGGAAAAAGAAAGGTGTCAGAAATCACCGCAAAGGATGTTTTGGACTGGCATAATGAGCTTCGCAAATTGACAAGCAGGAAAGGAAAACCTTTATCCCCTACTTATCTGAAAACAATCCATGGACAGTTGAGTACGATTTTCAACCATGCGATCAAGTTTTATGATCTTAGCATGAATCCGGCAAGGAAAGCTGGCACAATCGGCTCAGAAGAAAGCAAGGAAATGCTCTTCTGGACAAAGGCAGAGTATAAACAGTTTTCAGAAGAAATGATGGATAAACCACTTTCCTACTATGCGTTCCAGTTATTGTACTGGTGCGGAATCAGATCCGGGGAGCTTTTGGCTTTAACTCCTGCGGATTTCGATTTCCAGAAGAGAACGTTGCGGATCAACAAATCCTATCAGCGTTTAAAGGGAGAAGATGTGATCAGCACTCCGAAAACAAAGAACAGTGTCCGTACTGTAACTATGCCAAAGTTCTTATGTGACGAAATGCAGGATTGTTTGAAGTTATATTACAGCCTGCAGCCGGATGACCGTATTTTCCCTGTAACTAAGTATTATCTGAACCATGAAATGGAAAGAGGATGCAAAGCAAGCGGTGTGAAAAAAATCCGGGTGCATGATCTCAGACACAGCCATGTCTCTTTGCTGATTAACATGGGCTATACAGCACTGGCAATCGGAAAAAGGGTTGGTCATTCAGCAGAAAAGATCACTTACCGATATGCGCATCTGTTCCCGTCCGTACAGCAGGATATGGCAGACCAGTTGGATGCAGAAAACATGAATGAAGAACCAAATGATAGGGAAGGAGGACTTGCGTATGTCAGCTAAATGTTTGGATAGACAGGGGCGTTGGAGAAATAAAACGGTAGCTTTTCGGGTATCACCGGAGGAGGATGAACTTCTGGAAACAGCGGTTAAATTGTCCGGTCTGACTAAACAGGATTATATTATCCGAAGATTGCAGGAAAAAGAGGTTGTAGTGACAGGAAATCCGAGAGTGTATAAGGCGTTGAAAAATGAACTGGCAAAGGTTCTGAATGAACTGAAACGTTTGAAAAAGGGTGATGATGTGCCGGAGGATTTACTGGAAGTAATCCGGCTGATCACAGTGACGATGGATGGCATGAAGGAAGAATAGAAAATGCCTTTAAGTGTCGGCAAACACCTAAAGGCAGAGATTTGGTAGAATACTCACCAAAAACTTTCTACGAGTATTCTATCAAAATCTCCACTTCCTTTCAACGGGAAAATAAGGAGGAACGATGGAAACGAACAGAGTAGAGACAAAGAAAACAGAAATAAAAAGGACGGAGTCGGATCTGAAGCTGATAAATATGGAATCAGTGGAAGTAGAGCAGATTGAATGGCTGTTCTATCCGTTTATTCCTTTTGGAAAAGTAACGATTATTCAGGGAGATCCGGGAGAAGGAAAGACTACGATGGTACTTCAGATTATTGCGAAGTTGACCAAAGGCGAAAAAATTCTTCCAGAGCAACAACAGGCAACAGACGAGAAGGATAGAGCAGAAAAGAACGTTGACTCTGATGCGAATCCAGTGGAAAGCCCGATAGAACCTGTGAATGTTATTTATCAGACTGCAGAAGATGGATTGGGCGATACTATCAAGCCTCGACTTCTTGCAGCTGGTGCAGATTGTTCCAGAGTGATGGTAATTGATGATAACGATCGGGCATTGACCATGATGGATGCCAGATTGGAAGAAGCTATCATACAGACAAAAGCCCGTCTGGTAGTTTTAGATCCAATACAGGGATTTCTTGGAGCAGAGGTGGATATGCACCGGGCAAATGAAATCCGTCCGTTAATGAAGCGTGTGGCAGTGCTTGCAGAGAAATACCACTGTGCAATCATTCTGATCGGGCATATGAACAAAAACAGTAACGGAAAATCTTCTTACCGTGGATTGGGTTCGATTGATTTTCAGGCGGCAGCCAGAAGTGTGCTGATTGTTGGGCGGATTAAAGATGAACCGGAAATCCGTGTGGTATGCCATGTGAAAAGTTCCCTTGCACCGGAAGGGAAATCAATTGCATTCCGATTAGATAAGGATACTGGATTCGAGTGGATCGGGGAATACGACATTAGTGCGGATGATCTGCTCAGTGGTGACAGCAGAGGTCAGAAAAGCCGGAAGGCAAAGGAGTTTCTGTTGGAAATATTGGCTGATGGTGGCATGGCACAGAAAAAGATTGAAGAAGAAGCGGAAAAACGAGGAATTAAGAAGAAAACCCTACGGAACGCAAAACTGGAACTGGAGATTGATTCGGTGAAACGTGGAAATCAATGGTTCTGGATGCTTCCAGAATAAAAGGAAGATGGCAAGATGACTATTTCTTAAGAACAGGGCATCTTGCCACCTTGAAAGGAGACAACATGGAAATAAAAAATGTACAGATACCATTTGCCTTGTTTAGACAGCTGGTTTCCTATCATTTGATGGAAGATCAAAGCTGTTCGGAGGAAATTTGCAAAGGGCTTATGGAGAAAGTGGAGCGTATGGCAAACCGGCAGTTATATACACAGTCGAAAACTGCTCCGACAGAGGAAGAACGGGAAAAGTCCCGTCAGGAATATCTGGACAGGCGGGGAATACCGGAAAGCTTTCGATGGTAACAGTTCTTGTTGTCTGTCCTATGACAGGAGCGTGTCACGCACCTGTAGATAGCAGACAAGGAGAAAGCTGGTAAGATGCAAGACGGAAGGTTGTGGATAAAACGACAGTGCGTTGGTGGTTTGATGGCTGTGAAGGATGCCCTGAAACGGGGCTCCCTATGGAAAACGATAAATGAAGGGAGAGTGACACAATGAGAGAAGGAAGATTAGGTTATAACAGCAATAACGGAAGATACGGTTTATTATCATCAGATTTATGGATTGACACAGGATTTCACTGCGGAGAAGGGCTGGAAGTGCTGGTTGACGATCAGTGGGTCAAGACCAGAATGGAAATGAATCCGGCAAGGGAATGGTATCTGGTGGGGACACCATACTGCGGAGATTTGGAATATGTCCGGGCGAGAATAACGGGATAAGTCAGTCATACAAGTAACGCAGGAGTAAACCGACCAACGGGAGGAATAGGTCTTCGCTCCGATTCGGTCGGTGCATAACAGACGTCCCCGGACGTCTTGCCCCCGGCAGGGCGCAAGGGGACTTTTGATGGACGGTACGGCTGTCGAAAGTGCTTTTGCGTTACTTTTGACAAAAGTAACAAAACCGCCGTATCCGGCGAAGAGTTCTTTTTATCGCCATAACTGGCGAAGATACAAATTTATGTGCCATGTCTGGCACTGGTTTCAGAAGGGGAGGTGAGAAGCATGACCATGAAAAGAACAATTAGCGGTATGATCGGAGCTGGTTCTCTGGCTCATAACAGAAGGGATTTCATAGCAGAAAATGTAGATCCGGACAGAGTACACTTGAATATTTGTTACCAGAATGAAAATCTGAAAGATGTTTATAAAGAGTTGTTTGATGATTCTGTGGAGCGATACAATGTGGGGAAAAGAAAAGACCGTCAGATTACAAATTATTATGAAAAAATCCGGCAGGGAAAACAGGAAAAACTATTCCATGAGGTCATTTTCCAGATTGGAAATTGTGAAGACATGGCTGTAGGGACAGTAGAAGGAGAACTGGCAGTGAAGGTGTTGAATGAATATATGCAGGATTTTCAGAAAAGGAATCCAACTCTCCGGGTATTTTGCTGTTATCTTCATCAGGATGAAGCTACACCACATCTGCATATTGATTTTGTTCCCTATGTGACTGGTTGGAAAGGAAAAGGGATGGATATCAGAGTTTCACTGAAGCAGGCATTAAAAAGTTTGGGATTTCAAGGTGGAAATAAACATGACACAGAATTAAATCAGTGGATAAACCACGAAAAAGAAGTGCTGGCAGATATTGCAAAGCAGTATGGGATTGAATGGGAACAGAAAGGTACCCATGAGGAACATCTGGATGTTTATAATTTCAAGAAAAAAGAACGAAAGAAGGAAGTTCAGGCTCTGGAGCAGGAAAAAGAGTATCTGACAGCAGAGAATGAGGGACTGACTGCACAGATTGCAGAATCCAAGGCAGATATTCAGCTTTTGAAAGAAGATAAGGAACAGGCGGTCAGGGATAAAGAAGCTGCAGAAAAGCGGGCAGAGAAAGCAGAAATAGAATTAAAAAGCCTAGAAGAACGTCGGGAGCAGTTACAGCCGATCATAGATAATGTCAGTAAGGAAATAAAAGAATATGGGACGGTTAAAACGCTTCTACCGGAAGCAGGAGCATTGGAACGTGCAGGAACCTATCGGGATAAAAAAGTTAAACCATTATTTATTCAAATGAAGAATAAGATTGCTGCAATGGCTGCCCAGGTAAAAGAACTTACGAAAGAAGTGGAGAAATGGAAAAATAAATACCAGAAGACAAAACAGGCATATAACAGTGTTCAGAAAGAGTTGGATGATATGCGTAAAGACAATCAGAAATTATTAGAAGAAAAGAATATGTTGCAAAGTGTTTCTGATAGATATGATCGTGTTGTGCGTGTCATGGGAATAGACACTGTGGAGGCTGCGGTACTGCAGGATATTCATAATCAGAAAGCACTGGAAGAAAAACGACGGATGGAACAAATGCCAAAAGGAAGCATTTACGAAAGATTAGCATGGGGTGCGAAAAAGAGCGAGATGGAGAATCAGCAGCGTAAGAAAAATAAAACAAAGAACAGAGGAATGGAGATATAAGTGCATGAAAAAACACATTTATGATGAAAAGAACGGATTAAGCTATACCTTGCATGGAGATTACTATTTGCCGGGTCTGGTGCTGAATGAGGAAGAACCGACATATGGGAAATATGGAATGTTGCGGAAACAATATCTGAAAGAGTATAGACCAGCAAGATATCAGTGCCTGTTATTGACTGGAAAGCTGACTGAACATCTGAATCAGATTGATCGGGATGCAAGAGAGCAGGTCGAAATGTTAATGAAGCAGATGGCAGAAGAACAGAGTGTGACAGAAACATTGAAGATACGGGATCAGATGAAGTGGGTCGGGTTGATGAATAATATCAGAACAAGTGCTGAAAAAATTGTACTGAAAGAGATCGTTTATATATAAGTTAAGAGGGCTGCCGAAAGGCGACTCTTTGTAAATGTAAGAGTGGAATTTCAGAATAGAACATGATAGAATGCTAAAAGATAAATCCGGATTTGCAGGGATAGATAATCAGAAGGAAATACTGAAAAAACAAGCATTTACGGGTATGATACGAATCGTATCACGTATGTGACCGAGCGATTCTATCATCATTTTATGTTTTTTGATAAGGTGAATGTGTCGAAAAGACAAACCCATATAGAAAGGACGTAGAATGATGAAAAAGAACGGAATGAAGAATTTACTATTTGGAGGAATATTCATTGCA
The DNA here is from genome assembly GCA_034115005.1 of Blautia sp. Classification (GTDB taxonomy): domain Bacteria; phylum Bacillota; class Clostridia; order Lachnospirales; family Lachnospiraceae; genus Blautia_A. The sequence goes on from JAXEUE010000123.1 coordinate 6,908, forward strand.
ACTTTTGTATTATGGACAGTTTTGATCCAGATGGTAGATGTGCAGCCTCATGGTCAAAACGGAACGAATATTGGATTTGCAACACTCAATTGCTGGTTTCACCGCTTCACAGGCGTACACATGATGATTTATTCGATTACTGATTGGATGGGGCTGGTGCCTGTCGTAGTATGCCTGATCTTTGCAGGTGTGGGACTAGTTCAGTTGATTAAGAAAAGAAGTCTTTTCAAGGTGGATCCGGATATCATTATTCTGGGTATTTATTATATTGTCGTGATCCTGGCATATATATTTTTTGAGATGATTCCAATCAATTACAGACCTATTTTAATTAACGGAGTAATGGAGGCATCTTATCCATCATCAACTACACTATTGGTATTGTGTGTGATGCCGACTTTGATCGAACAGACTCAGCGCAGGCTGTCAAGCATTGCAGTCAAAAAAGTGATAACGATTGTAACAATCGCTTTTTCGGCATTCATGGTTATTGGCAGATTGATTTCGGGAGTACATTGGCTCACGGATATTGTAGGTGGCGTATTGTTAAGCATTGGATTATTTTCTATTTATCAGGGAGCGGTTATACTGTCAATAAAGAATAAATAAAACGAGCAAGGGGTGGAGGTTTTGGAATTTCATGAAAAACTTCAGGAATTAAGAAAAAGCCGGGGAATGACACAAGAAGAACTGGCTGCGGCATTATTTGTATCTAGAACTGCAATTTCAAAATGGGAATCCGGAAGAGGATATCCGAGCATAGATTCATTAAAGGAAATATCTCGATATTTTTCTGTGTCGATTGATGATCTGTTATCTGGAGAACAGTTGATTTTGATTGCAGAAAAAGAAAACAAATCAAATCTCAATAGTGTATGTGACTTATTATGGGGATTTGTTGACTTGCTTTCTTTGATGCTTATTTTTCTTCCGCTGTATCCCAAGCCGGTCAATGGTTATATCTATTCGGTAAATCTTTTTGAGTATTTAGATAATAATAAATGGATTATTACCATTTATTGGATAATGTTCATCACTTTAACGATTATCGGGATTGTGAAAATATTGATGGTCTATTTCAAATTTGAAAAAGGCAAAAAGGTGATTACTGCATTGTCTATAGGATGCAGTGTTATCGATGTTTTGTTTTTGGCAATGATGAAAGAACCATATGCAATAATAGTTGCTTTTCTGCTATTACTGATCAAAAGTGGTCTCCTTTATAAACAAGCCAAGGCAGGCTGATCAGGTATTGTCCCCTACAACTTCAAGTTTGTCGAATTAAAAAATAGGAATAGTTATAATAGAAAGCTGTAAAAATTCACGTTGAATTTTACAGCTTTTTGTGTATAATATAAGTAGCAGAAACAATATAAAATCAAGGAAGGAGCTGAAAGAATATGGCAAGTATTTTACCAGTATCTGATTTGAGAAATTATAACGAAGTCCTGAAGAACTGCCATAAAGGCGAGCCTGTATATCTTACCAAGAATGGTAGAGGACGTTTTGTGGTTATGGATTTTGACGATTATGAACGTGCTCGTGCGGAAAAGAAGCTTTTAATGAAGCTGCAGGAAGCCGAAGAAGCAGTGAAAGACGGCGAGGGATGGCTGGAGTTAGATGAACTGAAGGCACTTGTGGGGGAATAAGATGTTAAAATTACGGATTAACCCGATTGTTGCAAAGGACCTGAAGAATATCCGGGATTACATCGCTGAAGATAGTGAAGAATATGCCGCAAAGACTATAAAGGAAATTTATGGTAAATTTGAGAATCTCCAGATGTTTCCGGGAATGGGTTCAGACCTTTCAAAGCGAGTCAGCTTTCGGACAGACTATAAATATGCGATATGGGAAGATTATGTGATTATCTACAAGGTAAGCAACGAGTATGTAGAAATTTATCGTGTCATCAATCGGTATCAGGATATTACAAGAATTTTTGATTGATAACAGAAATATGATAACAAATTGATAACACCGTTCAGTACAGTCCGTGGACTAAGGATAGTGGAACACATATAAAACCAGATAGAACCATAACGCCTATACAAAATTGTATAGTGACAAAAACTCATTTGCGAGTTTGAATAATATATTTGTTTGTTCGCAAACCTTATTATTCAGTTTTTTGTAAAAATGAATAATCTATACACTTTAAGGTTCTGAATCTACATAGTAGGTTCGGAGCCTTTTTTTGTGGGAGAAAAGAGTGGTGTTGTGGGGAAAGTAGTTCACTATTACTGGATAATAGAAAGTGCGAAAAAGTGGATAATGGAGTGTGTTAATGAACATAGTGTTTTTTCTAAAAGTGATTTTTGGGAAAATTGAAATTCGTCAGAAACCGCATAAATAAAGGCTTTACAGGAACAGTGTTGAAAATCCCCAAAAGTGAAAACAGGAAAAATCCTCGTTTTTGGGAAGAAAAACTCTCTTTTTGGGAAAGAACTATTCGTTTTTGGGAAATACATTTCTCTTTTTTTGAAAATGCATTTCTCCTTTTTGGGAAGAAAAAGTTCTTATTTTTCTGTAATAAAAAATGCGAGTGCAATTTTGTAACGTATGAGATTTTCAGGAACAGAACAAGTCATTTTTGGGAGTGAGGTTCTCTTTTTGGGAGAAAATCAGCTCTTTCTGGGAAAATAGCCTTTATTTTTGGGAAAAAGGATTCGTTTTTGGGAAAATCAATTCATTTTTGGGAGAAAAACATCCCTTTTTGGGAAAAGTTCTCTCTTTTTGGGAAAGGAGAAGCACTATGCGGAAAAAGAATTACAAAGGACGTTGTGAAAAGGTATCAGTCAGCAAAAGTGAAGATGTATGCAGACTGTACAGCGAGATACAGAAAAAGTATCTGGATATGCTGGAAGAAAATCAGGAGATAAAGGAAATACAATGTAATGTATTACTAGACGGTCTGGAAATAGGAGAATACACTTCTGATTTTGTGTGTAAGAAAACAGGAAACCATCTCATGGTGAGGGAGTGTGTAGAGGAAAAATATCTTATGAAACCTATGACCGTGAAACTCTTGGATGCAAGCCGGGTATATTGGTTAAGACTTGGTGTACAGGATTGGGGGCTGGTAATTGATGGAGAAGAATAAGATTTTAGGAAGTCAGGATAATACAAAGATTATCAGAATATTAGAAGTAAAAGAATCTTCATTTCTTGTAATTGACTGTATAAAAAGGACGATGCCGCAATGGAAAGACAAAGAACAGTTTAAGGACTGGAAGTCAGTGACAGAACAGGAATTGTGGGAAATCACCAACATTTATCCATCGAAAACAGATACAGCATTATCCACTACATCAAAGTACATACAGGAACATTATGCACTAATAGCCGGGATTTTGCCTTTTATCGGGGATGAAAAAGAACGCAGCCGGATGATACGGTCAATCGCAGAATTAAAGAATTACAGCAAACAGACAATACGAAATACACTCTGTTTATACTTGGTTTATCAGGATATTTCTGTACTTGCACCAAAAGAAAAGAAAGAAAAAGAACTGAGCAGAGATGAAAAGATAATGCGTTGGTCTTTGAACAAATTCTTTTATACAAAGAACCAGAATACGTTGACAACAGCTTACACCATGATGCTGAAAGAAAAGTATACAGATGCAGAGGGAACATTGTTACCACATCCATCTATTCATCAGTTCCGATATTTCTACAAAAAGACAAAGAAGCAGCAAACAATTCAAACACAGAAAAGGAGAACAAAGACATGACAAGAACAAACGAAAACCTCAAGAAAGCAGCATTCATCAACATTTTCAA
>JAXEUE010000124.1:0-3757 GCA_034115005.1 Blautia sp.
TAGGAATTGCATTTATCCTTGTTCTTATGGTAAATTCCAAGCTTACCAAATTCAAAGGAATGCATCGTACATTCGGATTTTTCCCAAGTACTATCGCAGCTGTATGTATAGGTTTGATCTGGAATATGATCTATCATAACAAATATGGACTTATTAATTGGTTTTTAAAAAAGATTGGAAGACCAGATCTTTGTCAGGTCTGGCTGAATAATCCTGATATTGTTATGTTATGTGTAACTATTCCGTTGATCTGGCAGTTTATTGGTTATTATATGGTCATCATTCTCTCTGCTATTTCATCCATTGATACAGAAATCTTTGAAAGTGCCCAGATAGATGGAGCAAATGGTGTCCAGACTGCATTACATATTACATTACCATTGATTAAGAATACAATGCTTGTTTGTATTACCCTGTGCGTGGCAGGTAATATGAAAGCTTTTGATAATATTTATGTTATGACAAAAGGTGGTCCTGGTACGGCATCTATGGTTATGGCGATGTATGGTTACCAGGTTTCCTTTGGACAGAGTAATATGGGATATGGTAGTTGTATTTCTGTAGCTATTTTTGTGCTTTCACTGATCGTTATCGGCGGTTCACAGGCTCTTATCAAATATCTGACCAGAGAAAAGGAGGCATGAGATTATGAATAAGAATGCACCTGCTACTCATAAAGTGAGAAAAGGTATTGTAGGAGTTATCATGAATGTGATCCTGCTTATTTTCTCTATATCATGTATCTTTCCTATTGTGTGGATGGCTTATTCTTCCCTGAAAGAAAAACGTGTTTTTAATGCAGATATCATAGGTCTGCCAAAAAATCCTACACTGATCAACTATATCAAGATCCTGACAAATAAGGATTATCATCTTGGTGCTTCCATGATGAACAGTATACGTACAACAGGACTTTCGATTATTATGATCGTTGCGTTCAGTTTTATTGTGGGATATATTCTTGCCCGTGTACATTTTAAACTGAATCGTATTCTGTATGTGATGTTCCTTATGGGTATGCTGATCCCGATCCATTCCCTGCTGGTTCCTATTTATGTAGTGTTCCAGAGATGTGGAATCAATAACAGATGGTTTACTCTTCTTCTTCCATATGTTTCCTTTGGACTTCCTATGGGAATATTCCTGGTAGAAGGATATGTAAAAACGGTACCTGTCTCGCTGGAAGAAGCGGCGGCTATTGATGGAAGCAATTTCTCCCATACATTATGGACAATTATTCTTCCTGTTTGTCGTCCAATCCTGATTACAGTTGCTATTATTCAGGTATTCAGCTGCTGGAATGAATTCTCATTTGCGTTAGTTCTGATTAAGGACGTTGCGTTGCAGACAGTACCTCTGGCACTGACGCAGTTTAAGGGACAGTTCGCATCGGATTATCCGAAACAGATGGCGGCAATGCTGATTACCATGGCACCTATTGTAATTTTGTATTTCGCATTCAGCAAAGAAATTATCAAAGGTATGGTTTCAGGAGCTGTTAAAGGCTGATGTTCTTAAAAATCCCGGAAAAGTAATTGAAATATTACTTTTTTGGGATTTTTTAAATGGGATAATAGATTCCTATGAATTGTACTTAAGCGAATACTTGATTATTTTAAGTAAATAATTTATAATAAGCTTCAAAATTCTATAAGTTTAGCGTGCTAAAGATGTGTAGAACACCCAAGATTGGAGGAAACAGTATGAAATTATATGATACCGGTATTTATTTGCTGGATGGCTGCAAAATTGTTCCTGAAAATGAGGCTGGTCTTTCGGTTTCCAGGGAAGAGGCAAGAAAAAATACGATTGCCTATTCCATTCTGGAGTCTCATAATATTTCCGGAAATATGGAGAAACTTCAGATTAAATTTGACAAACTTACATCTCATGACATTACTTTTGTAGGTATTATTCAGACTGCCCGTGCTTCAGGTCTTGAGAAATTTCCTGTTCCCTATGTTCTGACAAATTGCCATAATTCTCTTTGCGCGGTAGGAGGAACCATAAATGAAGATGATCATATGTTTGGTCTGACCTGTGCGAAGAAATATGGTGGAATGTATGTACCGCCTCATCAGGCTGTAATCCACCAGTTTGCGAGAGAAATGCTGGCTGAGTGTGGTAAGATGATCCTGGGTTCAGACAGTCATACCCGATATGGCGCACTTGGCACTATGGCTATGGGGGAGGGAGGCCCTGAGCTTGTAAAACAGCTTCTTTCCCAGACCTATGATATCAATATGCCAGGTGTGGTTGCAATTTATCTTAAGGGAACACCTCGCCCGGGAGTAGGCCCTCAGGATATTGCCCTTGCAATTATCGGTAAGGTTTTTGCAAACGGATATGTGAAGAATAAAGTAATGGAATTTGTGGGACCTGGAATCGCCAATTTAAGTGCTGATTACCGTATAGGAATCGATGTGATGACCACAGAGACCACATGCCTTTCCTCGATCTGGCAGACAGATGATAAAATTGAAGAATTTTATGAAATTCACGGCAGAAGAGAAGGCTATAAAGAATTGAAACCAGGACAGACGGCATATTATGATGGATGTGTGGAGATCAATCTGGAAGAGATTAAGCCAATGATTGCAATGCCTTTTCATCCCAGCAATACTTATACGATTGATGAACTAAAAGAGAACCTTGATGATATTCTGGCGGATGTGGAGAAAAAGGCCCAGGTCAGCCTGGATGGAAAAGTTCCGTTTACGTTAAGAGATAAGGTAGTTGATGGAAAATTGTATGTAGATCAGGGAATCATTGCCGGGTGTGCAGGTGGTGGATTTGAGAATATCTGTGCCGCTGCAGATATCCTCAGAGGCAGAAGCATTGGCTCTGGAGCATTTACTTTAAGCGTATATCCGGCAAGTACACCGATCTATATGGAACTTGCAAAAAATGGTGTTCTGGCAGATCTTCTTGAGACGGGGGCAGTGGTTAAGACTGCTTTCTGCGGACCTTGCTTTGGAGCAGGAGATACACCTGCAAATAATGCATTCAGTATTCGGCATACAACCAGAAACTTTCCTAACCGTGAAGGTTCAAAGATACAAAATGGGCAGATCTCTTCGGTTGCTCTTATGGATGCCAGATCGATTGCTGCAACAGCAGCAAATAAGGGTTTCCTTACCTCCGCAGAAGAGTATACGGGAGAGTACAGGAATCAGAAATATTTCTTTGATAAAACGATTTATGAAAATCGTGTATTTGACAGTCACGGCGTGGCAGATCCAAGTGTGGAGATTCAGTTTGGACCTAATATCAAGGACTGGCCTGAAATGTCTGCATTACCTGAAAATTTAATTCTGAAAGTGGTCTCCGAGATTCATGATCCTGTTACAACCACAGACGAGCTGATTCCGTCAGGCGAAACATCCTCATATCGCTCCAATCCCCTTGGACTGGCAGAATTTACTTTGTCCAGGAAGGATCCTGCTTATGTGGGACGTGCCAAGGAGATTCAGAAAGGGCAGAAAGCAATCGAAAGAGGACAGGATCCTGTTGAGGTTGTTCCAGAGATGAAACCTGTGATTGATGCTGTCATAAAAGCATATCCAAAGGTAAGTAAAGAGAACCTGGGAGTGGGAAGTACGATATTTGCTGTTAAGCCCGGTGACGGTTCTGCGCGTGAACAGGCGGCTTCCTGCCAGAAGGTCCTGGGAGGATGGGCTAATATTGCCAATGAATATGCTACGAAGAGATATCGTTCCAATCTGATCAACTGGGGAATGCTTCCGTTTATTATTGA
>JAXEUE010000125.1:0-14469 GCA_034115005.1 Blautia sp.
GAATCATTGATTCTCACATAAAACATCAGATTCAGAGCAAACAGAAGCCCTGCGATCAATCCTACCTCTGTCAGTATTTTGCTTACCAGTGAAAGATCTCTCCATCGAAATTTTTTCATGGGTTCGGGCCTCCTCTTTTCATATCCCGGATATCTGTTTTATCCAGGAAACGAATATCTACATTATAGTAGGAATTTGCTCTGCCTTCTTTTAAATATTCTGTAAGAGCTTCCACGCTGTACTTTCCAAGCTGTTCTGTATCCACATCACATGTAACAGAAATGACACCTTTTTCCACAGCAGTAAGAATATCTTCTGAAGTATAATATCCTATAATCTTCACTTTTCCTGCAAGATTGAAATCGATAACGGCCTGACGTGCACATTCCGTAGTATCCTCATCCATACATACAAGGATATCCGGAATATTGTCTTTCTGCTGGAAAATATCTGTCACAGCCTCTTCTGTCTCAAAAGTTCCGGCAGAAAGAAGATTACGCCCAGATATTTTAATCATCTGGCCATCTTCCGCCCTGTCCAGAGCCGCATTGCTGATCTGGGTATAGATCTGGCTCTGATTCATATCATCTATATTTTTTTTGAGAAGAATCTGTATGTTATGAGTATTCTGATCTACATAATCAGCTACCTTTTCTCCATAAGCAAAACCCAGCTGATAATCACTCACTCCCACAAAAGTCTGACGTTTACTGTGAACAGCATCACTCATAACCGTAACCACAGGAATCCCTGCATCCACTGCCTCATTGATCTTCTCTTCCAGTCCTGCTTCTCCATTATACTGCAGTATGATTCCATTCGTATGGGAGGCAATGCTCATATTCATAAAGTCAATTTTATCATAATCTCCGTCCCATCCCGTTCCCTTTAACTCCAGCAGCACATTGTTCTTCTCTGCACTTTTTCTGGCACTTTCATATACTTCCTGCCAGAAAGAGGACTGGGGCTTATCAACGATCATATCATATTTTAAAGCATATATCTTTTCATTTGCCGGTTCTTTATCCTGCTCCCCGGTCAGACCACTGTAATATGATTCTCCGGAAACGTACAGGAGTACAAAAAAGCCTGCAATAATGAGAAACAGATAAATTGAATTTTTTTTGCTAAACATTTTCTTCTCCATTTTTACTGTAATATATTTATTATATCTGATTTTTTATGGGAAATGCAAGAAATCTGCATAAATTAACCTGTTTTTTTCATATAATTGGATAACAAAAACAGGAAAGAATATCCGGATGAAAAGATTACGGCTGATTTCTTTTGTGCTGATCTCAGTTCTTCTGTTCTGCCTTTTTCTTAAGAATGATGAAATACGTACATCCGCTGCTTATACAACAGCAGGCAGAGGAATGATTTCTCTGACACTTCAGGCAATGGAAAAAAACAGTGAAAATCCCCGGGTAGCCCTGACCTTTGATGATGGACCCAGCAAGAAATATACACCCCTGCTTCTGAAAGGGCTTAAAGCCCGAAACATCCATGCCTCTTTTTTTCTTATGGGAAAAAATATCGAAGAAAATAAAGACATTGTAAAACAAATGCATGATGACGGGCATCTGATCGGGAACCATACTTATGATCATGTTCTTTTAAACAAAATACCTGCAGAGAAGGCCAGAGAAGAAATTGAAAAAACAAATAATATAATTTTTGAAATTACAGGTGTTTATCCTTCTTATATACGTCCTCCTTTTGGCGCCTGGAGAAATAATATGGAATTGTCTGTCACCATGTTTCCTGTATTCTGGGATGTGGATACACTTGACTGGAAAAGCAGGAATGTAAACAGTATTCTTGATATCGTCCGCAATCATGTGCATGACGGTTCTATAATTCTTATGCATGATGAATATGGGACCTCTGTTGAAGCTGCGCTGAAAATTATTGATCTGCTTACAGAAAAGGGCTATGATTTTGTCACAGTAGACCAGCTTCTGGTTCTGTAAAAAAATTTGCTTTTTCAGTCTTAATTCGTTATACTAAATAACATACCTTATTTTCAAACGACAGTCATAAAAGGAAATGCTGTCACATTCATCAGGATAAAAGGAGTCTGAAAAATGGATAAATTTTTTAACATGGATAACAAATTTTTTAACTTTATGGGAAGATTAGCGGATCTGTGTCTCCTGAACATTGTTTTCGTGGTCTGCTGTATCCCTGTAGTAACCATAGGAGCATCACTGACTGCTCTGCACTATGTGACTCTGAAGATGGTCCGCAATGAAGAATCCTATATAGTAAGAAGTTTCTTTAAATCTTTTAAGCAGAATTTCAGGCAGGCCACCATTATTAATATTATAATGCTTCTTCTGGGCGGACTGCTTTATCTGGATCTTAATATCGTAAATCAGATGAAAAACACAACGGGACATATACTCTTTGTAGTATTTATTGTTTTTATCATAGTATATGTTATGGTATTTACATACCTTTATCCTTCACTGGCCAAATTCTACAATACCATACGTCAGACTTTTCTGAACGCTCTTTTAATGTCAATCCTGCATCTGCCCTACACCATCCTTATGATTCTTGTCAGTGCAGTGCCTTTTGCAATACTTGCCGTTCCAAATGCGGCAATACAGTCCATTCTTCTCTTTATATTCATATTCATGGGCTTTGCACTGATTGCTTTTGTCAATGGACATTTTCTTGTAAAAATATTTGATAATTATATTACAAAAGAACCTGATGAGAATGCAGACCAGGAATCTTCATCAGACACTCCCGCTGTCTTATGAAGAAATGGGGAGATAAGCCATACTATTCTCTGGATTATATGTTAAAAGAACGGTTTGGCGAAAAGGTATATAAAGTTACATTAAACGGTGGAATGTCCTGTCCCAACCGGGATGGCAGGATCGGAACAGGAGGCTGTATTTTCTGCAGTGCAGGTGGAAGCGGTGATTTCGCCGCAGATCCTGCCTTATCCATTACCAGACAGATCGACAGTCAGATTGCTCTTCTTTCTCAAAAAAGGCCTATTCACAGATATATTGCCTATTTTCAGGCATATACAAATACCTATGCACCTGTGGAATATCTGCGTAAAATTTTTACAGAAGCAATTCGTCACCCTCAGATTGCAGCCCTTTCCATAGGGACAAGGCCTGACTGTCTGGAAGAAGATGTCATAAATTTTCTGTCAGAACTAAATATGCAAAAACCAGTCTGGGTGGAACTTGGACTGCAGACTGTTCACGAAAGGACTGCCCGTTATATACGCCGGGGATATCCTCTTTCCTGTTTTAATGATGCTGTTTCTCGTCTCCGCGAAGAGAACATTGAAGTGATCGTTCACACCATTCTTGGACTTCCTGGAGAATCACAGGATGATATTCTGGAAACAATGGAATACTTAAACGGACAGAATATTCAGGGAATCAAGCTGCAGCTTCTCCACGTTCTGAAAGGTACAGATCTGGCTGCTGATTACGAAAAAGGAGTCTTTCGTACCTACGAGCGTGATGAGTATATAGAACTTCTTATGGACTGTCTGGAACATTTAAGGCCAGATCTGGTGATTCACCGTCTGACCGGGGATGGCCCGAAGGATTTACTTATTGCCCCTTTGTGGGCAAGCCGTAAACGGGAGGTACTTAATCTTCTTCATCACCGTATGAAGCAGGAACAGCGTTTTCAGGGCAGGCTTTACTCCTGATTTTTATGAAGGGAGGAATTTTTCTTGGCAACACCTTTTACCATATATAAGCTTATCATACTTTACATGCTGGACCATACGAAGAATACTCTGACCAATTCCCAGATTTCAGAATTTATACTGGATCGTGGATACACCAACTATTTTCATCTTCAGCAGGCAATCTCTGAACTGGTAGAATCAGATCTGGTTCACATGGAGACCCGGGGAAATACTTCTTATTACCAGATAACACAGGATGGTAAAAATACTCTTTCCTTTTTTCAGCAGGATATTTCACCTGAAATCAGGAAAGAAATTCTGGCATATATGAAATCTTCGGGTTTTGAAGCTTCATATAATATACTTACACCTGCAGATTACTATCTTACCCGGGAAGGTTCCTACTGTGTGAAATGTCAGCTGATTGAGAAAGGTAATTCTATTATGGAATTAAATATTGCAGCTCCCAGCCTTGATGCAGCACAATCCATGTGCAGAAAATGGTCTTCTCACAGTGAAGAAATCTACGGCAAAATCATGGAGGAACTTTTATAATACTATGGATTTATTTGAATATGCCAAAACAAAAACTTTAGACAGAGAATCTCCTCTGGCTTCCCGCCTCCGTCCCACTACTCTTGATGAGATCGTGGGGCAGCGGCATATTATCGGAAAAGATACCTTACTTTACAGAGCCATAAAGGCGGACAAGCTGACCTCTGTAATTTTCTACGGTCCTCCCGGAACAGGAAAAACAACCCTCGCCAAAGTTATTGCCAATACTACCAGTGCCAGCTTTACTCAGATCAATGCCACCGTTTCGGGTAAAAAAGATATGGAAAATGTGGTGAAGCAGGCTCAGGAAAACCTTGGAATGTACGGAAAGAAAACAATCTTGTTTATTGATGAGATACATCGTTTCAACAAAAGCCAGCAGGATTATCTGCTTCCCTTCGTGGAAGACGGAACCATTATACTGATTGGCGCCACTACTGAAAATCCATATTTTGAAGTAAATGCCGCTCTTTTATCCCGTTCCATTATTTTTGAACTGAAAGCTCTGGAAATTCCGGAGATTAAGGAACTGATCCTTCGTGCAGTGAACGATAAGCAGAAAGGAATGGGTACTTATAAAGCTCAGATCGATGAGGATGCTCTTGATTTTCTTGCTGACATGGCAGGTGGAGATGCAAGAAATGCTCTGAATGCCATTGAACTTGGTATCCTCACCACGCCAAGAAGTGAAGACGGAATCATTCATATCACTCTCGACGTTGCATCCCAGTGTATTCAGAAACGTGTGGTATCCTATGATAAAGATGGGGACAACCATTATGATATCATTTCCGCGTTTATAAAAAGTATGCGGGGTTCGGATCCGGATGCTGCTGTTTATTATCTTGCCAAAATGCTCTATGCAGGCGAAGATGTGAAATTCATAGCCAGACGTATTATGATTCTAGCCTCAGAAGATATAGGAAATGCAGATCCTCAGGCCTTATGCGTGGCAGTTGCAGCTGCTCAGGCGGTAGAACGTGTAGGTATGCCTGAATCACAGATCATTCTTTCTCAGGCAGCAGCCTATATGGCCTGTGCTCCCAAAAGTAATTCTGCGGTAAATGCCATTTATGCGGCTATGGATTCCGTAAAACATACAAGAACTACCGTTCCTCCTCATCTTCAGGACGCTCACTATGGCGGTCACGAAAAACTGGGCCACGGTGTCGGATACAAATACGCTCATGATTATCCTAACCACTATGTGCAGCAACAGTATCTTCCTTCTGAAATCCTTGGTTCAAAATTCTATGAACCTGGAGATATAGGTTACGAGAAAAATCTGAAAGAATATCTTGAAAAAATCAGAAACAATACTTAAAAAATCAGCCGGGAAGTTTCCCGGCTGATTGATTTTTTCTTTAATGGATTCCCATAATTTTCATCTGTGCTTCAATAGCTTCCACACATTTCTCGAAACCAAGCTTACTGCTGTTCAGGCAAAGGTCATAATTAGTAGCATCGCTCCATACTCCACCTGCAAACCGGCGATAATAATCCTGTTTCCGTTTATCATCTTTCTGGAGGAATCTGGCAATTTCTTCATCTGTGCCGCTGATTTTTCCTCTGGACTGTTCCATACGGAAATCCCAGGGTGCATGAATAAATACACGCAAGGTATTGGGCCTGTCCTTTAAAACATAATTCACACAACGGCCGACAATAACATAAGATTCCTTTTCTGCCAGATCATGAACCACCTTAGCCTGATAATTAAACAGGTTCTCATCAGAAATAAACTCTTTTTCTGAGGGCGGAATCAAATCCCCCTTATAAAGCCCTGTTTTATTAAACAGACTCGGCTTTACACTCATACCACCTTCTACCTGTCCAAACAGTTTTACATCAATACCGCTTTCATCTGAAGCCATATGAATGATCTGCTTATCATAAAAAGAAACTCCCAGCTTTTTTGCCAGCATCTGTCCTATAGTTCGTCCGCCGCTTCCATACTGTCTTGCAATGGTAATTACAAAATTCTCCACGTAAAAACCCTCCTTTACTCACCCAGATAAGCTTTCTGTACAGATTCATTATTTAACAGATCGGATGCTTTCCCCTCCAGGGTAATCCTTCCGGTTTCAAGAACATAAGCTCTGTCCGCAATAGTCAGTGCTTTTTTTGCGTTCTGTTCCACAAGAAGAACGGTTGTACCACTTTCACTTACTTCTTTGATAATATCAAAAATCTCATTTACAAAAATAGGTGAAAGACCCATGGACGGTTCATCCATAAGAATGATCTTTGGCTTACTCATCAATGCACGCCCCATAGCAAGCATCTGCTGTTCTCCACCGCTCAGGGTACCTGCTGTCTGATTCTGACGTTCCTGAAGACGTGGAAAACGCTTATATACCTTCTGAATACTGTCCTCGATCTCATCCTTATCCGATCTTGTAAATGCACCCATTTTCAGGTTCTGAAGAACTGTCATATTGGAAAACACACGACGGCCTTCAGGCACATGAGCCATTCCCATAGTAACAATTTTATGAGCCGGAACCTTGGTTATGTCCTGTCCATCATAAATAATCTGTCCTGATTTCGCACGGAGAAGTCCTGTCACCGTGTGCAGCGTGGTGGTCTTTCCGGCACCATTGGCACCGATTAAGGCGATAACTTCTCCCTCGTTAACTGAAAAAGAAATCCCCTTCAATGCCTGGATCATCCCATAATAGACTTTTATGTCTTTTACTTCCAGTAATGCCATTTGTCTCTCCTCCTATTCACCCAGATATGCTTTGATTACTTCAGGATTATGAAGTACATCTGCAGTTTTTCCCTGTGTAAGAACACGGCCAAAATTCAGGACTGTAAGTTCTTCACAGATACCGGAAACCAGTTTCATATCATGCTCAATAAGAAGAATGGTCATATCAAATTTTTCACGTACAAAACGGATGGTATCCATCAGTTCCTCTGTTTCGTTGGGATTCATACCGGCAGCAGGCTCATCCAGAAGCAAAAGTTTCGGATTTGTGGCAAGGGCTCTGGCAATCTCCAGCTTTCTCTGTTTTCCATAAGGAAGGTTTGAAGCAAGATAATCTGCTTCCTTATCCAGTTCAAAAACTTTGAGAAGCCTCATAGCCTCTTCATTCATTTCCTTTTCTACCTTATGATATTTCGGAGTATGCATAATACTTGTAAAAAGGCTGTACTTATCATGATTATGCAGTCCTGCTTTTACATTATCCAGAACACTCATCTGATGAAACAAACGGATATTCTGGAAAGTTCTTGCTATACCTGCCTTATTGATATCTATGGTCTTTTTCCCCGTAATATCCTGTCCATCCAGCTTGATAATCCCCTCATCCGGTTTGTAAACCCCTGTGAGAAGATTAAAAATTGTTGTTTTACCTGCACCGTTAGGTCCGATAAGTCCGTAAAGCTCTCCCTTTTCAATGGAGACATGAAAATCATCCACTGCGTGAAGACCACCGAACGAAATACTTAAGTGATTTACTTCAAGCATTGCCATAACTTATGCCTCCTTCTCTTTCTTTCCTCTGCTGAATATGCGCTCTCTGATCTCAATTGCCTTAGGTGCCCAGTTAAGAAGCATCATTACAATCAGAACAATAGCATAAAACAGCATACGGTAATCGCTCAGTCCACGAAGCAGTTCCGGAAGAAGGTTCAGGATCACGGCTGCGATAATGGAACCCCGCATATTTCCGATTCCTCCAAGTACCACAAATACCAGGAACATAATAGACATATTATACCCAAAATTCTTGGGAAGAGCAGTCAGTGTGGCAAGGTTATGCGCATAAAGCACTCCGCCCAGCCCTGCCAGAGCAGCAGAAATCGTAAATGCTTTCAGTTTATATTTGGTTATATTGATTCCAATAGATTCTGCTGCGATTCTGTTGTCACGGATGGCCATGATCGCACGTCCGTCCCGTGAATTAATAAGATTCAGCACAACAAACAGAGTGATAAGAATCAGAATAACGCCAATGGTAAAAGTAGACTGTCTTGGGGTGCCTGTAATACCCATAGCTCCGTTTATGATCATTTTTCCATCCGGCTCCAGACCAAGAGACATCTGATCCTTCATGGAAAAATGGACTCCCTTACTGTCAATGCCCACATAAAGTACATTAATAATGTTTTTAATAATTTCACCAAATGCCAACGTAACAATGGCAAGATAATCTCCCTTTAACCGAAGTACCGGTATACCAATGAGGAAACCAAAAATTGCAGCACAGACCGCCCCTATCAGAAGAGCAAGGAAAAAACGAAGTCCCGCATTGGGAATGCTGTCCATAGTAACTTTGGTAAATGCAGCACTGGTAAACGCTCCAATACACATAAAGCCTGCATGACCAAGACTGAGTTCACCAAGAATTCCTACTGTCAGGTTCAGGGAAAGTGCCAGAATTACATATACACATAATGGAACC
The DNA here is from genome assembly GCA_034115005.1 of Blautia sp. Classification (GTDB taxonomy): domain Bacteria; phylum Bacillota; class Clostridia; order Lachnospirales; family Lachnospiraceae; genus Blautia_A. The sequence goes on from JAXEUE010000125.1 coordinate 8,644, forward strand.
AGAAGACCCTGTAAAAGGTTGGAGAGCAGGTTTCCTGCAATCAGTCCCTGCACGATAAGATATGCAGCAAGAACCATTCCATATGTAATCAGATTGCTTTTTGTTGTTTTGCTTATTTTCTTCTTTTCCATGTCTGTCACCTACACTTTCTCCTGAATGTTCTTGCCCAGAATACCTGTAGGCTTTACTACCAGAACTACGATCAGAACACCAAATACAATAGCATCCGCCATCTGCGAAGAGATATATGCTTTTCCAAAAATTTCCAGAATACCAAGTACGATACCGCCGATAAAAGCACCCGGAATGGATCCGATTCCTCCAAATACTGCTGCAACAAATGCCTTAATACCGGGCATAGCACCTGTATAAGGTGTTAAGGACGGATATGCGGAACATAGAAGCACGCCTGCGATAGCAGCAAGTCCGGAACCAATAGCAAATGTTATGGAAATTGTCTTGTTTACATTTACGCCCATAAGCTGGGCAGCTCCCTTATCTTCAGAAACAGCAAGCATTGCCTGGCCTGTCTTTGTTTTTCTTATGAATATCATCAAGCCCGCCATAATTACAATACCACTGATAATGGTAACCATGGTCACACCTGTGATCACAACAGATCCTCCTGCAAGCTTCAGAGAAGGTACAGGAATTACATTGGTAAAAGATTTTGTATCTGCTCCCCAGATCAGAAGAGCAAGATTCTGAAGCAGATAGCTGACACCGATAGCCGTAATCAGAACTGCAAGAGGAGATGCAGCATTACGCAAAGGCCTGTATGCAACACCCTCGATCACAATACCCATTACTGTGCAGATGATTATGGACAGTACTATTGCCAGAAACGGATTTAAACCCAAACCGCTTACCACAACATACACCACGTAGGAACCGACCATAATAACATCTCCATGAGCAAAGTTCAGCATCTTGGCGATTCCGTATACCATTGTATAACCAAGGGCAATGATGGCATATACACTTCCCAGGCTGATACCGCTGATCAAATACGATAAAAAACTACTCATAGAAGTTTTCCTTTCTTCATTCCCAAGTGTCACTGACACGTTTGCCTTTAGCGAAACATATACTGTTTTGTTTTACCAAAAGCAAACGTGCCGCTTTAGCAAACAGGGCTGTCTGTAATTAATTCAGACAGCCCCACCATGTATCAATATTACTTCTTATTATTCCATAGCTACATATGCGCCGTCTTTGATCTGTACAGCCTTAGGAGTTTTAGCAGGCTCACCATCTTCTGTCCAGGTAATCTCATCACCGGTAACACCCTGAAGTGTGATCTCTGTCATACCTTTCTGAAGAGCTGCACATATTTCTGCAACATCCATATCTGCTTTAACATCTTCTTTTTCAGCAGCTTCTTTCAGTGCATAAACAGCATCATAAGCATCTGCTGCAAACTGGTTTGGTGTATCTCCATATGCATCCTGATATGCTTTTACAAAGTTCTGTGTTTTCTCATCCTTTGCATCTGCTGCAAATGGTGTCAGGAGCATCAGACCTTCTGCAAGAGAAGTATCAAAGTTCTCTACACCAAGGATACCGTCCATACCGTCGCATCCGAAGAACTGTGTTTCAAATCCCATGCTGTTTGCCTGAGAAAGGATCAGAGATGCTTCTGTATAATAAATTGGAAGGAATACTAATTCAGCACCGCCGTCTTTTGCTTTCTGAAGCTGTACGGAGAAATCCTTGTTGTTATCTGCTGTGAAAGCTTCGGAAGATACGATCTCAATGCCCTGATTTGCAGCTTCTTCTGTAAATTTCTGAGTGATACCTGAAGAATATACATCAGAGCTGTCATAAATGATCGCTACCTTAGATGCAATTTTGTGTTCACCAATGTACTGTGCTGATGCAACACCCTGGTTCGGGTCGGAGAAGCATACACGGAATACATTCGGATTGGCAACACATTCTGCAGCGGAGCCTGAAGGAGTAAGCTGAAACATATTGTCATTGACTGTTTCATTTCCTACAGCAACACATGGAGTAGATGTAACAGTACCAACCAGAATGTTCATTCCCCAGTCTTTCAGTGCATTATATGCATTCAGAGATTTCTCTGCATCATTCTCATCATCTTCAAACTGATATTCAACCTGAGTGCCGTTAATTCCACCAGCCTCATTTACTTCATTAATGGCAAGTTCTGTACCATTCTTAACAGCCTGACCATAAATAGCCGCAGCACCTGTAACAGGTCCGATACCACCGATCTTAAATGTGGCATCTTCTGCAAATACAGATACAGGTGAAATTGCTGCCAGAGCCATTGCTGCAGCAGTGGTAACGCTGAGTACTTTCTTCAAACTTCTCATAATAAAATCCTCCTTATTCTGTGTGTCAGACATGTCCCATAAAAACATTGGCATCCTGTTCCGGCCAAAAAATCCAAAAAAGCCCACTGGGTTCCCAGCCGGCTTTGGCTTCCTCTGACACTATTTTGTTGTAGAAATTATAGCACCTTACCTTTTTCTGTGCAAGAAGAATTTTAGAAAAAAAAGAAAAAGAAAATAAAAAAGGGCATACAAAACCGAATTCTGTTGAATCCGATTCTATATGTCCCATTGCTCTATCTGAATCCTGAAACTTCAGGTCAGGCAATTGCTTTCTTAGCGATTTCAGCCAGTGCTGCAAATCCTTCTGCATCATTAACTGCAAGCTCAGCAAGCATCTTTCTGTTAATATCAACATTGGCAACCTTCAGTCCATGCATCATCCTGCTGTAAGATAATCCATTCATTCTTGCTGCTGCATTGATACGTGCGATCCAGAGCTGTCTGAACTGACGTTTCTTCTGTTTTCTTCCTGCATAAGAACTTGCAAGTGCTCTCATTACAGACTGTTTTGCAACTCTATACTGTTTGGAACGGGCTCCTCTGTAACCCTTTGCCAGTTTTAATGTACGGTTATGTTTCTTCTTTGCGTTTAATCCGCCTTTAATTCTTGCCATTTCTCAATTTCCTCCTGTTCGTCTTCTTCTATATCGCTTCTGAATTATAAATATGGTAATACTTTCTTCATGTTCTTAACATTGGTAGAATCAACAACAGTAGATTTTCTGAGATTTCTCTTTCTCTTCTGAGATTTCTTTGTTAAGATATGGCTCTTATAAGCTTTATTTCTTACTAATTTTCCTGTACCTGTCTTTTTGAAACGCTTTGCTGCTGCTCTACATGTTTTAATTTTTGGCATCGTTGTTTCCTCCTTAATCTGTGTGTCTAATATATTTAACGCTTTTCCGTTAAAAGCATGGTCATGCTTCTGCCTTCCACCTTGGGGGCCTTTTCCACTGTTGCCACGTCAGCAAGAAGCTCTGCAAAATCATCCAGCACATGTTTACTGCTTGCCATATGCGCCATCTCTCTTCCGCGGAAACGCAATGTAACTTTCACTCTGTCACCTTTGGAAAGGAATTTTCTTGCAGCGTTTACTTTCGTATTCAGGTCATTGGTATCAATGTTTGGAGAAAGACGCACTTCTTTGACATCGATGGTCTTCTGCTTTTTCTTAGCTTCCTTTTCTTTCCTTGCAAGTTCATAACGATATTTTCCATAATCAATGATCTTGCATACCGGCGGTTTCGCCTGCGGGGCAATTTTTACCAGGTCAAGCCCTGCCTCCTGGGCCTTGAACATTGCTTCTTTCGCGGACATAATTCCCAGCTGTTCACCGTCCGGACCGATTAAGCGTACCTCTTTGTCTCTGATCTGTTCATTAATCATTAAACTGCTAATTGTAGTGCACCTCCATACCTGTTAGATAGATTATAATAACTCCTGTTCGCCCTCATACTCGTTCTAAACGTAAAAAAAGCGCGGACAAAATCCACACTCCATAATTACACACCGAATGTACCTGAAATACTCCGGTTAATGTGCAATATAAACCCAAGCCGCTTAATCGCTCTTAGGTGAGAGTGGAACTCTGCTTTGTTTTCTCACGTTCTTATAAAAAATAACATGTTTTTTTCAGGAAGTCAAGTATCTTTTATAAATATTTTATCAAAAACCGGGAATCCTACTTCTGTACCAACAAAAAAGGAGGAAACTGATATTATGACAATTCTTAAATGTTCAGCTGTAAAATGTATTTACAACAAAGATGAGCTCTGTTCCAGGGGTGAGATCAATGTCACAGGTGAAAATGCAAGAAACCCACAGGAAACAAGCTGCGGAAGCTTTCGTGAACGTATGGAAAGCTCTGTAACAAACAACTATGCCCAGGGCTGTGGATGTGAAAAAATTCAGATTGACTGTAAAGCCTACAACTGCACCTATAATGATAACTGTAAATGTACTGCATCTTCTATCCAGGTAGACAGCTCCCAGGCGGACACTTCAGGAGAGACGAAATGCAGCACCTTCCAATGCCACTGAACAAAATCATGCTCTCAGTCTGATAAATTCTGAGACGCAGAGAGACATACCACTTAACGGCATGTCTCTTTATTTTTTGCTGAATTTATCTGTTTTTAAGAAAATCCGGAATCTGAATATCTTTCTTCTGAACAGTACTGGACGGAGTCTTCACTGTTCCGAAAGGAGTAGTATTCATAGTAGGAAGTGTGAAACTGGGCATATTTATTCCAGCCCCTGCTGTGCCTTGTGTTCCGGTCGGTGTGGAAGAAGGTCTTCTTGAACCAAAAGGCGAAGTTGAATTTCTTTTTCCAAAAGGGCTGCTCTGAAGATTCTCATCATTTAAGCCTGTGGCAATTACGGTGATTCTTGCATAATCAGCGACTGTATCATCATACATCGCACCGAAGATAATATTGGCATCTTCTCCTGTAAGCTCCTGAACATAACTTGCAGCGTCGTTGGCATCCATAAGAGAAATATCACCCGAAATATTGATAATAACATGAGTAGCGCCCTTAATGGTTGTCTCAAGAAGAGGAGAAGATACAGCCTGCTGAACAGCCTCCATAGCCTTATCATCACCTCTGGCTTCGCCGATACCGATATGGGCAATACCCTTGTCAGTCATAACAGTCTGGACATCAGCAAAATCAAGATTGATCAGGGCAGGAAGATTAATAAGATCCGTAATTCCCTGAACTGCCTGCTGAAGAACCTCATCCGCTTTCTTCAGAGCTTCAGGCATGGTTGTCCGACGGTCAACAACTTCAAGTAATTTATCATTGGGGATAACAATTAAAGTATCCACTGCTTTCTTCAGATTCTCGATTCCTGCAAGGGCATTATTCATTCGTGTCTTTGCTTCAAAACGGAAAGGCTTGGTTACAACACCCACTGTCAGGATACCCATTTCTTTAGCTGCTGCAGCAATCACAGGTGCAGCACCGGTTCCGGTTCCGCCGCCCATACCACAGGTAACGAATACCATATCAGCGCCTTCCATTATCTGTTTCACATCTTCAATGCTCTCCTCTGCAGCTTTCTGTCCAACCTCGGGCTGTGCTCCTGCTCCAAGTCCCTTGGTTATCTTCTCGCCAATCTGAAGTACAGTTGGAGCTTTGCACAGAGTCAAAGCCTGCTTATCAGTGTTCACACCTACAAACTCTACTCCGCCGATGGCTTCTTCCACCATTCTGTTTACTGCATTATTTCCGGCTCCGCCTACGCCGATCACAATGATCTTCGCAGATGATTCAGCCTCATTTGACATAATCTCTAACAATGTACTTCCTCCTTTATTTCTACCTGATATCCTTTTCAGTATATTTATATCAAAGCTACATATAGATATATCATATATTTTTTTCGTAAATTAATCAACTACTAATTTTGTTTTTTTATACTTTTTTCACTAATTTTCGTCATAATCATCATAACTGCC
>JAXEUE010000126.1:0-17900 GCA_034115005.1 Blautia sp.
AGTCCCAGGATTTTCCCTATTTCCGTATATAAATATCTTACATTGTAACCATATCCCTGCTGACCAAATCCACCGAAATTATTTAAATCCTGACGAATCTGGGAAGCTGTAACGTGCATTTTCTTACTGAGATCATTTGAAGAGATCCTCTCAACATTCTCCTCCATCAATTCACCCAGATAGCGGTAATAACGGGGAAGACGCTTGATGACCGCTTTTGAAATTTCCTTAGCTTCCACAATATTTCCTCCTTATAATTTCTATGTCAATTATAACGAGTTGTTATTTTACTGTCAAATTGATTTTGTACTTTTTAGACAAATTTTTTTGTTTTTTTTATTAATTTTGATTTTTACTTTCAAAAGCTGCAGGATTCCGCTATAATATAGGTCATACTGTTGCATTTTATGCAAAAATGAATCATATTGGAGGAATTTGTATGATTTTATCATGTCAGAATATCTGCAAATCCTTTGGGGAAAATGTCATACTTGAAAATGCCTGTTTCCATATAGAAGACCGTGAGAAAGCTGCCCTGATCGGTAACAACGGAGCCGGTAAAACAACCCTGCTGAAAATCATAATGCATGAGATACCAGCGGATTCCGGTACGGTTGTTCTAGCAAAGGATAAAAAAATCGGGTATCTTGCCCAGTACCAGGACATTCACGGACACCATACCATCTATGAGGAGCTTCTTTCCACAAAGCAGCATGTTATTGATATGGAAAGCCGTCTCAGGAGTCTGGAGACTCAGATGAAATCTGCATCCGGAGCCACTCTGGACGGTCTGATGAATACTTATACCAGATTAAACCATGAATTTGAAATTGCCAACGGATATGCTTACAAAAGTGAGATCATGGGAGTGGTACATGGACTTGGATTTACACAGGAGGATATAGACAGACAGATCGAGACTCTATCCGGTGGTCAGAAAACCAGGGTGGCGCTGGGCAAGCTTCTTCTTTTAAAACCTGATATTCTTCTTCTGGATGAGCCCACCAACCACCTGGATATGGAAAGTATCTCATGGCTTGAAACGTATCTTCTGAATTATCCGGGAGCTGTATTTATTGTATCTCACGACCGGTATTTTCTTGATAAGGTAGTGACCAGGGTAGTGGAGATCGAAGCCGGACAGATGCGGATGTATTCCGGTAATTATTCCGCATATGCACTGAAGAAAGCCAAACTTCGGGATGCCCAGTATAAGGCATACCTTAACCAGCAGAGAGAAATAAAGCACCAGGAAGCAGTGATCACAAAGCTTAAATCTTTTAATCGTGAAAAATCTATAAAGAGAGCGGAAAGCCGCGAGAAAATGCTTAATAAAGTCCAGAGAATCGATAAGCCTCTGGAAATCCAGAATCAGATGCGTATTTCACTGGAACCACGGTTTATAAGCGGAAAGGATGTACTGACTGTAGAAGGACTTTCCAAATCTTTCCCGGAACAGACGCTGTTCAGAAATATTTCTTTTGATATCAAACGTGGAGAGCGTGTGGCTCTCATAGGAAACAATGGTACAGGCAAGACCACCATATTAAAGATACTTAATGGAATCCTAGACGCAGATGAGGGAAAATTTTCTCTTGGATCCAAGGTAAAGATCGGATATTACGATCAGGAACATCACGTACTCCATATGGAAAAGACCATTTTCCAGGAAATTTCTGATACCTATCCCACTCTTACGGAAACACAGATCCGCAATATGCTTGCTGCTTTTCTGTTTACCGGGGATGATGTATTTAAAGAGATTTCTTCCCTTTCCGGTGGTGAAAGAGGCCGTGTATCCCTGGCGAAGCTTATGCTTTCAGAGGCCAATTTTCTTATTCTTGATGAGCCTACCAACCATCTTGATATAGCTTCCAAGGAAATTCTGGAAGAAGCACTGAACAGTTACACAGGAACTGTACTTTATGTATCCCATGACCGGTATTTCATTAATCAGACTGCCACCAGAATTCTGGATCTGACCAATCACACTCTGGTAAATTATATTGGAGATTATGATTATTATCTTGAAAAAAAAGAAGAGCTGACTGACAAATATGCTCCCTCCACTGATAAAGAGACAGCATCGGAAAAAAGTTCTTCGGACAATAAACTTTCCTGGCAGCAGAAGAAGGAAGAACAGGCCCGTCAGCGTAAACGTGAGAATGACCTGAAGAAAGTTGAAAGCCGGATCGAAGAACTGGAAACCAGAGACAGAGAAATTGATGAAACTCTGATTCTTCCCGATATCTGCACAAACGTAGCTGAATGTACCAGGCTGAGCAGAGAAAAAGAAGCTATCGGTGAAGAACTTGAAAAACTGTATGAAAAATGGGAAGAACTTGCATAATCTGCAGGCTCTTCCCTTTTTATGATTACAGCATTTTTTCCAGTCTGTTTTTAATTGCAAGAATAAAATCTCTGCTGTTTAATACAGTTACATGCTTCAGTGATGTGATCAGTGCCAGATCTTTGGTCATTTTTCCACTTTCAATAGTTCCAAGTGTAGCTTTCTCCAGTTTGTCCGCAAAATCCATAAGTTGACTGTTTGAGTCCATCTCACCACGTTTTCTTAAAGCTCCTGTCCACGCAAAGATAGTTGCCACGGAGTTGGTGGATGTTTCTTTTCCCTCAAGATGACGGTAATAATGTCTCTGAACTGTACCGTGGGCCGCTTCATATTCATAATTTCCATCTGGTGACACCAGAACAGAAGTCATCATTGCCAGAGAACCAAATGCTGAGGAAACCATATCGCTCATTACATCTCCATCATAGTTCTTGCAGGCCCAGATAAATCCTCCCTGAGATTTCATTACACGGGCTACAATATCATCGATCAGACTGTAAAAATATTCCAGACCTGCAGCTTCAAATTTATCTTTAAATTCTCTCTCATAGATCCCAGCAAAAATTTCTTTGAAACGACCGTCATAGGTCTTGGAGATGGTATCTTTGGCTCCCAGCCACAGGTTCTGTCTTGTATCAAGAGCATAATTAAAGCAGCATCTTGCAAAACTTGTAATGGATGCATCCAGATTATGCATTCCCTGAAGTACGCCTGAACCATCAAAATGCTGGATCAGTTCTTTCTTCTTCTCCCCGTTTTCACCTTCAAAAACAAGGTAGGCATCTCCAGGACCGTCTATATACATTTCTGTATTTTTATATACATCCCCGTATGCGTGACGGGCAAGTGTAATGGGCATTTTCCAGTTTTTCACACATGGCTCGATTCCCTTCACAACTATAGGAGCACGAAATACAGTGCCATCCATGATCGCACGGATCGTTCCGTTGGGACTCTTATACATCTTTTTTAAATGGTACTCTTCCATCCTGGCCTTGTTTGGAGTAATAGTTGCACATTTTACGGCTACTCCATACTTTTTCGCTGCATATGCGGCATCTACAGTGACTTTGTCATCTGTTTCATTTCTGTGCACCAGACCAAGATCATAATACTCTGTCTTCAAATCAATGTACGGAAGGAGAAGTTCCTCTTTGATTATTTTCCACAGGATCCTTGTCATCTCGTCTCCATCCATTTCCACCAATGGTGTGCTCATTTGAATTTTTTTCATAATGTCCCTCCTCTTTAGCTTTAAATTTATCATACATTGTAGCGGATAGAATTTGATTCGTCAATGCTTTTATGCATTAAAGCTTTACCGTTCCATAAAATGAACAAGATCAAATTTTCCCCATCCCTGAAGATTTTTGGGAAGTCCCAGATCCTGAGCACTTTCCATTAACTTCATCTTTATTTCCACATTGGAAAGAAAGGGGTTCTTCTCAAGCATAAGGGCACAGGCTCCGGAAACCAGCGGTGTAGACATGGAAGTTCCGCTTTTTCTTCCATATCCGTTATCCAGTCCGGGAGCGCAGGACATAATATGACTGCCTGGTGCCACAATATCCGGTTTACAGATACACTCAAAAGTCGGACCCCTGCCTGAAATGGCTTCCTTACCCGTAAGCATATCGCTGCAGCCTACTGTAATGATTTTCCGGCTGCTTCCAGGCGCTGTAATACTTCCGGGTCTGGGGCCCTGATTCCCGGCTGCAGCCACAACTACCATTCCCTCATCCCAAAGCTTTTCCACACCTCTTATGAGCATTCTGTGATCTTTTACAGTTCTGCAGGTTGTGCCTACAGATATATTCACGATTCGGATGCCATACCTGAGTTTATGTTCTGAAATCCAGGCAAAGGCTTTCAGAACATCCTCTTTTCTTCCGTTTCCCATCTGATCCAGTACCTTTAATACAATAAGTCCGCATCCCGGAGCAATTCCTGTGATCCTTCCTCCTGAGCCGGTACCATCTCCGCCAATAATACCACTGACATGAGTTCCATGAGAATTATCATCATAAGGGGTTCTTCTTCCCGATATAAAATCGCGAAAAGCCCATATGCGTCCTGAAAAGTCCACATGAGGATAAATCCCGGTATCAAGGACAGCAACTCCTATCCCTTTTCCCGTATATTTTGTTTTTTTCACAGATACATCCTCCGAATATAAGAACAGAACTTATTTTATTTTATTCGGAAAATATACTTTATGTTATTTTGCCAATTTTCCTGCATAAAATGTATCAAATCCCAAGAATATGCAAATACTTCACATATCAGAATCAAAAAGGAGGAATTTTATGATTCTTTTACTGGTCATTGCATTTTTCATATTTCAGACCTTTGTGCTTCTGTGCTGTGTAGCTGCAGGGGATGATGCCGGTTCACAGGAAATTTCCGATCAGGAGCAGATGGAATTTATACAGGAGTGGAAAAAAGCACATCACAGATGAACAATTATTCTACTGTTACACTCTTGGCCAGATTTCTTGGCTTATCCACATCCAGTCCTTTTGCCACACTGACATAATACCCCAGAAGCTGCAGTGGAATGATAGCAAGAGAAGTGGCAAAATGAGGATCTGTCTTTGGAATATAAACAGTAAAATCAGCAGTATCCTCAATGTTATAATTTCCAAAGGTCGTAAGCCCCATAAGGTAGGCACCTCGGCTTTTACATTCTACCATATTGGAAACCGTCTTCTCATATAAGCCATTCTGGGTCAGGATTCCAATTACAAGAGTACCATCTTCAATCAGAGAAATAGTGCCATGCTTTAATTCTCCTGCAGCATATGCCTCAGAATGAATATAGCTGACCTCTTTCATCTTCAGGCTTCCTTCCATACTGATGGCATAATCAATTCCCCTGCCTATAAAGAATGCATCTCTGGTATTTGCCTGTTTGGATGCAAACCATTGGATCCGTTCTTTATCTTCCAGGACCCGTTTGATCTTATCCGGGATAGTCTGAAGTTCTTCCAGAAGTTCATGATATTTTTCCTCTGTGATCTCTTCCCTGACCCTGGCAAACTGAATTGCCAGTATATAAGATGCCACAAGCTGTGTGCTGTATGCTTTGGTTGTTGCAACTGAAATCTCCGGTCCTGCAAGAGTGTAGAATACATTATCTGCTTCCCTTGCAATAGAAGAGCCAACTACATTTACAATACCAAGAGTACGGATTCCCCTCTTTTTCGCTTCTCTTAAAGCTGCAAGGCTGTCTGCAGTCTCTCCTGACTGGCTCACGATGATTACCAGGCTGTCAGACGGTATAATCGGATTTCTGTAACGGAATTCTGATGCCAGCTCTACACGTACCGGAATCCTGGCCAGATCCTCAATCACATACTGGGCTGCCATTCCTACATGGTAGGCAGATCCACAGGCTACAATAAAAATCTGGCTGATTTTCTTAATATCCTCATCAGACAGACCAACTTCGGAAAGATTGATCTCACCATCTTTGATCACAGAATTCATAGTATCTCTTACTGCCTTGGGCTGTTCATGAATTTCTTTTATCATAAAATGTTCAAACCCGGACTTTTCTGCCGCTTCAGCATCCCATTCGATCAGTTTGGGCTCTTTCTGAATCTCATCCCCATCCAGATTATAAAATGTGATCTCGCCCTTTCTTACTCTTGCCATCTCCATATTGCCAATATAGTATACATTTCTTGTATATTTCAGAATTGCAGGAACATCAGAGGCAATATAGGACTCTCCATCTTCCACTCCAAGAATCATGGGGCTGTCTTTTCTGGCAACGTAGATCTCACCTGGATAATCCTTAAACATCAGGGCAAGAGCATAAGATCCCCGGATCCGGACCATGGCATGGTTAATGGCATCTACAGGAGTTCCCAGGTATTTCTTATAATAATAGTCCACCAGCTTCACGGCTACTTCTGTATCTGTATTGGAATAGAAAGTATATCCCTTGCGGAGCAGTTTGTCTTTTAATTCCTGATAATTCTCAATAATACCATTATGAACTGCAACTACATTTCCGTCATCACTCATATGAGGATGCGCATTGGTCTCTGACGGTTCCCCATGTGTTGCCCACCTGGTATGACCTATACCGCAGGTTCCCGGAACAGACTCTCCGTCGTTGGTCTTCTCAGCCAGTACTTTCAATCTGCCCTTGGCCTTTATAATCTCCGTATCTTTTTCTCCGTCACGGACAGCAAGTCCTGCTGAATCATATCCTCTGTATTCCAGTTTGGAAAGCCCATCCAAAAGAATTGGCGCAGCCTGATGCTCACCTGTATATCCAACAATACCGCACATATTTAATTCCTCCCTTACCTGCAAAATATATTAATCTGGTTTAAAGATGTTGGGGTCAAAAGATGCCATACGGATTGTTCCGTGCTTCGCACTCCCACAATTCTGGCCCTGGCATCATTTAAAATTACTACGCACTATTAAAGCATTAATAGGGATAATTGTCAATAATCTGTTTATGCAGCAAAAAAACACCGGGATGCAATTTTTCTTACTGCGCCCCGGCATCTTTTAGTCTTTTAAACTTTCACTATGGATTTTTTGTCTGTTTGTCTTTTATTCATAGTTCATAACAAGGAATATAGGCTTGATCGCCATAATTTCTTCATATTCTTCCTGTTCTACAGAAACACTGGAATTCAATGCCTTCAGGTCTGATTTGAGAATTCCCAGTGACTCTGATATGGTCTCACTCCGTCCTTGCAGAAGGATATCTTTTATACGCTTTAAAACCACAGGATGAGCATAACGGGCAGGTACCGGAAATCCGGGATATTTACCTGTATATTCTTCCATAGCATCTACTGCTTTTTTCATACGGTTTTCAATATACTTTTTATTATTTTTCGCCGTAGGCAAAACATGAGCACCGGAAAAAAGGAATATTGCAGCCAGCCCGAACAATAGAAAATACATGGCGGATCCTGCATGATTGACCAGAGAATAAATCCCATAAGCCAGGGATACTACACCCATAAGGTTAATAAATAATGCCACCCACTTGTATGCAGGATTACTTTTATCATATATCCTTTTATTCTTAGCCGCATTACTCAATTCATTGTACAGATCCGGTTCTTTTTCCAGATAGGAATAAGAATTTTCCAGCACGCGGAGACTTTCCTGAGCCTTTGGAGAAATTACCGCGGCTTTCTTCTGTGAAAGCCTTCTTTCTTTTTCTGCCAGACGTTTCTCTGCTTTCTTACTGTGAGTGGAAATCTCGGGATGAGTACTTTCTATGTATGACAGAAGCCTGTCAACATCTTCTTCATGCTTAAAGATGCACTGTTTCTCCTGTCCATTATCATATTCAACTACCAGATAGGACAATGTTGCAAAGAGTCCTTTACCGGTAAAACCACCCTTACTCATAGCAACTCTTTTAAACACACGCTGAACGGATTTCAACTCAACATAATATCTTCGGTCAAGATAAAAGCTGTTTAAATAGATTGCCTTCTCTCCCACTCCACATGGGCCAAATTTTCTGCACTTTTTTTTATCTGCTGCCAGTTCTTCCTGATCAATAGAAACTTTTCCTAATTGTCTGGTTTTAAAAATCATATAAGCATTCCTTCTTGTTTCGTAATGTCACAAATTTATGCCATAAAATATATTTTTACTGTGCTGTCTTCGGAGTCTTTTTCGTTGCATATAAGAAAATTCCAAAGAAAACAACTGCTGCGATAATACCAGCCGGATAGCCTATAGCTGTGCTCAGATGCAGGCATTCCGGTGCAATTACAAAGTATGTAATGGATACAGCGCTCATGAAAACAGCCGGTACAACAGTGATCCAGTAGTTCTTCTTTTCCTTGAAGAGGAACATACTTGCTGCCCAGAGAACGATCATAGCAAGTGTCTGGTTCGTCCAGCTGAAGTAACGCCAGATAATCTGATAATCGATCTTTCCAAGTGCATTACCGATACCAAGAAAAGCGCCTACACCCAGAACCGGGATACAAAGTTTCAGGCGGTTCATCATAGGCTTCTGATCGATCTTAAACCAGTCAGCCAGTACAAGACGGGCACTTCTGAATGCTGTATCACCGGAAGTGATAGGACATGCGATTACACCCAGCATAGCCAGAACAAGTCCTACAGAACCCATTGTCTTGGAGCAGATATCGTATACTGTAGCAGGACATCCACCACCCATTTCAAGAAGTTTGGATCCTTCATAAATTGCACATCCTGCTGCGGCCCATACAAGTGCGATAACACCTTCACTTACCATAGCGCCGTAAAATACGCAGTGTCCCTGACGCTCACTCTTCATACAACGAGCCATCAGAGGAGACTGGGTAGCATGGAAACCTGAAATAGCTCCACAGGCTACAGTGATAAACATAAAGCTCCAGATCGGTGTTCCTGACGGATGCATATTTCTGAAGTTATTCCAGATTTCAGGAATTACATATTCGGAATTGGTCAGCACACCAAAGGCTACACCTACTGCCATAATGATCAGGCAGATACCAAATACCGGATAAATCTTACCGATGATCTTATCAATGGAAATAAAGGTTGCAATGAAATAATAGATCAGAATCAGTACCAGCCAGAAAAGCTTGCTGGAAAGAATGTTATTCATACCAGCATTCTGGAACAGAAGCTGAATCAATCCGGCCGGTCCTACTGCAAATACAGTACCAACCATGATCAGAAGAACAACGCTGAATACACGCATTACATTCTTCATAGTTCCACCCAGGTAAATTCCGGTGATCTCAGAAACAGATGCACCATTATTACGTTCAGAAAGCATACCGGCGAAATAATCATGCACACCACCGGCAAAGATGGTACCAAATGTGATCCACAGGAACACAACAGGTCCCCAGAGTGCACCGGTCAAAGCACCAAAGATCGGTCCAAGGCCGGCAATGTTCAGAAGCTGTACAAGGAACAGTTTCCACTGAGGCATAACTACATAGTCAACGCCATCATTAATCTTTACAGCCGGAGTCTCTCTGTCATCCGGTGCAAAGGTATTCTCTACGATCTTACCATAGACGAAATACCCTCCGATTAAAAGAGCAAGACAAATGATGAAACTAATCATAAAAAACCCTCCTTTGAAGTTAAATAGTGTAATTTCCCCATGCCTTTTATTATAGTATATTTTGTTGTAAAATCAAGCTGAAATTTTGAATATTTTCAATTTTTTACCATAATTTTTTTTGTTTTTAAAATAATTTTATATATTTTAGACATCATTTCCGTTTTATATAATATTATAATTATATATTTTTACAGGCAATCAGAAAGAGTTTTCGTCTTCATCCGCAGTGCGATCCTGCGCGGAGCGTTTTTTATGTTATAGGAATTCAAAATCTTCATAGAACAATATGGAGTACTTTCCTATGACATAAAAAACAGGCAGACTGTTCTGACCAGTCTGCCTGCCTTTGTATTTTTTTTGCTTGTTCAGTTTAAAGCACTTTATTCAGGAAATCTATGGTACGTTTTTCCTTAGGATTCAGAATTACTTCCTGGGGGGTTCCCTCTTCCACAATATAGCCGTCATCCATAAAGATCACTCTGTCCGCCACTTCCCTTGCAAATCCGATCTCGTGGGTTACTACAACCATTGTCATTCCATCTGCTGCCAGCTGCTTCATAACCTGGAGAACTTCACCTACCATCTCAGGATCCAGTGCACTGGTAGGTTCGTCAAACAGCATAATATCGGGTTTCATACAAAGAGCACGGGCAATAGCCACACGCTGTTTCTGGCCGCCGGACAGCATAGCCGGATATACTTCGGCTTTCTCTTCCAGACCTACCTTTTTCAGCATTTTCACTGCCTGAGCATGGGCTTCCTGTTTGGAAGCTTTCTTCAGATCCACAGGTGCAAGCATCAGGTTTCTGAGAACATTCATATTGGAAAACAGATTAAAATGCTGGAACACCATTCCGATATTCTCCCGCATTTTATTGATATCGATCTTCTTATCTGAAAGATGAAATCCATCTACCACAATATCTCCTGCAGTAGCATCCTCCAGCTTATTCAGGCAGCGCAGGAATGTGGACTTGCCACTTCCTGACGGTCCAATGATAACTACTACTTCCCCTTCATAAATATCTGTAGAAATATCGGACAACACTTCAAGATCACCGAAGCATTTCTTCAGATGTGATACATGAATCTTCACATTATCTTTATTAACGGCCACGGTTCAGCCTCCTCTCCAGTCTCTTGGCAACAACAGACAGAATGGTAATTACGATAAGGTACATAATACCAACGATTCCCCATGTCTGGAAAGACATAAAAGTATTGGCCTGTACGTTCTTGGCAGTATTGACCAGTTCCGGAAAGCCGATAACAGACAGAATGGATGTATCCTTCAGAGTTATGATAAACTGGTTGATAATACTTGGAATCATTGTCCTTATTGCCTGTGGAAGTACAACTCTTACCATTGCCCTCCAGTAGGGAAGGCCAAGGCTTCTTGCTGCTTCCATCTGACCCTTGTCTACTGACTGGATACCTGCACGGATGATCTCTGCCATATAAGCGCCACAGTTTAAAGCCAGACAGATGGTACCTGCCTGCAGTGCAGACAGATTAAACGACAATCCCATCATATTATTAAAGAAATAGGGAACGCCAAAGAAAACAAAATAAGCAAGAACGATCATAGGAACGCCACGGATCACGTCCACAAAAATTCGTGCAATTACATTACAGGCTCTGTTCTTCAAAACACTGAGTAGTCCAAAGATCATACCAAGAATGCAGGCAAAAAACAGACCGCAGAGAGCCAGAAGAAGGGTCTGACCCATTGCTCTGAGCAGCAGGCTGCCATATTTGGTCACAATTAAAGCCATTAATCAGAAGCTCCTTTCAAAAAGGGGCCCTGAATGAAATATCAGTGCCCCCTTGTATATTATTATTTACATAACAAGATCACGCCTATTATTCAGCCTTTTCTGTTGTTTCCTCAGCTGCCTCTTCAGTTGTTTCTTCTGTAGTTTCTTCTTCGGAACCCTTCGCACCTGCTACAGCTTCCTCACCAAGATATTTGGCAATAATCTTATCATATTTGCCATTCTCTTTAATATCTTTAAGTCCTGCGTTAAATGCATCCAGAAGTTCCTGATTGTCAGCATTAAAGATTGCAAAGCCATAAGGAGCACCTTCATTCTCAGAGCCTTCCACAATCTTCAGGTCAAGATCGCCATCCTTAATGGAAGCAGCCATAATAGGTGTATCCTCAAAACATGCAACAACCTGTCCTCCAAGAACTGCCTGATACATTGTAGGTGAATCCTCAAAGTATGTGATCTTAAAACCATTCTCATCTGCCAGGCTCTCTGCATACTCTGCACCCTGTGTACCTGTCTTTACACCAACTGTCTTATCTTTCAGATCCGCAAATCCTGTAATATCGGAATCAGCTTTTACTGTCATGCTCTGTGTTGCATTGTAATATCCATCGGAAAACAGCCATCCGCTCTCTTTTCTCTCATCTGTAATGGAAGCACCTGCGATCATACCGTCAGCCTGTCCGGACTGGCATGCTGCAATTGCTGCATCCCATCCAAGGCTCTTTAAATCATATTCAAAGCCCTGGTCTTCTGCCACAGCTGCAAGAATATCAACGTCAATTCCTACAAAATCGCCGTTCTCATCCGTATATTCAAACGGTTTAAACACAGTATCCGTAGCAATAGTCCATTTCTTATCTGCTGCTGCAACAGGAACTGACATCCCCATAACCATAATACCTGCCATCATAAGAGAAATTACTTTTTTCTTCATAATTCATTACTCCTTTACTCTTTCACTCTGATGAATTACCTTAATACTAAAAAAAGGCGCAAATAAAAATATCGACGCCTTTGTCTTGAGTGTATACTATCACATTTCTTTGTGATTTGTCAATAAATTTTATTTGACCTGAATTTTTCTTAAATCCCTGTTGACTCGAACGTTTGTTCGATGTATAATACACTCAGAAATCATTTTAGGAGAATTGATTATGAGACTGATAAAATGCCCTCAGATGGAGAAAATTTATGTAAAAGTAAATTCTGATTTTGATTCCACCGGATATATGCAGCCGAAATCCATTACCCTGAATGATGGAAGAACCTTTGCTATTGAGCAGGTCAAGGATTTCCGGCCGGCCGATCTTACAGGGCATTCCGGTGACTGTTATACCGTTGTCATCCAGGGGCAGGAGAAGCATCTTTTTTTTGAGAGGACAGACCGGCTTTTTTCAGCCAGACTGGGACGATGGTTCGTAGAGTGCCCTGTTTCCACGTAGTAATGGGATTTTTGTTTCTTTTCTGAAATCATAAGGGGGCCGCATAATTGGAAAAACAGCATACTTATGTCGCTATTGACCTGAAATCATTCTACGCTTCCGTAGAATGTGCCGACCGGAATCTGGATCCTCTGACCACCAATCTTGTCGTGGCGGATGAATCACGTACGGCGAAAACTATCTGTCTGGCAGTTTCCCCTTCTCTGAAATCCTGGGGAATTCCGGGCAGGCCCAGACTATTTGAAGTAATACAGAGAGTCCGGGAGATCAATGCCATCCGCCGGGCAAATGCTCCTGGCGGCACATTTTCCACTTCTTCTTTTGACGCTTTGGCACTCAGATCCGACCCGTCTCTGGAACTCTCCTATATTACTGCTGTCCCACGTATGGCACGATATATGAAGGTCTCCTCATCCATCTATGAAATTTATATGAAATATATAGCACCTGAGGATATAGTGGTCTACAGCATTGATGAGGTTTTCATCGATGTGACACATTACCTTGATCTTTATCATATGACTGCCCGGGAACTGACTATGACTATGATCCGGGAAGTTCTGTATACAACAGGAATCACTGCTACTGCAGGCATCGGTACCAACCTTTATCTTGCCAAGATTGCCATGGATATTGTTGCCAAGCATGTGCCTGCAGACCGTGACGGTGTACGTATCGCCCAGCTTGACGAACATACCTACAGAGAACAGCTATGGGCGCATCAGCCATTAACTGATTTCTGGCGTGTTGGAAGGGGATATGCAGAAAGACTACAGAAGAACGGAATTTTTACCATGGGAGATATTGCAAGATGTTCTCTGGGTGGTCCTAATGATTATCATAATGAAGATCTGCTTTTCCGGTTATTCGGAATAAATGCCGAACTGCTCATAGACCATGCCTGGGGATGGGAACCCACTACCATTGAAGATATACGGAAGTACCGCCCCCGTTCTAATTCTCTTGGATCCGGCCAGGTATTACAGGAACCTTATGATTATGATAAAGCCAGACTGGTTGTAAAAGAAATGACAGATCTTCTGGTACTGGATCTGGTTGATAAAGGTCTTGTTACCAATCAGATCGTACTTACCATAGGATATGATGCCACAAATGTAACCAGTGGCAATTACCATGGGACTGTTACCACTGACAGATACGGGCGCAGGATTCCCAGGCATTCCCATGGAACCGGCAATCTCACAGGTTATACCAGTTCCACCAGACTGATCATGGAATGTATGATGAAGCTTTTTGACCGGATCACTGACAGGAACCTTCTTGTCCGCAGAATCACCATTTCAGCCAATAATGTAATACCGGAGACAGACATTCCTGAAGAAACCTGTTATGAACAGCTTTCTCTTTTTACAGATTACGATGCTCTGGAAAAAGAGAAAGAAAGAGAACACGCTGTTATAGAAAAGGAAAAGAAACTTCAGAAAGCAGAATTAAATATTAAGAAAAAATTCGGAAAAAATGCAATATTAAAGGGAATGAACCTGCAGGAAGGTGCTACAGCCAGACAGAGAAATGCCCAGGTGGGCGGCCACAGAGCAGGGAATTCCACGGATGCATCCGGAAATCCCTTATGAAAATTTACAAAAATTAAATCTTACAGATCCATATTACGAAAAATTTCTCCTTCCATGCCACATATATCATCTATCCGTATACTCTGGCCTGTCACTGTAATAATGGATCTGGTATATTCATCCACTTTTCTGATCCTGGCCGAGATTCTTCTGTATTGTCCCCCGTTTTTTTTCTCATCTGGAACGAAATAAGTAATGTCAATCATAGGAAGCTGAGAGATTCTGTTTTCTATAACTTTCAGTTTCATATCAAGACAGTTTCTGGCCGTCTCGTCCAGCTCAGCCTGTGCATCCGTAGTTCTGGCTGTTTCCGCAATTTCCTCCTCATATCCGGACAATGCCTTAAAGGAAGCGAACTGAGCAGCACGATCTATTCTGTCCATACGGACATGTTTTAATTCAAAAGGATATTCTGTATCAATAATATCAACATAGTCTTCTGGTTTCACAGCCATAGCGATACCTCTCTTTTTCACGTTAACTTGCAAACCGGATTAATTAGAACTATAATAAGTAAAAATTATCTGTTGTGGGAGGAAAAATGAAGAAAGAACTGTTTTCAATACCAAATTTAATGGGTTATTTCCGTATACTTATGCTGCCCGTATTTCTCGTATGTTACTACCGGGCAGAAACACCGAAAGATTTCATATTCACTTTCCTGATTCTTGGAATCATTTTCCTGTCAGATGCACTGGATGGGTACGTTGCAAGGAAATACAATATGATAACAAATTTCGGGAAAATTCTGGATCCTGTAGCAGATAAGCTTGTTCAGGGCACACTGGCACTGGCTATTGCATCCAGACATCCGTTAATGAAATTATTTTTCCTTGTATTTATTATAAAAGAAGCCTATATGGCTATTATGGGCTTATATCTGATCAAAGCCAAAAGTTCATTAAACGGAGCTCAGTGGTTTGGTAAGATATGCACTGCCGTAATAGACATAGGCGTACTTATTTTATTGTTCATACCCCAAATGCCGGAAACGACCAGCAATGCCATAATTATTCTCATGCTTATAACAGAGCTGTTCGTAACTGTGAAATATATAATATTCCATATAAAGATTATCAGGCAAAAATCTAAGCTTTAATTTATAATCTTATTCAGCCTGCTGAAATCCTTTACAGCCCTTCTGCCAATAGCAAAGATCTTCTTCATATTAATGGAATTGACCCCGCCCTGACGGGGTCTGAAGGTAATAGGCAGATACTTGATCTTACAGTTTTTCTTTTTGTATATCACAGAAAGAAATACATTGGAAAGATTAAAATCCACTGGAATCAGGCCGATATACTTTTTCAGAGTGTCTGTTCTCATCAGCCGGTATGGCGTATTGGCATCTGTCAGGCTGACCCCGAAGCAAAGCCTGATAACCAGTTTCAGTGTTTTAGTAACCACGATTCTGGAAAATCCGTCCTGTCTGTTCTTTCTCCAGCCAATAACCATATCATATTGATTTCTCAGATTCCAGAAAGGTTCAAATTCTTCCGGAAGAGTCTGCCCATCTGAATCCGTCTGAAAAACATAGTCAGCTCCATGTACCAGGGCATAATGATAACCATACAGAACAGTGGCTCCATGGCCTCCATTTGGTTTGGTAAGTGGAATAAAAAGGGGCCTTGTCCGGGCATATTCTTTCATTTTATCATAAGTAGAATCCCTGCTTCCATCATCGATGATCACAAGACGGGACTTTCCACCGCCGTTATGTCTCTCCACGACCGGATACCAGTCATTGATCACCTGTTCAATGTTGTCCTGTTCATTGTAAGCAGGGATAACTATGTATAAACTGTCCATAGTTCATGCCTCCTTAATATTTTATGAGAATCATTATATCACAGTCGGAATAAAAATAGTATTATAAAAATAACTCCGGGAGTGCATAAGCTTTCTCCCGGAGTATTTTTTATTCTTTCTCTGTTTCCTCTTCCTTTGTTTCTTCTAACTTCTGGACATCTGAAACCTTCACTTTGTGATCATACCATTTTCCCTTTTTTCCTACAAGGGCAACATCAAATTCTTCATCAATAGCAGGAACCGGAATATCAAATCCATACACTTCCTCTGTGGTTCCATCACTGTAGGTAACTGTATCCGTTGTAGGTTCAAGAAGTTCTGCTTTGTCTTTCTTTGCATCTTCTGCTTTTCCCACAAAGAGATTCAGGATCCCCTTGGATGCAAGACTCACATGAATAGTCATCCTGCCATCCTTTACAGTTAATGTTCCTTTGCCATCATTGGCTTCACTTACATGGAACATTCCACTGTCTGTATCAAAACTGGCACTGTAAGTTCCATCTTCAAGCTCGGCATCTGCTGTCTCTGTGGTCTCCTTAACTACATCTTCTGTTCCCAGAGAATCAATGGCTGCTTTTGTATGATCTACATAAATCTGTTTCACAGCATCAATTCTGCCAAGACCTGCAATCTGAGCATCTACACTGTCAAAATTTCCAGATGCAATAAACTGGCTCTTCCATGAATCTTCCTCATCCCCTGCCATATCGTTGTTTGCATGATCACCTGCTACTACCATAAGGGGACGAAGAATTACTTTCTTATATCCTGCCTCTTTTACCTTGTCAATAACAGCTTCACAGGAAGTATCTTCCGGTTTTCCTTCAACAGTTCCTACAAATACATTCTTATATCCCAGTTCGTCCATCTGTGACTGCATCTGGTTGTAAGTAATGGCTGCTTTATGAGAAGTACCATGACCCATAAATACAAAGGCAGTGCCATCAGCTTCTGCTGCATCCAGACTGTCATAACCTGCTTCTTTTACAGCCTCATCTGTAATAACAGCTGCCACAGCTTCTTTATCTTCATTTACAGTTGTCTGGTCTTCTCCAACTTCACCAAGGAGCGGCTCTGCAATTGCAATGGATTCAAATTTATCCTGATATTCATCAATAGCAGCCTTCATTTCATCATATTCTGCCCCATGCATCAGATGTGTAGGCTGAACTACAAGATTCTTTACTCCATTTTCAACTGCACGGTCAAGTGCCTGCTGCATATTGTCAATTTTTTCCTCATCTCTGGCCTGAATGTGATTGATGATGATCTGAGCTGTAAATGCTCTTCTTACTGACCAGTCCGGATATGCTTCCTGAAGAGCATCCTCTATACCTTTAATATCCTCAACACGGCTGTCATTAAAGGAGGTACCAAAGCTTACCACAAGAAGCTCATTCTCACCGATCTCATCTGCATTACGTGGATCATCTTTGGAAGCATCACCTGTATCACGTCCAAAGTATTCAGGACTTGCTTCTTCGCCTTCAACCAGTTCCTTCTGAGCATCTGTCAGCTGATCCCAGGCTTCTTTAGCTGCAGTACAGTCATCATCTGTCGTATCTGTTCTCTCCTGAACATAGATCTTATCAATAAGGGCTGCCACATTATCTGCTGCTGCCTGATCATCGGATGCCTCTGCGGCTTCTGTTGTCTCTTCTGTTGTCTCTTCTGCCGCCTCCGTGGTTTCCTCTGCCATAACCAGGGAACCGGTTGCTGCAGTCACCCCGCAGGTCATAGATACTGCCAGTAATACAGCTAACATTTTTTTTCTTTTCATTGCTTTTATCCTCTTTTTCTTATATATTTCCGGAGGTTAATATGCAAAAAAGCGGCTGCATCTCT
>JAXEUE010000127.1:0-3932 GCA_034115005.1 Blautia sp.
AATACTGATAACGAGCATGGCAATCATCCATTCCTGCATATTCTCCCCTCCCCTTATAAGTAACTGTTACTCTTCTCAGAGAAATATTATAAGGATGGGGTTTTGAAATATCTGTCAAACACAGACGAAGAATCCCAAAAACTTTTCGACAATAGCTTCCTTATTCTTCTTTCTTAAAGACTGTCTCATTTTCCTTGACAAGGCCCAGTTTCTCTCTGGCAGCGTCCTCTGCATATTCATCCGTCTGCATATACTCTTTCAGCCTGTCAATATCTTCCGTCCGTGCGCGTTCATCTTCAATGCTCTGCTCCAGTGAAGCCGCTCTGGCATCATACGTTGCAAGACGTCCCTCCAGTTTCCTGCTCTCTACAATAAAGCCTCCAAGAAGGAGAAGAACGATCAGTCCAATGGAAAGCATTCCAAGATGGTTATACCCTATTCTCTTTTTTCTCCTTTTTTTCTTAGAACTTCCCAATTTGACAGCCTTTCTTTCTTTGCACATTTTTCCATTAAAATTTTACATCTTCTGACGGGAAATAGCAACCATTTTATTATTTTTTTTATTATGATCACTGGAATTTTCATAATGTATACACACAATTTTTCAAAAAAAGGACTGACTGTATAATAGCAGATAACAGCTCCTGCAAGAAGCCCCAGAAATATAAAAAGGCGAAGAATCCCCTGATTGGTCCTGTATACTCTGGTGAATACAAAAAAAGTACAGCACAGCCAGAACAGCAGATCCTCTGCGGAAACCATACCCGGAGAATGAGAGATTACCCTGCGAAGTGCTTTCAGAATATCATAACATAAAAGGAGAACAGCCCCTGTAAGCAAAGCCTGAACCAGAAGAAGTATCTCATGATGAATATAAGTACTCATCTTTCAGCGGAACATCCTTTTCAGCAGGGAATCGTCCTTTTTATCCGTACTTTTGGACAGATAAGTAAGACTGTCTATTTTTCCCTCCAGATCAACTTCTCCTTTTTCCAGATTCAGGCGCTTCACATGAAGCTGTTCTCCCTTTATCACCAGTTTGCCTGCCTGTGTAAAAAGCAGGATTTCTTTCTCATCGAATGAATTTACATCCCGGACACCGGTTATAGTTCCTCCCTGACGGTTCTCCAGAATCAGTTTATGGGTAGAAATTACTTTCTTTTCTTCCAAATCCGGCCTCCCGTTAAACCGTACACTACTTATCAGTAGTCTATGAAAAGAAACCCCAAAATAGAATCAGAGATATCTGTACATATTCTCTGCTTCCTCTTTTCGGACGGTTTCTTTTACATCCAGTACTTCAACCCGTACATTCTTACTTCCAAACTGGATTTCAATGATATCCCCTTCCTTTACCTGAGTGGATGCCTTTGCAGGTTTGTCGTTGACAAGAACTCTTCCTGCATCGCAGGCTTCATTGGCAACTGTACGGCGTTTGATCAGGCGGGATATTTTAAGATATTTATCCAGACGCATGCTTTCTCCTCTATATCTGATATACCCATAAAGTTAAAAAAGGGGGAACCGATCCGTTCCCCCTGGTTATCGTATGTGGATTACTTACCGTTAACCATATCTTTTAAAGCTTTTCCTGCTTTGAATTTAGGTGCTTTAGAAGCTTCAATCTTCATTGTTTCACCAGTCTGAGGATTTCTTCCCTCTCTAGCAGCTCTTTCACTTACTTCAAAAGTACCGAATCCAACTAACTGAATCTTGCCGCCATTTTTCAGTTCTTTAGAGACGACATCAACGAAAGATTTCAGGACTTCTTCTACGTCCTTCTTGGATAAATTTGTCTCTTTCGCCATAGCTGCTACTAATTCTGTTTTATTCATGGTGTTTCCTCCTCTAATGATCTATGTCTTTCTTGTTTGGTTGCATCTGCCGAAAGCGACAGAGCTCTATCATCTATATATATACCATTTTCCTTATATTGTCAAGGTTTTTCCAAGGATTACGGCCACCAGTCCGGACATATATTATTTCATTGAATCAACAAGCGCAAGCACAGCTTTGCCCATAGCTTCAGACTTCTGGTCTGCATCTTCAAGAGAGGTTCCTTTTACGCCATAATAGAATTTAACTTTGGGCTCTGTTCCGGAAGGTCTTACGCAAACCCATGCATCATCTGTCAGATCATAATAAAGCACATTGGACTGAGGAAGTCCGGTTGGTTTCACCTCTCCCGTCGCAATATCAACAATGGTATCCTTCTTGTAGTCCCTTGCAGAAACCACTTTATGTCCTGCAAATTCTGCCGGAGGATTTTTGCGCAGAGTTTCCATAATCTCCTGAATCTTCTGAAGTCCTTCAATTCCTTTCATGGTAACAGACTGTACAGCATCTTTATAATAGCCGAACTGCTCATACATATCGATCATAGCATCCCAGAGTGTCTTGCCCTGAGTCTTATAATATGCCGCAGCTTCACAGAGAGCCATGGTAGCTACGATGGCATCTTTATCCCTTGCATGGGTTCCGATCAGGCATCCATAGCTTTCTTCAAATCCGAAAAGATAGGTTCCTTTTCCTTTCTGCTCAAATCCCAGGATCTGCTGTCCGATATATTTAAATCCTGTAAGTACCTCGATCAGCTTCACTCCACAACCTTTGGCGATGGCATCTGCCAGATTGCTTGTTACAATTGTCTTAATCAGAGCACCATCTTCGGGAAGACTTCCGTTCACAGCCTTTCTCTGGCTCAGTTCATAGTTGGCAAGGAGGCATCCGGACATATTACCGGTCAGATCATGATATTCTCCATTTTTATCTTTTACACGTACTCCCAGACGGTCTGCATCCGGATCTGTGGCAAGAACAAGATCTGCATCAACTTCCTTTGCAAGCTTCAGACCAAGTTCAAAAGCCTCAGCTGCTTCAGGATTAGGATAACTTACCGTGGGGAAATCTCCATCCGGCAGTTCCTGTTCTCTGACAACATAAACATTCTCAAATCCAAGCTCTTTCAGGATTCTTCTTGCCGGAATGTTGCCTGTTCCATGAAGAGGTGTATATACGATTTTTAAATTCCTGCCCTCTTCTTTGATGGCATCCATATGTATTACCTGCTTCTTCAGTTCTGCAATATAAGCATCGTCCACTGCCTGTCCGATTACTTCATACAGTCCTGCTTTGACAGCTTCTTCTTTATCCATGGTCCTGACTGTATTCCAGTCTGAAATGGACTTCACCTCTGCCATAATTCCGGTATCATGAGGAGGTGTGATCTGAGCGCCGTCTTCCCAGTATACTTTATAGCCATTATACTCAGGAGGATTATGGCTTGCAGTAACATTAATACCTGCGGCACATCCAAGATGGCGCACTGCAAAGGACAGCTCCGGTGTAGGTCTTAATGATTCAAAAATATAAGCTTTGATACCGTTTGCTGCCAGACACAGTGCTGCTTCCCTGGCAAACTCCGGGGACATATGGCGGGAATCATATGCGATGGCAACTCCCTGAGATTTCTTATCAACTTTAGCTATATAGTTTGCAAGTCCCTGTGTAGCCCTTCTTACCACATATATATTCATACGGTTGGTTCCGGCACCGATAATTCCACGAAGACCTGCTGTACCAAATTCCAGATCCATATAGAAGCGTTCTTTAATTTCATTATCATTATCCTGGATTTCTTTCAGTTCTTTTTTTGTTTTCTCATCAAAATATGGGTTTTCCAGCCACTGTTTATATACCTCTTTGTAATCCATACCATGATACCTCCTGTACTTTATTTATTTTTTTCATTATATAACAGTTTGTAAAAAAAAGGAAGATGATTCCTTACCCTTTTTAGCTAAAATGGATAAAATTCAAAGCAATTCTGTGCAAAATTTTTCCATATTTCCTTCTGGGAGATAAGGTTATTGAGTTTTTCAACATTTTTTTCTGATATCCATGTTTTTTTATGGGAATAATAATAGTTTGCC
>JAXEUE010000128.1:0-18996 GCA_034115005.1 Blautia sp.
CCCAGTTCTGCAGTTTATCTCCTGCCCTCATATATTCTCTTCTAGGCGTTTCAGAAGAATGACTTTAGAACTCTTCTCAAAAAAAACAAGGTCAAAATAGGTTCAAAGCCAATTTTGACTCTATCACTATCATTACAAAACTTCCAAATTTTTAGAAAATCAAGACACATTCTCTCCAACAGAAAAACCCGGAAAACCTAGGTTTTCCGGGCATCTTACGTTTGGACACAAAGTACCTTACGGTACTCAATATTTATTCGCAGTGCTACCCTCGATTCCGCTTCGCTTCATCTCGGTCGGGGCATTCGCCCTATAAATTCTTCGATTAATGTCCTTGTGTGAGCAAGCTCCCATCGGCCATTACCCTCGAATTTGCACTGCTCGTTGCTTATCGAATATTACTCGATGATTGTAGCAACACGGCCTGATCCAACAGTACGTCCACCTTCACGATATCAGACCAGCGTATTGCAGTGTACGAATGGTGATTTTTCGTGTGATTCGTTGGAGAAAATACGAATTTTCCACTGTGACCGTGTGGTTTTGGAGGATTTTGTTATCATGGTGTTATCAACAATATTTCATCACCCATCTACATATTTGTATTTATAATATCTGAAAATGGTTTCAATTGTTGAGCATACATCGCACTAAACGATGCCAACATTGCTCTTAATTGCTTAGTTGCATTTTGTGTAGCTTCCTTACTTTTTAGACCACTTGATATTGCCGGTTCAAGCGTAGTATGCAATGGCATCAAAACATCTAATATTGCCTTCCATTCTTCAACTAACTTATCAAAATTTCCATTATCCTTAAATACTAACTTCCAAGAATCTAATATTTTCTTTCCAAGTAAGTTTTCCATACAAGTACTTACTGCTGATATCAACAACATTTTGGAACCACGCTTACTCAAAAAATTGAATTCGTCATTTTCTATATCCGTTCTCTGTTCTTTTTTATTTTTTAAATTAAGTTTAAATTCATCAATAGCTCGACCTAACGAATATACAAAAATAATATGCTCTGCCGTCAGTTGATCTGAAAAAATATTTGTGTATTCTTTATCCTCATCCCATATCAATTTCTTTGAATTATAAGCAGTTACACAATCCCCATGAAAAGCTAGTAAAGTTTGTGCAACCAAATATGGATCAAATACTTCTTTGTTTCTAACCCTTGTACTATCTCTTCTTCCACCGCTGTAATATAATTGTGGATATTTTTCAAATTCTTTTCTAAGTCTTACTTGTTGCTTATCATTACTTCTTAAATCAGATGGCAAAATTTCGTTTTGTTTATTGTTATTATTAATAATTTCCTCTATAATTTTAGGATCACTGCACACAATAAAGCGTATCGGCACAAGGAAATCTTCTTTTAAACTTTCAACAGCTCCAATAGCTCCTGTTGATTGTGCTCCATTAATAATAGTTATTCCATGTACTTTTGTTATATTATCATCCTCTATTTCGTAATCATTCACTAATGCTGTTAATCCATTGTTATATGCCCAAAAGTTTTCTGGTTGTTCTTGTACTGTGTCCATAATGCCTAAATTAATTTTATTTTTTCTTTTTCCCGCTCCTAAATAGTTTCTTGGATTCCCAGAAAAAAGATCATCTTTGTACATCAAATAAAGTTTTCGTATCCAACTACCTTTTACTGCTGTTACACAAGATTTCCACTTTCCCCCCTTGACTTCAAAGGCTTTTCCGTTTCCTTCCACATCAATCACTTCTTCGATTGTAATTCTTTTACTAGAGCTATTATACCAACGTTCAATCGTATTATTTCCAACTTCTAATGCTACTATTTTAACAGAATTATCTCCAGCCAAATCGTTTACTAATTTTTGTGCTGCAATCTGGACAGTGTTTAATTCCTCCTGAACTTCTGGATTATTTTTTTCATTCATATTATGAACATACCAAAAATAAATTGTGTTAATATCGCCTTCCTTAATCGCTTCTTGCAGCTCACTAACTGAATCTTTTATTCTATCTGGTATATCATTTATATCTCTCGTAAAAATCCATGATGCTGCCACATTTAAATCACTTGCTTTATTTACCTTGGCTAAGTCTGTTTCCATCGGATTTTTCTTCATATAAGCTTGAGCTACAACTGCAAATCCCGAATCTCTATCAATATAAATCAAATCACACTTCTTATCATCACTTCCATCCGTCAATGCTTCCGAAGCAACTGATATTATATCTTCAATGTCATAGCGCAATTGCAATGCATACAATAGCAATGAATTATCTCCATATAAATTCACCAAATCAGTTCGTCCTTTATAATTGCTTACATAATTATACATCATCTACTCCTTATCTTATGCACAGTTATACTTTTTATACTTTTATTTACAATATCTTTGCACACCCATCACTAAATACTTTAGGAAAGCACAATGACATTATTTCATTTTGAAAAGCGACCACATACGCACGTATTACACCTTCACCATATCTTTCATGCAATACACTTTTTCCATCTGCATACAAACTAATTTCATCCGGAATCCCCATTAAATATGGAAATTTTTTATCTTTCACTTTTGCTTCAGGAAAATATACATCCATTGCAACTACTCGCCCTTCACCATATATTAAATGACATATATTTGCCCCTGGTGGCACTATCGGCACTTTCTTATTTTTGCTTACTAATAGTCCTTTTTCCATTCTTTTTATTTTTTCATCAATTACAGTACCTATATATGCTTTCCATCCCGGTGCGTTCAAAATATCCCTTCTGGTTTCACACAACAAAATCAACTCACGTAATTTTTCCGGGTTAGCGTTACCTGTTCTAAACATAGCTATAAAATAATCTCTATACTGGGCTAAAGTCAATGGAACAATATCTAATCTCTGCTTTACATCTCCCCGTGCATACCAAATTCCATGCCTAAATGTTTCTGCTGTATTCGTATCTATTTTTACTGCAATAAACATTCCATATACTGGCTTATCGTATTTCAGAACTGCATCTGATACATGTCTTCTTACAGGTTCTCCCTCCATTGCTTCCTGGCGTGATGACGTAGACATCGTAACTTCTGTTAAAATTGTAAAATCATTAAATTCACAATACAGATCACCTTTTCCACCACCAGCTGCAGATACCGGGAGAAAATCTGAATCAAGTTTAAATCCTCTTACCTCATAAGGTTTATTGATCATATGGTCAATGGCTAAAGATGCTCTCCATAAAATCCATTCCAAATATGCCGGAGTTTCGTCTTTTGGCACTTCAATAACATTGTCATCATCGTATGTTCGCTTTCCACCACCTTTGATCAACAGTTCCATATAATCGGCTATTTCTTGCCATTGATTACGCTGCTCTTTTGCATATTGAATTTCATCTGTTTGGGATAATATATTTTCCAAACGCCGTCTGGCAATATTGATTTCTGTTGCGGTGTTCAACGGCAGATCAGAAATATCAAACATAATTTGTCTGCTCTTCATCTGCATCATCAAGTCATTCAGTAAAGCTCTAGCCGTATCCACATTATCCGTTGGTAATTCTGCACCTTCGCATAATCTCTTATATTGATGCATTATTGATTCTTCATTCGATGTTGATTTTGCTAATTTTTCAGCCAGAATATGCTTAGCCGGAGCAATGACCATTCCTCTTCCTTTTCGTTGTAACACCCCTGAAATACGTAAGTACCGCATGTTCATATCACAATAATCAAGAAAATTATCTGCTTTCTTATCATAGTATTTTCCACGTTCTGCAACTTCTTTCCTATCAAAATTGCGCTTTGACGGTGCTTGTTTTCTACGAGTACGCAAATCCAAAATATTGTCCACAACCTCTCCAGTTGAATAACTCGGATTTGTCGTATGCCCCCATAATGCAAACTCTATTCTGGTAATCTCTGAACTTCCTGTTCGCTTCTCTAACTCCAGCATAATTGCCAATATCCATCTCAATGGAGAAAAATAAGAATTACCATCTGGCATGGCAAATTGTTCAACACTTAATGCCCTTAAATAACATTCTTGCACTGCCGGATACGTATCCGCCTTTAAAAAAGTTCGTCCGAATGGTGTTATGTCATCCAAGTTTCCCAGTTCATCTTGATCTCCATCCTTCTTCTTTACTTGTGGATAGATGAAGCCATTTTTTGAAAACATCAAACGCCATTTCCGAGCATGACTACCGGATGTATCTTTTCCGGCTTCATTTTGAATGATTCCCTGGTCATTAAGAAAATTCATAAAACCAATTTCATTCTCTTTTCCACGAAGTTTTCCCACATACGGTGAATTTGCAAACGCTTTAAAACCTTCCTGTATTCTATTGGGATTCCGTAATCCGGTATTTCCTACTAACCAAATATCTATTTTTTCTTCCATACGTCTTCTCCGTTAAACCCAACAAACAAATATTCCTGTACCTTATTTCGATTTGTCTTAGCATGCTTTTGATTTCCAAAAGAATATGTATAGTCTATTGGCACTACTTCTACATGTTCTTTATACTTAGACATAAGTGCAACCATTTCATCTTGTGTTGGTTGACTATTTGAAGAGTAAGATACAATCAAAATACTATTCGAAAACTTTTTAAATAGCTTATCGAATGCATCTGCAGCACCTTTTCTGGTTGAAAATGGTGTGGGATATGACTTAAATTTCTTTGTTATCGTATTTTCTTGTATTTCTACACCTTTCCAGTCTCGTGCCAGTCCTTCAACAAAATGGTATCTACGAACATATTCATTATCTGACAGTGGAGAATAATACGGTGGATCGATATATACTAAATCTGGATGTTTAATTTTTACTTCCATTGCATCTCCATGTTTAGATTTATTTTCGCATCCATTATCAAAAATTGCATTATTGATACTCTCCACTGCTTCCAGGAATTGCTGCTCTAAAGATTTCTGCAAATCTTTTCTTCCATCATTATATCGATCTCCGGTATATGTAAAAATTCCTCTTGGTCTTTTCTTTGTGCAGGCTCTAATCAGTGCTGTCATTGCAATCGCTTTCTTATATTGATCTCTAATATTAGCGATATTGGTTCGTAGAATATCTATTAGTTTATTCTCTTCATCTTTATAATATAACCCTTGAAACGTCTCTTCTACGAAATGATCAGACTCCTTTTTTTCAATCAGTAATTTTTTTGCCTCATCCAACGGCAATACAACATTATTGTTTTCCACCATTGCTTTGGTAAAAGTTGCCGACATTGCCATATAGTCATTGCTAATTACCGTTTTCCCTTGAGCCTTAAACATATAACCAACAATTCCAGAACCTGAGAACAGATCCACTACCGTATCAAAATTAAATTGTGAAGCGACAGCCCAAATTTGAGGCAATAATTTACTTTTAGAACCCATATATCTAGTTGCTGGATATTTCATTACCTGTTCAGGCAAAGGTTTTGGAACTATTTTTAACATAGTTTTCTGTTTTGGCGGAATGTCTACTATAATATCTTCGCCTTTTCTTTTACTTCCATTGCAAGAAATATACCTTTTTGTTTGAATAACCTCAATCTTATAATCTGCATATAACTCATGAACCAATGGATGATTGGAATTTGTCAATATTACATGGCACCCTAACTCCTGTAATCTTTTGACTTCTTTCGCTAATTCTATATGATCTTCTTCATAAAATTGTTCTTTCGTATATCTCTTAAAATCTGAATATTCTGAAATTGGCAAATACGGAGGATCTAAAAAGATAAAATCTCCTGGTTCTGCATATTCTTTCAATACCGAAAGATAATCTCCACATGTTATAGTCGCTTTTTTCAACACGTCTGAAGCAGCATATAAAGCCTCTTCGTCACAAAAATTTGGTGCTTTATATTTGCCAAATGGAACATTAAACTGTCCTTTTTTATTTACACGATACAAACCATTAAAACATGTTTTATTCAAATAAATAGTTCTTGCTGCCGCTTCCTCCTTTTTTAACTTAACCCAGTCTAATGAACGTACTTCATAAAAATCTTCTTTGGTATTTTTATATTTTTTCAAGTATGAAATAACATCCTCTACATTATCAGCAATTTGTCGATACATATTGATCAGTTCTGGATTACTATCTGCAATTATTGCTTTATCCGGACTTAATGCAAAAAATAACGCACCGCCACCAACAAATGGCTCAATATACTTTCCATATTTTTGAGGAATTTTGGGCATGATATCACCTAACATCTGAGTCTTTCCACCAGCCCATTTCAAGATAGGCTTTGCCTGTATCTGTTTTTCTTTCTTTAAAACTTGTTCCATCACGCCTTTTCCCCTTCAATCTCTATTATTTCCATGATATCACTAATATCACATTTTAAAGCAGTGCAAATTTTCACCAGCACATCTGTGGTAACATTTTCGTTTTTTCCAAGTTTCGCCACTGAAGCATGACTAATACCTGCAGCCACACATAAATCTTTCTTTTTCATATCTCTATCGATAAGTAATTTCCACAATTTTTTATAACTAACCGCCATATTTTAACCTCTAAACCATTTTTCTAAAATATTGCTATGTCGTTATTCTATCATGCAATTTCAGCCGTATCAACATTTATTTCAGCGATCGCAGACTTTTGTGTGAACACTTGTTCTTAGTCGAATAGAAAAATACTTCAAATGGATTTATTATCATCTGCTTTTTCCAATATAAAAATATACTCATGTGCCAACATTAAGAATCTTCTCTCTCTTCCCTCCCAATAGTCAGTTGAGCGACAATTATGCTGTTCTTTTATAATAATTTCCTTAAGTTTAAATCCTGCATCAACAAATTTCTGCATGGAATTCATTCCCAACGGCAACACATAACCTTTTCTTCGTATGTCTCCGATCATAAAAGCACATATTCCTTGCTTCTTTAATACTCTATATGCTTCTTTTGCAACTTGCTCTAGCTCCTTCAAAAACTCCTCATATTTTAAGTGAGAAATATCTCCCGGAATTTCTTTACTGTATCGTATAATATTTGCGTATGGTGGATGCGTACAGATAAGGTCTATGCTTTCGTCTTTTATAAACGATAATTTGGTTGCATTTCCTTGCTTTGTGAAAATTTTTGAACTTTCTTGACAAGTAAAATTTAGATTTGTGTTAGATAGTTTGATGGCTTCGGAATTTATATCAACACCAATAGCATTTCTTCCTAATAGCTTTGCTTCTATCAATGTTGTACCGCTGCCCAAGAATTGATCTAGTATCCAATCATTTTTCTTTGAATAACGTAAAATAAGATTTCTGGGAATGTATGGAGACCAATTTCCTCTATATTTCCCCGAATGTGTAGCCCAACTTCCTCTTTCTGGAAAGGACCATATTGTTGTGTCTTCTAATTTGAATTTTTCAGGTGCTTCTCTTATAAGAATCTCCCCTTTCTTTTTTGCTCATTATACTTCTGCCATATTAATTTGTCTATAAAAAAATCTCCATTCAAATATTAAATATCACTAAACATTTGAACGGAGATTTCTTACTCATTACAAATATATAATTTCTTTCAACACAATTTCTTCTGCACAGGCTTTAATATTGTTCATCACTCCACCCCATTTCATCTGATCCTTCATTTTCAATTGCTCTGTCACACCCTGTTTTTTCACCATCTGTTTCGTCAAGCTTTCCACCTGCTCCCTGGCTTCCACATCAACTTGATTCAAATGTGCTGTCAGATTCCCTGTCATCAATAAATACTGGTGTCGTGCCGGTCTATGCGCTTTCAGAAACTGTTTCCGTAGCATTCCGTATTTACCATATGTAGGTTCTTCCTCATTCACTGCCAGTTCCGGCAAGTAATAGCCTCCATGCAGTGTGTAGCTTAATCCATTACTTTCATCATAAATGTGCTTTTTCATCGTCTTATCTCTCCATTCCTCTGTTCTTTGTTTTATTTTTCTTACGCTGTTGATTCTCCAGCTCACTTTTTCGGGCACCCCAGGCAAGTCTTTCGTGAATACTTCCTTTTGGCATTTGCTCCATTTGTCGTTTTTCTTCTAATGATTTCTGTTCTTGTATATCTTGCTGTACCGCATCCTCTACAACATTTTCCCCAAGAACACGCACTACCCGGTCATATCTGTCGGAAATATCCTGCAATTGTTGCTTTTCCTCAGATAATTGCTGTTTTTCTTCACGTACTGTATCTAAATCTCTCTGCACCCGATTATATGCCTGCCTTGTTTCCTGATATTTGTGTTTCCATTTTTCTACTTCTTTAGTAAGTTCTTTGACCTGGGCAGCCATTGCAGCAATTTTATTTTTCATCTGAGTAAACAATGGTTTTATTTTCTTATCCCGATAAGTCGTAGCACGTTCTAATGCACCGGCTTCTGGAAGTAAAGTTTTCACTGTTCCATATTCCTTTATTTCTTTGCTGACATTATCCATAACAGGCTGTAACCGTTCTCTACGTTCTTCCAGGCTGTGCAGATCTTTCTCGGCTTTTTCCATACGCTTCTCAGCTACCTCTTTATCTTTAACAGCCTGCTCCTTACCATCTTTTAAAAACTGAATATCAGCTCTTGCTTCCGCAATCTGTGCAGTCAGTCCTTCATTCTCAGCAGTGAGATATTCTTTCTCCTGTTCCAGTGCCTGTACTTCCTTTTTTCGCTCTTTCTTCTTAAAATTATAAACATCCAAATGCTCCTCGTGTGTCCCTTTCTGTTCCCATTCAATTCCATGGTGTCTGGCAATTTCTGCAAGCACTTCTTTTTCATGGTTGATCCACTGGTTCAGCTCTGTATCGTGCTTATTCCCGCCTTGAAATCCCAGGCTTTTTAATGCCTGCTTCAGGGAAACCCTCGTATCCATTCCTTTCCCTTTCCAACCAGTCACATAAGGGACAAAATCAATATGCAGATGTGGTGTAGCTTCATCCTGGTGCAGATAACAGCTAAATACATGAAGTGTTGGATTTCGTTGCTGAAAATTCTTTACATACTCATCCAGTACCTTTACCGCCAGATCTCCTTCTGTCGTTCCAACAGCCATATCTTCACGATTTCCAATTTGGAAAATCACTTCGTGGAACAACTTTTCCTGCTTTCCCTGACGGATTTTTTCATAGTAATTTGTAATCTGCCGATCCTTTCTTTTTCCTACATTGTACCGTTTCACAGAATCATCAAACAACTCATTATATACTTCTTTCAGATTTTCATTCTGGTAACAAATATTCAGGTGTACTCTGTCCGGATCTACATTTTCAGCTATAAAATCCCGTCTGTTATGAGCCAGGGAGCCAGCTCCAATCATACCGCTGATCGTTCTTCTCATCATTATGCTTCTCACCTCTCTTTCTAAAAGGAATGCCAGATATGGCACATAATTTGTATTTACGCCAATTATGGCGATTATAAGAAATCTTCGCCGGATACGGCAGTTTTGTTACTTTTGTCAAAAGTAACGCAAAAGCACTTTCGACAGCCGTACCGTCCATCAAAAGTCCCCTTGCGCCCTGCCGGGGGGCAAAACATCCGATGGACATCTGCTCTACACCGCCCGAAGCAGAGGACTTTTTCCTCCCGTTGGTCGGATTGCTTCTGCGTTACTCGCTTAACTAATCTATTTCTGTATTCTCGCCCGAATATATTCCAAATCTCCGCAGTACGGTGTTCCTACCAGATACCATTCCCTTGCCGGATTCATCTCCATTCTGGTCTGCACCCACTGATTATCAATCAATACTTCCAGACATTCTCCACAATGAAATCCTGTATCAATCCATAAATCTGATGACAATAAACCGTATCTGTCATTACTGCTGTTATAACCTAATCTTCCTTCTCTCATTGTCATATGATCCTTTCCATTATCCTGCTGAAAGGATGCCCTGATTCAGGGCTCCCTTTCACACCCAATAGCTCATCAATAGACGGTCGGGCAATCCACAACCTCTCGTCTGCACCTTACCGACTTTCTCCTTGTCTGCTACATACAGGTGCGTGGCACGCTCCTGTTACAAAGTAATCAACAAGAATCTCTACCATCGAAAGCTTTCCGGCATTCCCTTTCTTTCCAGGTATTCCTGCCGGGACTCTTCTCTTTCTTCTTCTGTTGGTGCTGTTTTATATTTGCTGTATAATTCCCGATCCACCATTGCATTCAGTTTCTTTTCCAATCCTTTCCGGATGCTGTCTTCACCTTCATAATTCTCCATCAGAAAATATTGCAAAAGCTGAAAAAACAACTCATATGGAATCTGTACGTTTCTGTTTTTCATCTGATCTCCTTTTAAGGTGGCAAGATGCCCTTTTCTTAAGATATGGTCACCTTGCCAT
Organism: Blautia sp.; assembly: GCA_034115005.1. Lineage (GTDB taxonomy): Bacteria > Bacillota > Clostridia > Lachnospirales > Lachnospiraceae > Blautia_A. Next base: position 10,308 of record JAXEUE010000128.1, read on the forward strand.
CTTCCTTTTCTACTTTGACAATATCCAATACCACTGATTTCCATGTTTTACGGAATCTATTTCCAGTTCCATTTTGGCATTTCTCAGTGTTTTCTTTTTTATTCCCTGTTTCTCTGCTTCTTCTTCAATCTTCTTTTGTGGTAAGCCTCCATCAGCCAGTCTTTCAAGCAGAAATTCTTTTGCTTTTCGGCTTTTCTGTCCTTTCCCATCTCCATTAAGCAGTTCATCGGCACTAATATCATACTCGCCAATCCACTCAAATCCGTTGTCTTTTTCCAGACGGAATGCAATAGCTTTCCCCTCCGGTGCTAGGGAGCTCTTTGTTTGGCACACAACTCTTACTTCTGGTTCATCCTTAATGCGTCCGACAATCAAGACGCTTCTTGCAGCTGCCTGGAAGTCAATAGAACCAAGTCCCCGGTAGGAAGATTTTCCGTTGCTGTTCTTGTTCATGTGTCCAATTAGGATAATCGCACAATGGTATTTCTCTGCCAGGACTGCAATGCGCTTCATCAATGGACGGATTTCGTTTGCCCGGTGCATATCCACCTCTGCCCCCAGGAAGCCCTGAATTGGGTCAAGTACAACCATTTTGGCTTTTGTCTGCACGATTGCTTCTTCCAGTCGGACATCTGCCATCGTCAGTGGCTGCTCACTATCATCAATGACCATGACCTTTGTACAGTCTGCACCTGCTGCAAGTAATCTTGGTTTTATCGTATCCCCAAGTCCGTCCTCTGCAGTCTGATAGATTACATTTACAGGTGTTTCCAAATGATATGATGATGCATTGTTTCTAATATTTTCTTTATCGACCACACCATCTTCATTATCATCATCTGTTCTTTTATCTTTCGTTGAATCAGCAGGAAGAATTGACTCTCCTCTGGTCAGTTTCGCAATGATCTGAAGTACCATTGTCGTCTTTCCTTCTCCCGGATCTCCCTGAATAATTGTTACTTTCCCAAAGGGAATAAAGGGATAGAGCAACCATTCGATCTGTTCCACTTTCACCGTTTCCATGTTGATGAGTTTCAGTTCCGGTTCCAATCTTTTCTGTACTAATTTATTTTCAAGTTTTTGCATATGTATCACCTCCTGCCCCTCCGAGTAAGTCTCTGACGAACTAATATTCGGGAATTGTTGTATCATCCAATTCGTGATATACTTAATCTGCCAAGATGATATATCAGTGAATCTGATTATCAGAGAACTTGCTCAGATATTTTGTCTGGGCTTTTTCTTTTTGTCTGTTAGTAGCCATAGTTCCACTCCTTATACGAATCTCCTTGTTGGGATAATGATAATTTCAAATTTGCTTCCATCCTCTAATTCAAGAAGAATCGCATAATCCGAATCTCGATCCGGTAAAACGGAACTTATCTTCAGCTTCTTACTGTAATTGAGCGTATCAAATATTTTTCTGACTACTTTCTTTGTTTTCATGTGTCTTTTCCTCCATATTTAACGTTTGTTGTCCAACATCTCAGCTACCTTTTTTTGCTGTGACGGATACAGGTGACCATAAGTGTTTAATGTCATCTGAATATCTTTGTGCCCCAGTCTTTCCTTGATGATCAGTGGCTCTACACCCTGATAAATCAGATATGCTACATGGCTGTGACGGATATCATGCACTCTGATTGGTTTTACACCGGTCAATGCTTCATATTTCTTGAGCCGTTTCTGCAGTGTTCTCGCCACAATCGGAAATAACCGCTGATTTTCCGGAAATCCATAATGCTTCTTCGCATGCTCCTGCACCTCTTCTTTAAGAAAATTAGGAATATCAATGGTACGGACTGAATTTTCTGTTTTTGGAGTATCAATCACATCTCTTTTCCTGATCCGGTTATAAGTCTTATTGATATGCAAAAGATTACCACTCATATCAAAGTCTGAAAGACTCAATGCCAGAAGTTCTCCTTCCCTGATTCCTGTCCAGAACAGGATTTCAAATATCAGATAATCCTCACTCTCTGGCTCAATCCCGGCGATAAAGCTGTCATATTCTGCTTTCGTCCAAAATTCCAGCTTATTAGCATCCGATTTCCCCATCTTTTTTACTTTCTTACATGGATTTTCCTTCAGATTGTAAATTTTCTGTGCATGATTAAACAGTGCATTTAACTGATTCTGGATCATACGCTCATAAGTCTTGCTGTATCCTTTTTCCTGAATGGTATTCTGCCACTGGATAATCTCTGCCGGTGTGATCTCATTCATTTTTCTTGTCCCAAAATGCGGAACAATATGCTTGTTCATCATGTGCTGCTTATTACGGATTGAATTTTCTTTCAGTTCATTCTTTTTATCTTCAAAATAAACTTGAATAAAACTGTTCATCTCCATCTTCATATCCGCTGCAGTCTTTCTTATGAATTCCTTCTCATAATTCAATGCTTCTTTCTTAGTCTTGAACCCTCTTTTCAGCTTCTGTGTTTTCTTTCCTGTCCAGTCAACATAACGGAAGCTCACATACCAGGTTCCCTGTGTTTTGTCTTTGTAAGCTGACATCTTAAATCCTCCTTCATACTGCTCTCTGAGAGCATCCATAAAATTTTGTTTCCCAGTAGGGACGTGGAATCTTTCCACGAACTGCCACATATCCTTCTTTTGCCAGTTCATCGTTGAGTTGCTTTAGAATAGAATATGCTTTACTGCGTTTCACTCCTAATTCTTCCATGACATCATCAACAGTCATCATATAATTAGTTCTCATAGCGTCCTCCTTTCCAGTCACTTTTGTGACTCTTTCGTTGTTCTCTTATAATAATTCACTTTTGTGAATTTGTCAATAAACATTTGCGAATTTATTTTTTCCATTCCATCCTGTATTTTTGAAATCCTCGAAAATCAACCTCTTTCGCATCATTCACTTTTGTGCTAAAATAAAATCACAAATATCATTAAGGAGGCAGCATTATGGTTGGTAAAAAAATCCGGGCATTCCGGGAATTTAGAGGATACAGTCAAATACAGTTAGCCGAGCTGTCCGGCATTAACGTAGGAACGATCAGAAAATATGAACTGGGAATCCGGAATCCAAAACCGGATCAGTTAGAAAAGATAGCAACTGCATTGGGATTAAATGTAAGTGTTTTTCTGGATTTTAATATTGAAACAGTCGGAGATGTACTCTCCCTGTTGTTTTCTATTGATGATTCAGTGAATCTCTCACTTGCTGAGACACCTGATCAGAAGGTTTCACTGACGTTCGATAATCCTACAATGCAGGACTTTTTCAGGAAATGGTGTCAATTTAAAAATGTCTATGAAAAGGAAAAATCTGAAATATTAGCTATTAAAGATGAAGATAAAAGACAGGCAGAACTGGATAAGCTGAACGCTACCCAGGATGAATGGAAACTGCGTGCTATGGGAACTACGATAGGTTGTCATACTATCATCAAAAAAGGCACTGAGGGCAATACTGTCAGAGTTTATGATCTAACTTAATTTTAGTATATATAGAAAGTGTGACGAAATGGTTACTTTTAGATTAATTGAAGAAACTGATCAATATCTTACTTATTGGTATTTTCCAAATGGTAATGAAGATGAAATGTATGGAATTATACTAATTGACAAATTAAATGAAACTGTAGAAATTCAGAAAATGGCACATGATGATTTTTCCCATATTGTTACTGTAGATGAGCAAAATGAACTCAGAAATTCTATTAATGAAACGAGAAAAGAAGAAGGACTTCCACTTTTAACCGAAGAAGAATGGCCTTCGGCAACAACTGCGCTTACAAAAACTTTTTTTGCAGATCATGCTATCAGTAAAATCATAGAAAGCTATAATTCCGGAAAAATTTTAAAAGAAGGAATGTCTGCTTGGTATTAAAAAGCCAAAATTATATATTTTGTTATCATTCTGTTATCACAAACGGTTGTCAGGATACTCTCCCGGCAACCGTTTTTCTATACTGTTCGTTATTCTTTTCCACTCTTTTGTACATTTCCAGGCAACAGAAAAACCCGTAGAACCGAAGTTCTACGGGTATCTTACGTTTGAACACAACGTTATCTTACGATAACAAATCTATATTCAGATTGTATTACTCGATGATTGTAGCAACACGTCCTGATCCAACAGTACGTCCACCTTCACGGATAGCGAAAGTAAGACCCTGGCTCATAGCGATTGGGTGGATCAGTTCGATTGTCATCTCGATGTTATCTCCAGGCATGCACATTTCTGTTCCTTCTGGAAGTGTGATAACACCTGTAACGTCGGTTGTTCTGAAGTAGAACTGTGGACGATAGTTGTTGAAGAATGGTGTATGACGGCCACCTTCATCTTTTGTCAAAACGTAAACCTGAGCTGTAAATTTTGTATGGCATGTAATTGTTCCTGGTTTAGCAAGAACCTGTCCTCTTTCGATTTCGTTTCTCTGAACGCCACGAAGAAGAGCACCGATGTTATCACCAGCCTGAGCTTCATCAAGGAGTTTACGGAACATTTCGATACCAGTTACAACAACTTTACGTGTTTCTTCTTTGATACCGATGATTTCAACTTCATCAGATAAGTGAAGAACACCAGCTTCTACTCTACCTGTAGCAACTGTACCACGGCCTGTGATGGAGAATACATCCTCAACAGGCATAACAAATGGTTTATCAATGTCACGCTGTGGATTCGGAATGTATTCATCTACTGCATCCATAAGTTCCATGATCTTGTCGCCCCATTCACCGCTTGGATCTTCAAGAGCTTTAAGAGCAGATCCACGGATAACCGGAATGTCATCTCCTGGGAAGTCATATTCGCTTAACAGTTCACGGATTTCCATCTCAACCAGTTCAAGAAGTTCTTCATCGTCAACCATATCACATTTGTTCATAAATACAACGATGTAAGGAACACCTACCTGACGAGCAAGAAGAACGTGCTCTTTTGTCTGAGCCATAACACCATCGGTAGCTGCAACAACAAGGATTGCACCATCCATCTGAGCTGCACCTGTGATCATGTTCTTAACGTAGTCAGCATGTCCTGGGCAGTCAACGTGTGCGTAATGTCTCTTCTCTGTCTGATACTCAACGTGTGCTGTAGAAATTGTAATACCACGCTCTCTTTCTTCCGGAGCTTTATCGATATCTTCAAAGTTCTCTACTACGTTTCCTGGTACTCTTTCAGCAAGAACTTTAGTAATAGCTGCTGTTAAAGTTGTTTTACCATGGTCAACGTGTCCAATGGTACCAATGTTACAATGTGGTTTTGTTCTCTCAAACTTAGCTTTTGCCATTTTAAAACGTCCTCCTTAAAACATTTTGCTCTTATATAATTATAGAGCATCTTTTTCGATTTTAAACTTGCTATCCTTGATTATATTGCAAATCAAGGATATTTGCAAGCATTTTTATATATTATCAGTCTTTCTTTGCGAGAATCTTCTCCTGAACAGACTTGGGAACCGGCTCATATCTTTCAAAGAACATAGAGTAGTTACCACGTCCCTGGGTTCTGGAACGAAGATCTGTAGCATATCCAAACATCTCAGAAAGCGGTACATATCCTTTGATCATCTTACCGCCGCCGATGTCCTCCATACCTTCGATACGGCCACGGCGGGAGTTGATATCACCGATTACATCACCCATATAATCTTCAGGAGTAGTAACCTCAACCTTCATGATAGGCTCAAGAAGAATTGGAGCTGCCTTCTGCATAGCATCCTTAAATGCCAGAGATCCGGCAATATGGAATGCCATTTCAGATGAATCGACTTCATGATAAGAACCATCATATACATTTGCATGAATTCCGACTACCGGATAACCACCCAGAATACCGGCCTTCATAGCTTCTTCGATACCTTCACCGACTGCAGGGATATATTCCTTAGGAATAGCACCACCTACAACTGTTGACTCAAACTTATACAGTTCTTCGCCGTTGGCATCCATTGGTTCAAATTTAACTTTACAATGACCGTACTGTCCACGTCCACCGGACTGTTTAGCATACTTGCTGTCTACGTCCACAGCCTTGGTAATAGTTTCCTTGTAAGCAACCTGAGGAGCGCCAACATTGGCCTCTACATGGAACTCACGAAGAAGACGGTCAACAATGATTTCCAGATGAAGCTCACCCATACCGGCAATGATCGTCTGCCCTGTTTCCTGATCTGTATGAGCACGGAATGTAGGATCCTCTTCTGCAAGTTTCGCAAGAGCCTCACCAAGTTTGCCCTGTCCTGCTTTTGTCTTAGGCTCGATCGCAAGCTCAATAACAGGTTCCGGGAATTCCATGGATTCAAGAATTACAGGATGCTGCTCATCACAGATGGTATCACCTGTTGTGGTAAACTTAAATCCGATTGCTGCTGCAATATCACCGGAATATACCTTATCCAGTTCCATACGTTTATTTGCATGCATCTGAAGAATACGTCCAACACGCTCTTTCTTGTTCTTTGTAGCGTTTAATACATAAGAACCTGCATTCATTGTTCCGGAATAAACACGGAAATATGCCAGCTTACCTACAAACGGGTCTGCCATAATCTTAAATGCAAGAGCAGCAAACGGTTCATCATCTGAAGAATGTCTTACGATCGGATTACCGTCCAGATCTGTTCCTTCGATTGGAGGAATATCAGTTGGAGCAGGCATATACTCAATAATTGCATCCAGAAGCTTCTGAACACCTTTGTTTCTGTAAGCAGAACCGCAGCATACAGGTACTGCAGCACATTCGCATGTAGCCTTTCTCAGAACTGCTTTCATTCTCTCAACAGAAGGTTCTTCACCTTCCAGATATTCCATCATCAGATCATCATCAAGTTCACAGATCTTCTCAACAAGCTCTGTGTGATAAAGCTCAGCATCTTCCTTCATATCTTCAGGAATATCAACAATGGAGATATCATCCCCTTTTTCATCGTTGTAGATGTAAGCTTTCATTTCAAACAGGTCAATGATTCCCTTGAAATCATCTTCCTTTCCGATTGGGAGCTGCAGACAGATTGCATTCTTACCCAGACGGGTTCTGATCTGTTCAACAGCACCATAAAAGTTTGCACCAAGAATGTCCATCTTATTGATGAAAGCCATACGTGGTACATTATAGGTATCAGCCTGGCGCCATACGTTTTCAGACTGTGGTTCAACACCGCCCTTTGCACAGAAAACGCCTACAGCGCCGTCAAGTACACGAAGAGAACGCTCAACCTCTACTGTAAAGTCAACGTGTCCTGGGGTATCGATAATGTTGATACGATGTTCCAGGGCACCAGGTTTCGGCTTACAGTTCTCTTCCAGAGTCCAGTGGCATGTTGTAGCCGCTGAAGTAATTGTAATACCTCTTTCCTGCTCCTGTTCCATCCAGTCCATGGTAGCAGTACCTTCGTGGGTATCACCGATTTTATAGTTAACACCTGTATAATAAAGGATACGTTCTGTCAGAGTTGTTTTACCCGCGTCAATATGAGCCATAATACCAATATTCCTGGTACGCTCCAATGGATATTCTCTTCCTTCTTTTCCAGCCAATGGATTTTCCTCCTCTATTAGAAGCGATAGTGAGCAAATGCTTTATTTGCTTCAGCCATCTTGTGCATGTCTTCTTTTCTCTTAACAGATGCACCTGTGTTGTTCATTGCATCCAAAAGCTCATTTGCAAGTCTTTCTTCCATGGTCTTCTCGCCTCTCTTACGGGAGAACATGGTCAGCCAGCGAAGAGCCAGTGCCTGACGTCTGTCTGCTCTTACCTCGATCGGAACCTGATAAGTAGCACCACCGATACGTCTTGCTTTTACTTCCAGAAGCGGCATAATGTTATTCATAGCCTCTTCAAATACTTCAAGTGCTGGTTTCCCAGCTTTTTCTTCCACTCTGGCAAATGCACCGTAAACAATCTTCTGAGCAACACCTTTCTTACCGTCTAACATAATGTTGTTGATAAGCTTTGTCACTACCTTATTGTTGTATACCGGATCAGCCAGAACGTCTCTTTTCTGAGTATGTCCTTTACGTGGCACGTTACTTCCCTCCTTAATCATTCTGATTAAATCATCGGTACTCACGCAGCTAACTATTGCATGTTCGCACTGGTAAGGTCCTATATTTAACCCGCAACCGACAGGGTATATGGAACACCGTACAAAATCATAGTTTTCCGTGAATTTTCGATTGATTCATTCTGTTTACTGTCTCAAACAATGAAAACAGCCTCTGTCTTCTGAGAGCCCTCTCAATTATTTCTTCTTAGGTCTCTTAGCGCCGTATTTGGAACGGGCCTGTTTTCTGTTGGCAACACCAGCGGTATCAAGAGTACCTCTGATAATATGGTATCTGGTACCAGGTAAGTCCTTAACCCTTCCTCCACGGATAAGAACAACGCTGTGCTCCTGAAGGTTGTGGCCTTCTCCTGGGATATAGCTTGTTACTTCGATTCCGTTGGAAAGACGAACTCTGGCGATCTTTCTAAGAGCTGAGTTAGGCTTCTTAGGAGTTGCAGTCTTAACTGCTGTACAAACGCCACGTTTCTGTGGTGCGGACTGTTCAACTGATTTCTTTCTTAATGAGTTGAATGTTTTCTGAAGAGCCGGAGCTGTAGATTTCTTTACAGTTGTCTGGCGTCCTTTTCTTACTAACTGGTTGAATGTTGGCATTCCATTTCACCTCCCGATTTATTTCTCCATAGTATTTATGGGGCCTTGCGGTTGCTATT
>JAXEUE010000129.1:0-3444 GCA_034115005.1 Blautia sp.
ACTGGTTATAATGAAAAAAACGATAAAGGAGCAAAATGATGAACAAACGAAACGATGCAATTCGAGATGCACGTACACTGGGCATTCCCAAGATGATGCTTCTGGGTCTGCAGCACATGTTTGCCATGTTTGGCGCAACAATTTTGGTTCCGATTCTGGTTAATGGTTACTTCGAAGGGGAAGGACTTTCCGTTCAGGTAACCTTGTTTTTTGCCGGTATTGGTACTTTGTTTTTCCACTGCTGTACGAAACTGAAGGTTCCGGCATTTCTGGGATCGTCCTTTGCTTACCTGGGTGGATTTTATATGGTATCCCAGTTGAAGACAGGAATCTTTGCTGATATGACAATGGGTGAGAAGCTGCCATATGCCTGTGGAGGAATAGTGGTTGCCGGCCTCATGTATCTGATTCTTGCTGCTATTGTAAAAATGGTAGGGGTAAAAAGGGTTATGCATTTCCTCCCTCCCATTGTAACAGGACCTATTATTATCTGTATCGGACTGAGCCTTGCACCCTCTGCAGTAAACAACGCCTCCACCAACTGGATCCTGGCTTTTGTTGCCCTGGCTGTTGTTGTGATCTTTAATATCTGGGGTAAGGGAATGATGAAGATTATCCCTATTCTGTTAGGTGTAGTGATTTCCTATGCACTGGCTTTGATTATGAATGCTGCAGGTATGACTAATGCAGATGGCAGTGCAATCCTGAATTTCTCAGGAGCCGCATCTGCCAGCCTTATTGGTGTTCCCAAATTCTTTATGTGTAAATTTGATATTACTGCAATTCTTGTTATGGCACCAATTGCACTGGCTTCTATGATGGAACATGTAGGTGATATGAGTGCGATTTCTGCTACAGTAGGAGAAGATTTCATTGCTGATCCCGGTCTTCACCGCACACTGATCGGTGATGGTCTGGCTACTTCTCTTTCCGCATTATTTGGAGGACCTGCAAATACCACTTACGGAGAGAATACAGGAGTTCTGGAACTCAGCCGTGTTCACGATCCAAGAGTAATCCGTCTGGCAGCTGTATTTGCCGTGATTTTAAGCTTTATTCCCAAGGTGGCAGAACTGATTGCTTCCATGCCGGCAGCAATCGTAGGTGGTATCAGCTTTATTCTGTATGGTATGATTTCTGCTATTGGTGTGAGAAATATTGTAGAGAATAAAGTGGATTTCACAAAATCCAGAAACCTGATCATTGCTGCAGTTATTCTTGTATGCGGTCTTGGATTTTCTGATGGTATTACATTCAGTATTTTTGGAACAAGTGTTACACTGACCAGCCTGGCTATCGCAGCTATCGCAGGTATCGTGCTCAATGCAATTCTTCCTGGCAATGATTACCAGTTTGGCACAAACCAGAAGGGTGATGTAAGCCGTGGTCTTGGTATGAATCCTCAGAATTCTGATCTGGAAAAATAATTATTTTTGTCTTATGTATGCGCGCTTAAAGCGCGCATACTGACAATTCTTCGGAACAATCTGTATGGCAACTTTTGATTCCCAACATCAAATATATAATTATATAAAGTATAAGACAAGAACACAGAATAAACAAATTTCTATGTAATCATTACTCTCATAGTACATTAACTTTGAGAGGTTTTATATGACATTCAGTCTGATCTTAGCGTGGGTTATGGTATTATTTTCCATCGTAACTGCTTTTAAATATATTGCCCGTATCAGTAAATGTAAGAGGTTAAACCATATTTTTTATAAATACATATTCCCATCGGAATTGCACTTGTTTTAACGGGATTGATTCACGGACTTTTGGCAGGTAATTTTAAAGATACAGGTCTTACTGATGCACGCCTGGGAACAGTATTTTTTCATTTAATTGGGGAACAGTTTGTTTCGCAATATCTGTTCTGCTTGGCCTTTCATACCTGCTTCGCAGAGTATTAAAGAATAAATGGATTTAGATTCACCGCCTGCTTACGTTTTGCTTTCTTGCACTCATTGTCATCCATGTTGCTGATGTGGGAATTCAGCCTCCCGCCCGTCTGACTTCCAAAGAGAGGAATTCAGAATATGAGCAGGATGCTGTTAAAGACAAAGTAAATGAATCAGTTGCTTTTTCCGGGGCAAAATTAAAAGATGGAGTTTACGAAGGAGAGGCAGAAGGCTATAAGGATACGATTAAGGTTTCTGTTACGGTTGAAAATGGAGCAGTTACAGATATTGAAATTATGGAGGAATAAAAGAATGAACATATTTGATATCCTTGGACCGATCATGGTAGGACCGTCCAGTTCGCATACAGCAGGGGCGGTTAGGATTGGATATATTACAAGGCTTCTGCTTGGAAGTCCCGTGATGGAAGCAGAGATTGGACTGCATGGTTCTTTTGCAGCTACAGGAAGAGGCCATGGAACCGACAGAGCACTGATTGCAGGGCTTTTGGGTATGTCTCCGGATGATATGCGAATTTCCCGAAGTTTTGAAGAGGCTGAGAAAGAACATTTAAAGTTCTCTTTTCAAAATATACAGATTTCCGGTGCTCATCCTAATACTGCGCTTCTTAAGGTTCAGGGAATAAATGGTAAAGATCTGTGCGTACAGGCATCTTCTCTTGGTGGTGGCAGGATCATGCTGAATAAACTTGACGGCATTGAGGTAAACTGTGCCTGTGAGAACCCAACGCTTATAGTCTGGAATAAGGATAAGCCAGGATATGTAGCAGAAGTGACGACTCTTCTTACACGGTATTCTGTAAATATTGCCACACTGAACCTTCATCGTGATAAAAAGGGCGGAAGTGCGGTGATGATAATAGAGTCAGATCAGTCCATCCCTGAGGAGGTTATTAAACAGCTGAAGGCAGTAGATGGAATTTCTAAGGTAATTTATCTTATGAGCAGGGAGGAAATATAAATGGCTTATGAGTCTTTGCAGGATATTGTAGAAACAGGGAACAGCAGAGGCATTCCTTTCTGGAAAGTGATCCTTCTGGACGATATGAATGAGCGCTCTGTTACACAGGAAGAATCTATAAAAACTATGGAAAAAATGTGGAATGCAATGCTTGAAGCAGGCACCGGATATGATGGAACTCTGATGTCTAAGAGCCGACTGGTGGGAGGCATGGGTGCTCAGATGGAAGAATACCGAAAGAACCGGGAACCACTTTGTGGGGATTTTATGGCTAAGGTGATTTCTCAGGCACTTCAGATGGGGGAATCCAATGCATGCATGAAGCGAATCGTAGCTGCACCTACAGCCGGGGCATGTGGTGTACTTCCGGCCGTTCTGATTCCTCTTTCCATTGAGAAAAAAATACCGGATGAAAAAGTCCTTGAAGCTCTTTATGTTGCAGCGGGGATTGGACAGGTAATTGCTTCCAGAGCGTTTATTGCGGGAGCAGCCGGTGGATGCCAGGCAGAGATTGGAACAGCTTCTTCAATGGCAGCAGGAGCACTGGTACATTTGCAGG
>JAXEUE010000130.1:0-6844 GCA_034115005.1 Blautia sp.
AAAAAATGTAATGAAAGAATGGAAGAAATGCTTTCAGGTGGTACCACTCTTCTGTATGTATCCCATAATATTGAATCTGTAAAGAAGCTGTGTACCCATGCTATCTGGCTGGATCATGGGGATGTGATCATGGCAGGGGATTCACAGGCAGTATGTGATGCATACAGCAGCAGGCAGGAACAGAAATACAAAATTGAGAAAAAGGCAAAGGACGCAAAGAAGGCTAAGAAAAAAGGAAATAAATATGATTATCTTGTAGTCGGTTCCGGATTGTATGGTTCAGTTTTTGCCCATGAGGCATATCAGGCGGGGAAACGCTGTCTTGTGATCGACAAAAGGGATCATGTGGGAGGAAATATTTATACAGAGAATATTCATTCCATTAATGTGCATAAATATGGTGCTCATATTTTCCACACAAATAAGAAAGAAATATGGAATTATATCAATCGGTTTGCTGTATTTAATAATTATATTAATTCTCCTGTGGCAGTTTATAAGGATGAGTTGTACAATCTTCCCTTTAATATGAATACTTTCAGCAAGCTCTGGGGTCTAAAAACTCCGGAAGAAGTAAAGAAAAAAATTGCACAGCAGATAGAAGAGCTGAATATCAAGGAGCCTCATAATCTGGAAGAGCAGGCCCTTTCACTGGTGGGAAGAGATGTTTATGAGAAACTGATCAGGGGATATACGGAAAAGCAGTGGGGACGCGACTGCAAGGATCTTCCTGCTTTTATCATAAAGAGGATTCCCCTTCGTTTCACATATAATAACAATTACTTTAATGACCGTTATCAGGGAATTCCCGAAGGTGGCTATACGAAAATTATCAATAAACTTCTGGACGGCATAGATGTGAAACTGAATACAGACTATGAAACTTATGTCAGAGAGCATCCGGATGCTTTTGAAAAGGTGATCTATACAGGACCTATTGATGAATATTTCCATTATTCTCTGGGAAATCTGCAGTACCGGTCGGTACGTTTTGAGACAGAAGAACTGGATATGGAAAATTATCAGGGAAATGCTGTGGTAAATTATACAGACCGGGAGGTTCCATATACCAGAATCATAGAGCATAAACATTTTGAATTTGGTGAACAGCCTACAACTATTATTTCCAGAGAATATTCTGAAGAGTGGAAGCCTGGAATTGAACCTTACTATCCGGTTAATGACGAGAAGAACAATCAGCTGTTTCAACGGTACAGAGCACTTGCTGATCAGGAGAAGAATGTGATCTTTGGAGGCAGACTGGGAAGTTTTAAGTATTATAATATGGATCAGGTAATCGAAGAGGCACTGATAATGGCGGAGAAAGAACTGAAAAGAAAACTGATTCATCTGTAATTTTGGTAAGGAGCAGAGGGGTATGAAAATTTCTGTAATTGTCGCAGCATATAATGCCGAGAAATATCTTTCAGAAACACTTGAAAGTATTCTTCATCAAACGATAGATGATTATGAAGTTATTGTGGTAAATGATGGTTCGAAAGATGGTACACGGAATATTCTGGAGACTTACAGTAAAAGTTACGACAGGCTTCGTGTGATAGATCAGGAAAACGGAGGACCTTCGGCTGCAAGAAATACAGGTCTTAATGCAGCGCAGGGAGATTATATCTTCTTTTTTGACGCTGACGATATTCTTGAATGCGATGCTTTGGAATCCCTTTATGATGCAGCACAGTCTCACAACGCAGATCTTGTCATCGCAAAATATGATATATTTAACAAGTATAAAACAGTTCAAATTAATAATATTAATGATTTGGTAGTCCAGGACAAGATTGATAAATATAATCTTATGATTTTATGGACTTTTTCTCTATGGAATAAGTTGTTCAAAAGAAAGTTAATTGAAAAGTATCATTTTAGATTTCCTTCTCTTTCTTACTCTGAAGATGGCGCTTTTCTGATGGAGTATGTATATCATACGGAAAAAATTACAGGACTGGATAAAGTGGTCTGTCATTACAGAAAAATGTACGATGGAGGCACAGAAGCTATTACAGCAACAGTATCTCCGGTTAAAGTCAGGGACTATATTTCAGCCCATAATATTATTTTTGATTCTGCGCGGTCAAGTTTTTTGAAGGACTATACCGAATACGAGTCCATTGAAGAAGCCATACAACAGAATAGACAAATTTCCAGATATTTCAGCGAAATAACTCGGAAAGAACTGCAAATTTTAATCAACCAGTTTTATGTTAAATTCTGGGATTTAGATCAGGATACTTTGATTTTGATCACTGATGAAATGCAAAGTAGAATGAAGAATCTGGATGTTAAATCTGTGGCTTTGCTAATGGATTCTCATCCTGATCTTTCACTGTTTCATCTTTCTGTGACCCATGATGATATGATGGGAAAGGCCTTTTGTACTGCAGTTTTGTATGGAGATAATAACAATGAAAAAGACTTTTTGCACTGTTTGGAAAGCTTAATACTACAAAATCTTGTTGCAATGAAGATTGTTGTTCCGGAGAAAATGAAAAGTAAGATTCAGTCATCAGGACTTATGAGGGATAACATTATTTTTCTTCAGAGTCTGTCGGAAAAGGAACTTTTTAAGCAGGCATTAGATATGGCAGACAGCAGGTATATCACGTTTTGTGATCCAAAGATCGTTTATGCAAATAACGCTTTTCGATATGTGTTTAAACGGTTTATCAAATTTCCACTGGATTTTATTTCAGAATTAATTTATCACACAAATTATGGGGATCCTCAGCCAGTTTTTTTTAATCAAATGGCTTTTGATTCTTTGACTACAGGAATAGAATATACACCATATATATGTATGGATGATATATTGGCCAATAAATTCTTTAATGTTGATTTCCTTCGAAGACAACAGATAAAACATGGGATAGATTTTGCAGACTACAGAGAACTTCTCTGGCGTGAATCCTGTAATAGATATTATGATGATGGTATTGTATTTTATGAAGACAAAGAAAATACTTTTCCGGACTATATTGGAACGGATGAAGCAAAGAAGGTAGCTGAGGAATGTATAAGAGATAATCCGATTACTCTTAACAGTGTGGATATTATGTCGGACTTTAGGAAAAGCCTTCCGAAGCTTCAGGACTTGCCCGATGAGAAAATTCATGATAGATTTTTGAAAAATGCAGTTACTTATTATATGAAAAAAGACTTAAAAGATAGAGTATTATTTTTCAGTATACGAAAGGATGGAGAGTTAGAAGGAAATGCGAAGGCGCTTTATCCTTATATAAAAGGGGAAAAACTGATTTGTGCCAGACAGCTTCCACATAATGAGTTTATTCAGTATAAGATGTTTGAAAAGATAATAACAAGTAAGGTTATTGTTACAGATGACTATGTGCGATATTTGCGACATTTCCCTCTTCGTCCTGAACAGAGAGTAATACAGTTGTGGCATGGTTGCGGAGCTTTTAAGAAGTTTGGGAAGAGAGGCACCAATATTTCACTGACAACGGACAAAGCAACCCATGCTCAGTATAATTTGGTAGCGGTCAGTGGAGAATATATACGACCAATTTATGCCGATGCGTTCGATATAGATATAAAAAAAGTAAAAGCTTTGGGGTGTCCCAGGACAGACGATTTCTTTAATGAGGATTTGATTAAAGAGATACGAAAGAGGATATATGATAGATACCCGGAATTAAAAGATAAGTTTGTTATAATTTATGCACCGACTTTCAGAGATATAGGAAATGATAGAACACAATTTTATCCAGAATTGGATTTTGATAAACTTTCCAGGGAATTACTGCCGGATCAGGAATTTATTGTGTGTCCTCACCCGTTAATGAGAAACAGAATTGTTCCAAAAGATTATCCTAATATTCATGTAATGAGAGATTTTTCAACCAATGAATTAATGTTTATTTCTAATATGCTGATTACAGATTATTCTTCTGTAATTTTTGAATATGCATTGTTGAAAAAGCCTATAGTATTTTTTTGCTATGACCTGCCTGTCTATAATCGCGGTTTTTTCTTAAATTATCCGGATGACCTTCCGGGAGATGTTTTTGAAACACAGGATGAACTAATCAGTTATCTGCAAAATCCAAAGAGACAGGTGGTTAGTGAGAAGTATGAAGCATTTGTGAGAAAATATATGTCTGCATGTGATGGACACAGCTGCGAGAGAATTGCTAAGCTCATTAATGACTATATGGAGGAAAAATAAATGATCTATACAAATATTACATTCCTGAGTAGCCGGAAAAGAGGAATGAATATTGACATGAAGTTAATTAAGGATTATCTTGAACGAACTATGGATCATATTAATTTTCGTTATTTCTTGGAAAGTGAATTAAACAAAAATTATATGGTCAAAATGGGGAGACAAGCAGCAAAAAAGAACTTTATCCATGAGAAGGATAATGTGATATGTATAGATGGTTCTTTAACGAATGATTTGGGTAAAGGGGAAGGAAAAAGGATATTATTGGCATTGCCTTTTGGATATCAGTTTGAAAAAGCAATTTCCCGAGAAGAAAATCCTGATATGGGATTATTGAATAACTTCAAAGGATTTAATTATATACTGTCTCCTTCTCCTTTTACGTCAGATATATTAAGGAAAATATACAAGCTTGACGGTATTAAGTTAATTGAGAATGTGTATGCTCCATTTACTTGGCAAATCAGTAGACCCAAATTTCAGGAAGAAGTAAAAGATCAGTTCTCTGTTTATTATCCTTCAATAAAAGGGAAAAAAACACTTTCAATTTTAACAACAGGTAAACTGGAAGAAAATAAAAAAAATTTGTACGAAAATTTTAATTTGGAAGACCTGTTGAAAAATCTGGGGGAAGAATGGTTTGTGTTTACTAATGACAGTTGCATACTGGAACAGGCCGTTATGTTGCCGGCACGATATATTAATTCTTTCGGATATATTAACCATATATACCCACCCAGAAATTTACTCTATTTCTCTGATATTCTTGTTACTAACAGTAGTATTTATGCGACTTATTTTGTTCCCTGTAAAAAACCGGTTTATTGCCTGAAGTATAATGATAACTGTTTTGAGCAATACATTGCAAAACATCATCCAGATATATATTTAAAGTCTTTGGAGGAATTGGAGGAGCTGCCGTATAAAAAAGAAAACTCATTTATGAGGGAATTTTTATATGAAACAGGTGAGTGTGCAGAGGAGACAATAAGAAAGATACTGTCTGATCAGATTTGATCATAAAATAATCAGGAAGAAAAAGATGAATAAAAGTATTATATTGGCATTAAAACAATATGTTAAAATGTTTGCCCAGAACTGTTTACTTCCACTATGGTATGATCTGTATAAAAGGAAGCCGGTAATACCGGGACTTATTATTTTTGCTGATGCTCATCATGACAGCCGGCCGGAAAATATGCAGCTTTTGTATGAAGGACTGGCACAAAGCCGGGAAGAGGATGAAAAAATTCAGATCGTGGAAATGTACCTTGATTATCAGAAAGCATCACCTGTCAAGGTGCTCAGGCATATGCAGCATTTTATGAAACTATATGCACAGGCTTCCTGTGTGGTACTCTGCGATAATTTTCTTCCTTCGGCTTCCTGTCGGAAAAGAAAAGAGACAAAGGTAATTCAGCTGTGGCATGCCTGTGGTGCACTGAAGAAATTCGGATATGATACCACAGATGATATTCCGAAACAGTATCACGGAAATGTCTTTCGTAATATTGATCTTGTTACGGTAAGCTCTGCTCAGTGCGTTCAGCCTTTTGCTTCTGCTATGAGGCTTCCTTTAAATTGTGTGCAGCCTGTGGGAGTATGCAGAACGGACGTATATTTTAAGAATGAATGGAGAGAAAAGTGTATACAGGAATTTTACAGGAATTACCCTCAGGCAAAAGGTAAAAAGATTGCTCTGTGGGCACCTACTTTCCGGGGAAATCCGGGAGAGCCCAGGATTCCCAAGCTGGATCTTCAAAGCCTTCAGAACTGCCTGGGGGATGACTGGATGGTCATCAGCAGAGTACATCCACATATGCATGAAAAATATAAAAAGACAGACTGTCTTTTGACAACAGAGTGTCTTTTTCCTGTGATCGATGTTCTGATAGCAGATTATTCTTCTTTGATCTTTGAATACCTGTTGTTTAATAAGCCTCTGGTGCTGTATGTACCGGATCTTGATGAATATAAGGAAAAGAGAGGATTTTACCTGGATTTT
Organism: Blautia sp.; assembly: GCA_034115005.1. Lineage (GTDB taxonomy): Bacteria > Bacillota > Clostridia > Lachnospirales > Lachnospiraceae > Blautia_A. Next base: position 6,207 of record JAXEUE010000130.1, read on the forward strand.
TCCCGGATGCCGGGTTTGCATGTCAAGAATGAAAAGAATCTTCCTGAAGCAGTAAATAAGGAATATCTTGCATATCAGCAGGAGAAAATCTATAATAGACCACAGAAAACAGGAAGCGATGCACATAAGCATCATAAAAAACGGGAACAGTTTGTGGAACTTTATATGAACAGCTGCGACGGACATTCCACAGAAAGAGTGATAAATTATATTAAGAAGGAGACACAGATATGAGCAGTGTATACGGAGTAATTCTGGCCGGAGGTATTGGCTCCAGAATGGGCAATGTGGAAAAACCGAAACAATTTCTTGAATTGGGATGAAAACCGGTAATCATTCACACTATAGAGAAGTTTGCGGTCCACCCAGGATTTGATAAAATTCTGGTGCTTTCCCCCAGAGCCTGGGTAACTTATACTCAGGATATTATACGAAAATATATTCCTTCCTCTTGTGATCAGGTGGTTGTACTTTCAGGAGGAGATACAAGAAATGAAACGATTATGAATGCTATTCGTTATATTGATAAAGAAGGAATGCTTGATGAGGATACCATAATTGTTACCCATGACTCTGTCAGACCTTTTGTAACTCACAGAATCATAGAAGAAAATATCCAGTACGCGAAGAAATACGGT
>JAXEUE010000131.1:0-7246 GCA_034115005.1 Blautia sp.
GATGAGATCCTGAAAGCAGAGCTGGGGTGTAATGGTGAGGTACAGCTGAAAAACATCATCCGTACCATCCAGAAAGAGCAGAATGCCATTATCCGCAACACCAGGGATAAGATTCTTGTAGTTCAGGGAGCAGCCGGAAGCGGAAAGACCTCTGTGGCACTGCACAGGATCGCCTACCTTCTTTATCATGACAGGCAGAACCTGAAATCTTCCAATGTACTGGTCTTTTCACCGAACAGCGTGTTTTCGGACTATATTTCCCATATTCTTCCGGAATTGGGAGAAGAAAATATTAAAGAAATGAGCTTTGACCTTTTTGCCTACAGGGAACTTCTGGATACAGTTTCTGACTGTGAGGACAGGTATGATGAAATTGAACGAAGGTTAAGTGCTCCATCCTTGCCTTCATACACCGAAGAGAAACAGTCAGGCAGATTTGTCGACCTTCTGGAACGTTATGCCCTTGAACTGGAAGACAGACTGATGGATTTCTGTGATGTGGAATATAAAGGCTTCCTGAAAGAAGAATCAGAGATTGTAAATCTGTTTTACTTTAAGTTTCAGGATATTCCTCTTCTTTCCAGAATGGAGGCAGTGGAAGAGTATTTCATAGATGAAGTTGAAACTTTATGGAACAGGGATATTTCCGATGAGGAAAAAGAAATAATCCATGAGAAATTTATGAGTATGTATACCACCAGGGATCTTTATGTGCTTTATAATGATTTTCTTGAAGAAAATGGTTATGATGTTCTTCCTGATGTTCCTGTTGAAAAAAGAAAACTCCGGTACGAGGATGTGTATCCTGTTCTCTATCTGAAATATATTCTTATGAACAGAAAGACTACAGGCACCATCAAACATGTTGTAGTGGATGAAATGCAGGATTATTCAAGAATTCAGTATGAAATCATACACAAAATGTTTTCCTGCCACATGACGATTCTGGGTGATAAATCCCAGACAATGGATGACAGAAAGCAGGATGTTATGGAATTTCTTCCACAGATTTTCGGAAAAAAGATCCGGAAGATCGTAATGAACAAAAGCTACCGTAATACAGTGGAAATCGCCACATATGCCAATCGTCTGGCCGGAATAACAGATATGGAACTTTTTGACCGTCACGGGTTACCTGTACAGGAAAAATATTTTGACAATATGAAACAGGCTATGGCTTATGTGCAGCAGGAATTAAAACTTGGAGAAAATCAGTATGAAACTGCTGCTGTCATTCTAAGAACAGAAAAAGAGGCAGAAAAAGCCTGGGCAATCCTGAAAGAAAGTCTTGAAGAGAAGGGATTTGATGCGAAACAACGTTTGTCTTATATAGACAGGAACAGTACAAATTTTTGTAAAGGTCTGTCCGTAACTACATTTTATCTGGCAAAAGGCCTGGAATTTGATCAGGTATTTGCTGTTTTTCCCAAAGAGGATCAGACACCTCTCGTACGTCAGGCAAGATACATTGCTGCCACCAGAGCCCTTCACGAACTTTCTGTGTGCCAAATAGGAAACTCTTAAAAGGTATTTTTTTAAAAGATGTGGGTACAATATTTTCACAGTTATTTAATATTAAGCAAGGGAATTGACATTGACATTCATTTAATAAAATTGTAAAATATAAAATGATACAAAAAAACGACATTATTTTCACCTATTTCTTAAGAAACTTTTATATTCTAAGGAGGATATTATGAAAAATAAAAAAATACTTATGCTTCTGGCGATGACAGTTGTATTATCAGGTACAATGACCGCATGCAGCTTTGGCGGGAATGATCCTGAGGATCAGGTGGTCGTACAGAATACGCCGACTCCTGAACCAACTAAGAAACCTAAGGCAACTCCAACGGTTGCTCCAGCGGATATTCAGAATACAACTTATACTTCCAAGAACAAGGCAGTTTCCATCAAGCTTCCGGATGCAACATGGTCTAATAAATCAGATTCCGATGATATGTTAAGCTTTGAATCTCCTGAGCAGGGTAAGTTGCTTATTCTTCATGGAACAGGGGACGAGGACATGTCTGTTGCAGTTGTTCCAAATACTCAGGACACTGCATCAGCTCTTGAACAGGCAGATAATCTGGTGGAAGGAACTGATTTTGAAATTCAGGATTATAAATCATCAGATGCAAACGGTGTAAGTGTTTACAGCTATACCGTTCATTATCTCAATGATAAGAGCCAGTATGACTATGTAGTCAATAAATATATTACGGACAATACGTCAGAATTTTACAGTGTGGCAGGTTCCGTGAAGTCACAGGATTCACTGGCTAAGATCAAATCTGCTGTAGACTCCTTTAAGATTTCAGGAGATTCTGTTCTGAAAGCCGGTACGGCAGGAACCGCAGCATCAGGAACTACTTCCAAGAATGGTGCTGCTGCAGGTGAAACCACGACAGGCAGTACAGCTTCAGATGGAACCTCTTCCGGTGGCACTTCCTCTAATGGCGGTACTTCTGACGGATCTTATTCAGGAGGATCTTCAGATGGAAGCAGTTATGACGGGGAAAGCTATGACGGAAGCAGCTATGATGGCAGCTCTTCAGATTCCTCAGCAGGTTATGATGATGGTTCATCCAATGGATATTATGCGGATGGAACTCCTGTAGGAACTGATGATCCGGATTATGATACCAATCAGACAAGAACCATCTACCGTAATTCAGATGGCTACCCGCTTGTAATTTATCCAAACGGTGACGGAACCTGGTGCGATGATGATGGAAACACCTATAGTTTTGTTACGGGTGAAGACGTTTATGATGAGAACGGTGTAGATTATTATTATCACGGAGAACCTGCTTACGTTCGTTATATGCCTCGTCAGTGATCTGAATTTTATATGATCGGTCTGACGGTCAGATCAATAAGGGCGGCTGCTATCTGGCAGCCGCCATATTATATTTACAGATTCCCATCTTTTATGATATGATACTTCATAAAGCGGAGGAAAGAACATGGAATCTTATGGGAAATTTGCCAGAGTATACGATATGTTCCAGGACAATATAAATTACGAAGCCTGGGCAGAATATATTAAGAACATTCTGGCTGAAAATAATATTAAAGATGGACTTATCCTTGAACTTGGATGCGGAACAGGGACTATGACGGAACTTCTTGCATCACAGGGCTATGATATGATCGGAATTGATAATTCAGAAGAAATGCTGGCAGAAGCTGTAAGGAAAAAAACACAGTCCGGTCATGATATTTTATATCTTCTGCAGGATATGCAGGATTTTGAATTGTATGGAACTGTGCGAGGAGTGATCAGTGTCTGTGACAGTATGAATTATATTACAGAGGAAGAAGATCTGAAGTATATCTTTGCACTTGTGAATAATTATCTGGATCCTGGCGGCCTTTTTATTTTTGACATGAATACGGTCTATAAATATAAAGATGTGATCGGAGACAGAACCATAGCAGAAGACAGGGAAGATGGAAGCTTTATCTGGGAGAACAGCTATGATCCGGACACAGAAATCAACATTTATGAACTTTCACTTTTCCTCCCCAGGGAGGATGGACTTTATGAGAAATGTGAGGAAGAGCACGTTCAGAGAGCTTATTCCATAGAAGAAATCAGAAGTATGATAGAAAGTTCCGGCTTGGTTCTGGAAGCAGTTTATGACGCATACACCTGTGATCCTCCCAAGAAAGACAGTGAACGTCTTACTTTTATTGCCAGAGAACATGGGAAAAGTGCAGAGAATGATTATCACGGAAGAATACCCGAAAAAAAATAATTACAGTACACATAACAGGAGAGTTTCAATGAGTGATTATATAATAAGAGCAATTGCGGCAAATGACCAGATCCGTGCCTTTGCTGCAGTTACAACACAGACAGTGGAAACAGCAAGGCAAGATCATAACACAAGTCCGGTGGCCACGGCAGCCCTGGGACGTCTTTTAACAGCTGGAGCTATGATGGGTGTTATGATGAAAGGAGAGAAGGATATCCTGACTCTTCAGATCAAAGCGGATGGCCCATTGAAAGGGATCACTGTGACGGCTGATTCCAAAGGAAGGGTGAAGGGATATGTTGGTAATCCCAATGTCTGCATTCCTGCAAACAGTAAAGGGAAACTGGATGTGGCAAAAGCAGTGGGAACAGGATTTTTAAATGTAATCAAAGATATGGGACTGAAGGAACCGTATAGTGGTCAGGTTTCACTTCAAACCGGTGAGATCGCAGAAGACCTGACCTATTATTTTGCAGCCAGTGAACAGATTCCCTCAGCAGTAGGCTTGGGAGTACTTATGAACAGAGATAATACGGTACGTCAGGCGGGAGGATTTATTGTACAGCTTATGCCTTTTGCAGAGGAGAGCACGATTTCCAGGCTGGAAAAAAACGTTCAGGAAATCAGCTCTGTCACAACGCTTCTTGAGGAAGGACATACTCCGGAGAGTCTTCTCCATACAGTCCTTGATGGATTTGAAGTAGAGATTACGGAACAGACTCCTGCAGAGTTTTACTGTAACTGCTGTAAGGAAAGAGTGGAAAAAGCCCTGATGAGTATTGGACGTAAGGAACTTAATGAGATGATACAGGAGGGAAAACCCATAGAACTGAACTGTCATTTCTGCAATACAAATTATCAGTTTACAGTAGAGGAATTAAAAGAAATTCTGAGAAAATGCAAATAAACAAGAAACCATATGTCCGCAGGAACAGCGGACAGGAAAGAGGAATGGGATGAAACATGGTTTTATCAAGACAGCAGCGGCCACACCTGACATAACGGTTGCTGACTGTAACTCAAACGGGAATGAGATTCTCAGACTGATCCGGGAAATGGAAAAAGAACATGTTAAGGTTATGGTTTTTCCTGAACTGTGTATTACAGGGTATACCTGTCAGGATCTTTTTCTGCAGAGAAGCCTTCTTGACAGTGCCTGGCAGACCCTCTTAAGAATTGCCGGTGAGACTGTGGATACAGATGCCCTTATCTTTGTGGGACTTCCGGTAAGAAATAAAAGCAAGCTGTATAATGTGGCAGCTGTACTCAATCATGGGAAGATTCTGGGACTTGTGCCCAAATCTTATCTTCCGAATTACGGAGAATTTTATGAACAGCGCCATTTTTATTCAGGAGCAGGCTGTATGGAATATCTGGATGCAGACGGGGAGAAGATTCCTTTTGGACCCAATCTTCTCTTCAAATGCGAGGAATGTCCGGAACTTATTGCAGCTGCAGAGATATGTGAAGATCTGTGGGTTACACTTCCTCCAAGTGTATGTCATGCACAGGCAGGAGCCAATCTTATTGTAAATCTTTCTGCCAGCAATGAAAAGGTAGGAAAAGATTCATACAGAAGAGATCTTGTATGCGGACAGTCTGCCCGTCTTGTATGCGGTTATGTATATGCCAATGCGGGGGAAGGAGAATCTACTCAGGATCTTGTGTTTGGCGGACAGAATATGATTGCGGAGAATGGCGTGATCCTTGCAGAGGGAAAACGTTTTCACAATGAAATAGTAACCAGTGAAATTGATGTTCACAGGCTTAATGATGAAAGGAGAAGACTTACCACTTATCAGGCTGCTATGGAGAATACTCATTTTATGGTTTCCTTTCACCTGAAGACAGAAGAGACAAAACTTACAAGAAAATATCCAAGATTTCCTTTCGTTCCTTCAAGAAAAGAAGAAAGAGATTACAGATGTGATGAAATACTGAACATCCAGGCTATGGGACTTAAGAAACGTATGGATCATATTCATTGTCACAAAGCCACAGTGGGTCTGTCAGGAGGATTGGATTCCACCCTGGCGCTTCTTGTGATCGCAAGGGCCATTGATCTTTCAGGTGTGCCAAGGAGTAATATCCATTGTATTACCATGCCCTGCTTTGGCACTACAGACCGCACTTACCAGAATGCCTGTAAATTAAGCAGGAGTCTGGGAGCATCCTTAAGTGAGATCAATATTAAAGAAGCGGTAAATATTCATTTCCGGGATATCGGCCATGATCCTTCAGTACATGATGTTACCTATGAAAACAGCCAGGCCAGAGAAAGAACCCAGATTCTTATGGACAGCGCAAACCAGGACGGTTCTATTCTGGTAGGAACGGGTGATCTGTCAGAACTGGCTCTGGGATGGGCTACCTATAATGGAGATCATATGTCCATGTATGGAGTAAATGCTTCCGTCCCAAAGACTCTTGTGCGTCATCTGGTACGCTATTACGCAGATACCTGTGGGGATGAGAAGCTGACAGAAGTTCTTCTGGACATTCTGGATACACCGGTAAGTCCGGAGCTTTTACCTCCTATGGATGGAGAAATCGCCCAGAAGACGGAGGACCTGGTAGGCCCCTACGAACTTCATGATTTTTACCTTTATTATATGCTTCGTGCAGGCTTTGAGCCGGATAAGATTTTCCGGCTCGCCTGCGATACGTTTGAAGGAATATATTCCAGAGATACCATTCTCAAATGGCTGAAAACATTTTACAGACGCTTTTTTGCTCAGCAGTTTAAACGTTCCTGCCTGCCGGATGGACCAAAAGTGGGAAGCGTGGCAGTTTCTCCAAGAGGAGATTTAAGAATGCCAAGTGATGCCAGTGCGAAAATATGGCAGGAACAGCTTGAAAAGATAGAAATTTAAAATAAAAGGCGGAGAACATGTCAATTGTTCTCCGCTTTTTTTAGAGCCGATTTTATTGCATTAAGAAGTACCATGGAGGTATATTTCCTGTCTTCGGAATACTGAATACCTTCCAGTGACTGGGAGGAATAGATCTGGCTGGAAAGGGATTCCAGGGCCGGTTCCATGAGAGGAAACATGGCGGAGGTGCTTTCACTCAGGTTAACCAGCCGTATGGAGCTGATCTTGTCTGAATCTACAGTCACTTCCACGTCAAAGGTATTGTTGTTTAAATCAATGGAAGAAGTGTAAACACCTGGCTTATAACGCTGGGCATTGGCAGCTTTTTTGGCCGGCTTGCCTGAGCCAAACATGCAAAAGAGAACAATGGCCAGAATGATGGCCAGGAGCAGAAAGACAACTGTGTATATCACTTCTTTCATATGTAAGACTATGATCTTTGTTTTTGAACTCATGGTACACGTGCCTCCTGGTTTGTTTTGTATATCCTATTACAGAACCTGTAATTTTATGATATACTTTTTGTGGTATATGGATTAGGAGTAAGGAGGGCTTATATGTCTTTACAGTTTATCATCGGAGGTTCAGGAAGCGGAAAATCCTGGTATT
>JAXEUE010000132.1:0-12214 GCA_034115005.1 Blautia sp.
GCCTCTTTCATTCTCAAATACAGGCATATATTCTCCGGGCCGTTTTTCTTCTACGATAGAATATTTCCAACGGCATGGATGGGTACATGCTCCCTGATTGGCATCTCTTCCTGCAAGAAAATTACTGAGAAGGCATCTTCCGGAATAGGAAATACACATAGCACCATGTACAAAAGTTTCAATCTCCATATCCTCAGGTATATGAGCCCGGATTTCTCTTATTTCTTCCAGAGAAAGCTCCCTGGCAGTAACCACCCTTTTTGCGCCCATATTATACCAGAATCTGAAGGTTTCGTAATTTGTGTTATTTGCCTGAGTGCTGATATGGCGTTCAATTTCCGGGCAGATTTCCCTGGCATACATAAAAATACCCGGATCTGCAATAATCAGACCATCCGGCTTCAGTTCCTTAAGCTCTTTAAGATATACCTTTACTCCTGAAAGATCATTGTTATGTGCCAGAATATTGACTGTCACATAAACCTTCACTCCATGTGTATGTGCAAAAGCGATTCCCTCTTTCATATCTTCATGAGAAAAATTCTTGGCCTTTGCTCTCAGCCCGAAGGCTTCTCCTCCAATATATACAGCGTCTGCTCCGAACATGACCGCAATCTTCAAAACTTCAAGACTGCTTGCCGGAACAAGTAATTCTGGTTTTTTCATATATAAATCACTCCTGTTTCACACTGACTGCCACACCGTCTCCCAGAGGAAGAATGGAAGTTACCAGAGAAGGATTGTGTTTTAACTCATACAGATACTCTCTCATTCGTTTATAAATGGTTCTTTTCCTTCTCTCCACCAGATAATGAGATTCTATAATATCCCCTTCCTGCAGAACATTATCGGAGATCAGCACGCTTCCCTTTTTCATAAGCCTGAGAACATCATCAAGCCAGTGAATATACTGACCCTTGGCAGCATCCATAAAGATCATATCAAAAGTTCCATTCAATTCTCCAAGGACTTCTCCTGCATCTCCCTGAAGAAGGGTAATCTGATCCTGCCGCCCTGCCTTTCGGAAATTGTCCATGGCTATGGGAATTCTCTTTTCATAATTTTCTATCGTTGTAATTTCCAGATTCTTCGGGCCATATTCACACATAAGAAGTGTGGAGAAGCCAATGGCTGTCCCCACCTCAAGAATCCTCTCCGGCTGTTTTAATGCCAGAAACATTTTTAAAAAGCTCTGCATTTCTCTTCTTATGACAGGCACTCTCTCCCTGATGGCATACTCTTCCAGTTTCTCCAGAAATGGTGTATTTCCCATATCAAGAGAATTGATGTAGGTACGCATCCGTTCATTTACGATCACGAGGCACTTGCCCCTTCCTGTTCCTTATCTCCTGCCAGAATGCCCATAATACGGTTGGGAGTGTAAGCAGTACTTAGAAGATAAGTTCCTGGCTGTAATTTACCATGGTAATTGGAAAGTCTCTCCTGTACAAAAAACACCAGTGCATCTTTTACAAGCCCTTTCTTTTCAAGGGTTTTTGAAATATTATAAAGAGAAGCATCCTCATTGATCACAACAGTCACTTCCTGCCCCTCCCCCGGGCTTACCGCCTGCTGGTTGAACACTTCATATCCAAAATGATATGCAGACTTGCCAACCCAGAAAAGCAGCACCACTATGCAGACATAAAATGCAATCCGGAAAAATCCGCTTGCAACAACAACACCTGCTGCCTCTGCCCGCTCTCTGATCTCACTCATACCTGTCTTCCTTTCTGTTATAATGTACCTGGAATGCTTATTTCAATGCCATCCATCAGTTTTTCACAGATTTTCTGAAGCATCCTGCAAAGGGCAAGCTCCGCATCCAGATATTCATTTACTTCCGGACATTCCCGTAGAGTCTGATATTCTTTTTCCATCTTTTCCATAACGTCAAAGAGCTCATCTTTCTCGCATTCATTCTGGATCCGATAGTTCTCTCCACGGAAAATATCCACTCTTTTTTTCAGTTCCGGATTACCTTTAATGGTTTCTTCGTGTTTTCTGTATTCCTTATATATACTGCTTTCCCGAATCGCGTCCAGAAGACTGTTTATATTCTCATCAATTGCATTTTCTTCCATTCGTCTTATGCCTCCATAATAATAGGCAGAATCATAGGATTCCTCTTTGTACGTTTCCAGAGGAAATCACTGAGTGCATCCTTTACAACATTCTTGATCTTACCCCAGTCTGTAATATTACGGTCCAGGCAGGAATCCAATGCATTTTCCACAACTTCCCTGGCATTCTCCATAAGGTCTTCGGATTCTCTCACATATACAAATCCTCTGGAAACAATATCAGGTCCCGCAAGGATCACATTACTGTGCCGCTCCAGAGTCACTACCACGATCATAATTCCGTCTTCTGCCAGATGCTGACGGTCACGAAGCACGATATTTCCCACGTCACCTACACCAAGACCATCCACAAGGATAGCTCCTGTGTGAACGGAACCAGTGATCTGAGCACTCTGCCCGTCAAGTTCAAGTACATTGCCGGATGCCAGAACAAAAATATTCTCTTTTGGGATTCCCAGTTCTTCCACCACATTCTTCTGTGCTGTAAGATGACGGTATTCTCCGTGTACAGGTATGGCATATTTAGGACGCACAAGAGAATAGATCAGTTTAATCTCTTCCTGACAGGCATGTCCGGAAACATGCACATCCTGGAAAATAACCTTGGCTCCTTTCATAGAAAGCTCGTTGATAACCTTTGAAACTGCTTTCTCATTTCCGGGAATAGGATTGGAACTGAAGATAATGGTGTCGTTTGGCTTAATCACAATCTTCTTGTGAATATTGGCAGCCATACGTGAGAGAGCTGCCATAGATTCTCCCTGACTTCCGGTAGTGATCAGAACCACCTGCTCATCCGGATAGTTTTTCACCTGGTCGATTTCAATAAGCGTCTGATCTGGAATGCGCAGATATCCAAGCTCCGCTGCAGTAGTGATCACATTTACCATACTGCGTCCTTCCACTGCCACTTTCCTTCCAAACCGGTATGCGGTATTTATGATCTGCTGAACACGATCCACATTTGAGGCAAATGTGGCAATTATGATCCTGTTAGATTTATATTCATTAAAAAGATTATCAAACACCCGGCCCACTGTACGTTCTGACATGGTAAAGCCACTTCTCTCTGCATTGGTGCTGTCACACATCAGAGCAAGAACGCCTTTTTTGCCAATCTCAGCGAAGCGCTGAAGATCAATGGCATCTCCAAATACAGGCGTGTAATCCACCTTAAAGTCTCCTGTATGAACCACAATACCTGCCGGCGAATAAATTGCCAGAGCGGAGGCATCCTGAATACTGTGGTTTGTCTTTATAAATTCGATGGAAAAATCTCCCAGGTTGATCACCTGCCCATGTTTTACTTCTTTCAGCTTGGCAGTACGGGTCATATTATGCTCTTTTAATTTATTGGCAATTAATGCAATGGTAAGTTTAGTTGAATAAACAGGCACATTTACATCTTTCAGAACATATGGAAGAGCCCCGATATGATCCTCATGTCCATGTGTGATCACAAATCCTTTTACCTTGGAAATATTTTCCTTAAGATAAGTAACATCAGGAATAACAAGGTCAATGCCCAGCATATCATCTTCAGGGAATGCAAGTCCGCAGTCAACCACAACAATGCTGTCCTCATATTCAAAAGCCGTAATATTCATACCGATCTGTTCCAGGCCTCCAAGAGGAATTATTTTTAATTTAGATGTGGATTTTTTGGGTTTACGCACTGTATTCTTAACAGGATTCTTAAATGGAACAGGCTTTGTGGTCTTTTCTTTATCCTGTGTTATATATTTACCAGAGGTATTTCTGTATTGTGTTTTTGTTTTATAATTTTTCGGTCTGTTATACTGTCTTTTCACGCCCCTGTCAGTCTGGCCTTCCCATTTTTCATTATTATATTCATTATTCTCGTTTTTCAAGCAATTGCACCTCCATGTGCTTCGTCTGTTTACATCTCAAGATCTACATCGTCCAACATTTGTTCAAATACTTTAAAAACAGCCTGCAATTCATCATCATCCTGAACCATTTCATAGCAGGCTTCCTTGCTGTCATCTTCTGACAGGTCTTTCAGAATATAGGCCGTTGCCTCTTCACCGAAAGAATCAGAAACAAGCAGATAGGTAACTCCTCCGATTCTTGTCTGCTCTTCTACATAAAATTCCACATCTGATCCGTCTTCCATCTGAAACTTAATTTTTTCCATAACATTAATCTCTCCTAATGCGTCAGGGAATCAAGGTACCCCTGTAAAATGAGTACTGCAGCCAGCTGATCCAGATATTTCTTACGGTTCTCTCTGCGTACACTTGCCTCCATCAAGGTACGGTTAGCTTCCACAGTTGTAAGCCTCTCATCCCACATTATCACAGGCAGTCCTGTACGTTTCTCCAGCATTTCCTTAAATTCCAGAGATTTCTCTGCCCGTTCTCCCAGAGTATTATTCATATTTTTCGGTAATCCAAGCACAATCCGTTCCACATGATATTCCGAAATTATTTCCTCAATACGTGCAAGAGTCCGGCGCAGCATGTTTTCTTTTTTACGCCAGATAGTTTCAATTCCCTGAGCTGTCAGTCCAAGAGGATCACTGACTGCCACTCCTACTGTTTTCGATCCGTAATCCAGTCCAAGAATCCTCATGTCAGCATTCCCAGGATCTGTTCTTAATATACTCGTTTAAAAGTTCTTCTACCAGTTCATCACGTTCTACTTTCATGATCATGCTTCTTGCACCTTTATGACTGGTGATATAAGTAGGATCTCCGGACATAATATAACCTACGATCTGATTAACCGGATTATATCCTTTCTCATTCATTGCATTATAAACCAGTTCCAGGACTTCCTTTACCTGAAGCTCCTGATCAGGTTTTTTTCTGAAATATTGGGTATTTCCCAGATTATTCTCTGCCATTTTCTCACGTCCTTATATTTTATTACAGTCGTTTCTCTTCGACCGCCGATACTCTCTCTATTATTTTAATATAGTTCGTCCTATTGTGCAACCGCAAATTTTTCACCAGGCTTTCAGAACCTGACCGGTAAGCATATGTTCTTCAAGGAAATCACACACTTTAACCTGCACAATATCATTGATTTTATATTCATTATTTTTTTTCACGGCTGTTTTTATATATTCCATACTATGTCCCACATACCATTTTTGACCGTTGATTTCTGTTTCTTCTTCCAAAAGGACCTTAAGAACCTGACCAAGCATAGACTGTTCATATTCTTTTGCATGCTTTTCATTTAATTCCAGCATTTTATCACTTCGTTCAGCTTTTTTTGCCTCCGTAAGCTGTCCTCCCATTGTAGCAGCTTTTGTACCATGACGTCTGGAATATTTAAAAATATGGGTTTCGTAAAAATGAATATTATCCACAAAATTATAGGATTCCCTGAAATCCTCTTCTGTTTCCATTGGGAAACCAACAATAACATCTGTAGTGAGTGCAGGATTGTGAAAATATTTTCGCAATAGAGCACATTTTTCTGCATATTCGTCGCTGGTATATCTCCGATTCATATTTTTCAAAGTTTTATCGCATCCACTTTGAAGAGACAGATGGAAATGAGGGCACATTTTTGGTAACCGGGAAATTTTTTCTGCAAATTCCTCTGTAATAATTCCAGGCTCAAGAGAGCCCAGGCGAATCCTTTCAATTCCCTTTATTTCATGAATTGCCTGTATAAGAGATAAAAGTGTTTGCCGTTCTTCCTCAGGAAAATCCACCCCATAGGAACTCAAATGAATTCCGGTGAGAACCACCTCTTTATATCCTTTTTGTGCAAGATTTCTGACTTCTTCCAAAACCTGTGATATTCTGCGGCTTCTCACTCTTCCTCTGGCATAAGGAATAATACAGTACGTACAGAACTGGTTGCATCCATCCTGAACTTTGATATAGGCACGTACATGTTCCGCTGTTCTGCTGATAGCAAGCTCTTCATATTTTTTTTCACCGCTTATTCTTATCACACTCTTTTGCTTTCTGTGATGCTGTTCATATTCTTCCAGAATTTTTACGATATCTTTCTTCTGATTATTTCCAATAATCAGATCTACGGACTCATCCTGATCCAGCTTTCCCTCATCAGTCTGTGCATAGCAGCCTGTTGCTATCACAACTGCATTCGGATTCATTTTTTTCGCCTTATGAAGCATCTGTCTTGATTTCCGGTCCGCAATATTGGTTACCGTACATGTATTGATCAGATATATATCAGCCCCTGGCTCAAAAGGAACAATTTCATATCCTGCTGATTCTAGAAGCTGCTGCATGGCCTCTACTTCATACGCATTTACCTTACAGCCTAAATTGTGAAGTGCCACTTTTTTTTTCATTTTTCCCTCCTAAAACAGAATTATATGCAAATTTTATACATTTTAACTAATTTTTTCAGGAAATTTTATCCCTTTTCACCTTGACTTTTCACAATAGGACAGGTAAGATGAAAAATGTAAGCTGAAGAAAACAGAATTCAGCAATATTATAATTAAGGGAGGGTTTCATAATGAAAACAGTTAAAATTTCTCTGAACTCTATCGATAAAGTGAAAGCATTCGTTAATGAAATCAGTAAATTCGACTGCGATTTCGATCTGGTGTCCGGAAGATATGTAATTGACGCAAAATCCATCATGGGAATTTTCAGTCTTGACCTGTCTAAGCCAATCGACCTGAACATTCATGCTGATGGTTCTACTCTTGACAATGTTATGGCAGTTGTAGATAAATACGTCACCGAATAATTTAGCAGGTATCTTACAGAGGAACTGATTGACAGTTCCTCTTTTTTTATTCAATATCTATAATTTCTGTTGTTTCCAGTGCAGTCTTCATCAATTCGTCAATTTTTTCTTCCAGTTTTGTTTCTGATCCGTGTATCACATTGAGATTAGGCTTTGTGACAGGATGTTTCGCCACAAAAATCGTGCAGCAGTCCTCAAAGGGCTGAATAGATGTATCATAAGTACCGATTTTCCATGAGATTTCCACGATTTCCTGTTTGTCAAAACCAATAAGAGGTCTGTAAACCGGAAGAGTACATACTTCATTGGTTGCTGCAAGGCTTTGCATAGTCTGGCTGGCTACCTGTCCGATGCTTTCTCCTGTGATCAGACCCAGACAACCATTTTGTCTTGCAAAATATTCAGCAATACGCATCATGTAACGGCGCATAATGATGGTCAGTTCATCATGAGGACATTTATCATAAATATAAAGCTGAATATCTGTAAAATTCACCACATGAAGACGGATAGGTCCACTGTATTCCGCAACGATCTTTGCCAGATCTATTACTTTCTGTTTGGCACGCTCACTGGTATAGGGCGGAGCATGAAAATAGACTGCATCTATTTTTACCCCTCTTTTGGCAATCATATATCCGGCAACCGGACTGTCGATACCGCCGGAGAGTAAAAGCATGGCTTTTCCATTCGTTCCGATGGGCATTCCACCGGCACCCTTAATGGTCTGAGAATAAACATATATCCTTTCCCTGATCTCCACGGAAAGAGTAAGATCCGGATTATGCACATCCACACTTGCATCCGGGAATTCATCCAGGATACGTCCGCCCAGTTCTGCACTTACCTCCATGGATGGAATCGGATATGTTTTTTTTGCTCTTCTGGTATATACTTTAAAGCTTCCATTAAAACCAGGGTGGCAGTTTTTCATATAGGAAACTACATCCTTTGCCATCTGCTCGAAACCAAGATCCTCAAATATGACAACCGGACAGATGCCCACAATTCCAAATACTCTCTGAAGTGCTTCCACAGTCTCTTCATAATCATATTGTTCCGGACAGAATACATATATTCTTCCCTGTTCTTTTTTTACCTGAAATTCTCCTTCCACTTTTGAAAGAGCAATTCCTATCTGCTTCACAAGAGCATCTTCAAAAAGGAATCTGTTCTTTCCTTTCGTGGCAATTTCTGCATATTTGATCAAAAATGCGTGAAATATCATGCTTTCCTCCTTTACATTATCATCGTCGTGCATATTTTCTCAGAACAGGAAGGATTTCCTTTAAAACCTGAAGACAGTAATCTACCTCTTCAAAGGTATTTTCTTCTGAAAAACTTATCCGCACAGTATTTTCTATCTGTGATGCTTTCATTCCCATAGCGGACAGCGTACTGCTGGGTTTTCTCCTGTGACTGGAGCAGGCACTGCCTGCAGAAATATAGATCTGTTTCTCTTCCAGGGTATGAAGCAGAACCTCACTCCTTACTCCCAGGAAACTGACACTCAGAATCTGGGGCGCGCCCTCCCTTAAAGGCAATCCATTAATTACCACATTATCTAAGTGGTTCAGTCCGTCAGCCATCCTTTCTTTTAGTTCATACAGATGTTCCACATTCTGGTCAAGATATTTATATACCTTCTGTGCGGCAACACCAAGTCCGGCAATTCCAGGCACATTATCTGTCCCAGAACGCATTCCATTCTGTTGTCCGCCTCCCAAAATCAATGGCTGAACCTTTGCTTTACTGTCTATATAAAGAAATCCAACACCTTTGGGTCCATGAATCTTGTGACTGCTTACGGACAGAAGATGAATTCCCCATTTCTTCGGATAAATTCGGAATTTTCCAAATCCCTGAATAGCATCCACATGGTAAAGTGCGTTGGGACATTTCTCTCTGATCAGAGAACCGATTTTCTCAACAGGCATAACAGCGCCCGTCTCATTATTTACCATCATAGTTGACACCAGTATGGTATCAGGTCTTAATGCATCCTCCAGAATATCCGTCCTGACTACTCCATGACTGTCCACGGGAATCACAGTCACATCAAATCCCTGCTCTTTAAGGAAAGCAATGGGCTGGCTGACTGCAGCATGCTCTACAGCAGTTGTTATGATATGATTGCCTTTTCTCCTGTTAGCCATAGCGGAACCAATCAGAGCCAGATTATTCGATTCTGTACCACCTGAGGTAAAAAGTATTTCCTTTTCACTTACTTTCAGAATTCCTGCCAGAATTTCTGCGGATTTCCTCACATATCTCTCTGCCTCAATACCTTTACGGTGCATAGCAGACGGATTTCCAAAATCCTCCATCATAGTTTTTATTACAATATCCCTGACTTCCTCATAGCAACGGGTTGTTGCTGAATTATCGAAATATACTTCCATTTTTCCTCCTGAAAATCAGTTCTGAGTATTATATTTTCTACTCGCTTTCCAGCTGAAACATAAGAACAGACAACAGCACGATCCCGGCTGTCTCAGTACGAAGAATACGTTTTCCAAGAGTAATGATATGAGTTTCTGCATTTACAGCCTTCTCTACCTCACTCTCTTCGAATCCTCCCTCAGGTCCGATAAAGATTCCTACAGACTGACCACGGGTAATCCTGCCCAGGATTTCCCTGGTTTCCTGCATCCCATGTGCAAGCTCATAAGGCATGAGACAGACATCCAGCTGACGGGAAAATTCAAGTGCCTGTTCAAAATCCATCACTTCATGTATTTCCGGAATCAACATTCTTCTGGACTGTTTTGCTGCACTCTCTGCGATCTGCTGCCATCTTGCCACTTTTTTCCGGGCTTTTCCTGCATCCAATTTGACAACTGATCTTTTAGTCTGCACAGGAATCACTGAAAAAACTCCAAGTTCTACCGCCTTCTGAATGATCAGTTCCATTTTATCCGCTTTAGGAAGCCCCTGAAAAAGATAGATTCTGTTTTGAAGCTCATATTCCGGTTCCTGTGCATATAAGATATGAAGCAGAATTTCACCATCTATGCTTTCAATCTGACAGTGATATTCTTTCTTTCCCCCGGCACTGACCCAGATTTCATCTCCAGGTTTCATCCGAAGCACATTTCTTATATGATTTACATCCGTCCCCGTAATATGAATACAATGTTTTTCTTCCTCTACCTGATATGGTTTCACAAAAAAGCGCTGCATATCATGAATCCTTTCTTGCAGTAATGGCAACCCATTCACCCTGATGTGTTACTTCCACAACAGTAAGTCCCGCTGCTTCAACAGCCTGTTTCACAGTATTTTCTTTTACATCCAGGATACCGGAGGTAATATAATATGCACCCTTTTTCATCTGATGTATTACAACAGGCGTAAGAGGAACCAGTACATCGGCCAGAATATTAGCTGTTACGATATCATATTTTTCATATCCTGCCTTATCCTGCACTTCTTTATCATCAATAATGTTTCCAATCATCATATCAAAGGTTTCATCCTTAATATGATTGGCTTCTTTATTTTCAGCAACTGCAGGAACTGCACAGGGATCAAGATCCGTACCAAGTACATGCTTTGCTCCCAGTTTCAGGGCAACAATTCCAAGAATACCGCTTCCTGTACCAACATCAAGCATCTCTGTATCCGGAGTAACGTATTTTTTCAGCTGTCGGATTACAAGCTGTGTAGTTTCGTGCATCCCTGTTCCAAAAGCAGTTCCCGGATCAATATGAAGTATCATTTTATCCTGATCCTCTGCTTTTACTTCTTCCCAGGAAGGAACAATCAGTATGTCATCAACATAAAACTGATGGAAGTACTGTTTCCAGTTATTGATCCAGTCTTTATCCTCTGTCTGGGATTCTTCTATAGTTCCTTCTCCGATATCCATATACTCTTTAAGTTCATCCAGTGCAGCATAAACTTTTTTCAGAATATCTTCTTTGTCTGCATCTTCATCAAGATAAAAATTAAGATATGCAATCCCATCATCTGCAGGACCATCAGGCATAATGTCCACAAACATCTGAGCTTTATCCTCTTCTGTCAGAGGCTTCTTATCCTCAATCTCCACGCCTTCTATTCCCACATCTGCCAGAGTACATATTACAGCATCCTCTGCTTCTGTTTTTGTCTTAAGAGTAAAACGATTCCATTTCATATCATGTCTCCAATTTTCATTTCTTATTATACCGCACCTTTCAATATACACGACCACACAAAAAAAGAAAAGAGGAAAAACCTCTTTTCTTTAAATTTTTTAATCTTCAAAAGTTTCCTTCAGTTTATCCATAAAGCTCTTTTTCTTCTTTTCGGTACCGTCTGATTTATCTTCGGAAGGCCGGTTGCCACAAGCTTCATCAAATCTGATCAAGGCTTCCTTTGCCTCCTCACTGAGATTCGTGGGAACCTGCACCACCAGTGTGACATAATGATCACCACGGATATTCTTGTTTCTCAAAGAAGGAACGCCTTTTCCCTTGAGACGGATTCTTGTATCCGTCTGAGTTCCCGGCTTAATCTCATAAACAATCTCTCCGTCAACTGTATTGATCCGGACAGTACCGCCTAATGCGGCCTGTGCATAAGTAATCGGTGCAGTTGAGAAGATATTCATATCTTCTCTCTGGAAAATAGGATGACGGCCAACATTCACTTCAACAAGAAGATCTCCTCTTGGGCCTCCGTTTGTTCCCGGTTCACCCTTTTCACGGATACGGATACTCTGTCCATTATCAATACCGGCAGGTACAGATACCTGGATCTTTTTTCTGGAGGATGTATATCCGGTTCCCCTGCAGGATGTACATTTATCCTTTATTATCTGACCTGTTCCATGACAATCGGGACAAGTCTGCACATTACGCACCATCCCAAACATAGACTGTTGTGTATATACAACCTGACCTGCTCCGTTACATTTCGGACAGGTAACAGGAGAAGTACCCGGTTTGGCTCCTGTACCATGGCAGGATGTACATTCATCCTTGAGAACGATCTCCAGTTCTTTTTCACAGCCAAAGACAGCTTCTTCAAAAGTAATATTTACACGTGCACGAAGGTTTGCTCCCTTCATGGGTGCATTGCTGGCACGTCTGCTTCTTCCTCCGCCAAATAAATCGCCGAAAATATCGCTGAAAATATCACCCATATCAGCACTGTTAAAATCGAAGCCGCCGGAACCACCATTCTCAAAAGCTGCATGCCCAAACTGATCGTACTGTCTCCTCTTGTCAGGATCACTTAATACAGTATAAGCTTCTGTTGCTTCTTTAAATTTTGCTTCGGCTTCTTTATCACCCGGATTCACATCCGGGTGATATTTCTTGGCCAGCTTACGATATGCTTTTTTAAGTGTTGCGTCATCAGCGTTTCTGTCCACGCCTAAAACTTCATAATAATCTCTCTTATCAGCCATGATCAACTATACCTGTACTTTA
>JAXEUE010000133.1:0-20668 GCA_034115005.1 Blautia sp.
CCACATATACGCATCAAAAGTGTTCTCCGTCACATACCGGAATATCTTTACTTTGTCATTCTGGTTTCCCTGTCTTAAGATACGTCCTTCCTGCTGTTCCAGATCAGACGGCTTCCACGGACAGTCGAGGTGATGGAGAGCAATGAGCCTGTCCTGTACGTTGGTACCAGCACCGAGTTTTGGAGTGGAACCCATGAGGATTCTCACCTGTCCGGCCCGTACCTTTGCAAACAGTTCCGCTTTCTTTGCCTCCGTGTTATATTCATGGATAAAAGCAATCTCTTCTTTCGGGATTCCTCTGGCAGCCAGTTTGTTTCGGACATCATCATATACATTGAATGTCCCGTCTCCTTTTGGTGTAGATAAATCACAGAAGATCAGCTGGGTTGTCCGGTCTGCTTTTCCTTCCTCCCATACCTGAAAAGCATTTTCCACACAGGTATTGACCTTGCTTTTTTCTGCATCCGGAAGAAGCTCATTCAATAATCTCTGGTCAAGGGCACATTTTCTTCCGTCATTGGTAATCTTGAGCATGTTATCCTCTGTCGGATTCACAAGACCGCCTCTTACACTTTCGGCACGTTCTGAAAAAGCACTGACCATTTCCTGCTGTTCTTCACTTGGCTTCAAGACCTCATTGATAAACTCTGCTTCCGGTACAGGAAGATTCAGCATATCCGAAGTCTGAATATCCGCAGCTTCCTTAAAAATGGATATCAGCTCCGGAAGATTGAAAAAACGGGCAAATCGTGTTTTCGCACGATAGCCCGTTCCTTCCGGTGATAATTCGATTGCGGTTACTGTCTCCCCGAACGTTGCCGCCCAGGAATCAAAGTGTCCCATACCCATACGCATGAGTGTGTCATACTGGAGATAACGCATGATAGTGTAAAGCTCCGTCATACTGTTCGATACGGGAGTACCTGTAGCAAAGGTGATCCCTCTGCCGCCGGTCAGTTCATCCATGTACCGGCATTTCATAAACATATCCGAACTTTTCTGTGCATCCGTCTGTGAGATACCCGCCACATTCCGCATTTTTGTATACAAAAAAAGGTTCTTAAAACTATGACTTTCATCCACAAACAGCCGGTCTACGCCCAACTGCTCAAAAGTTACTACATCATCCTTTCTGGTCTGGTCATTGAGTTTCTTCATCCTCGCCTGCAGACTCTTCTTTGTTTTTTCCAACTGCTTGATGGTATAATTCTGTCCTGCCTGATGTGCCGCTTCTTCAATGGAAAACGTAATATCTGCGATCTGATCTTCCAGCATGGCAATCTGCCGTTCCCTTGAAAGGGGGATTTTCTCAAACTGTGTATGTCCAATGATCACGGCATCATAATCTCCTGTCGCAATACGGGAACAGAAACGTTTTCGGTTTGCCGGCTCAAAGTCCTTCTTTGTTGCCACCAGAATATTTGCTCCCGGATAGAGACGTAGGAAATCACTGCCCCACTGTTCTGTCAGATGGTTTGGCACGACATAAAGATTCTTCTGTGAGAGTCCCAGCCGTTTTGATTCCATACCGGCTGCGATCATCTGGAACGTCTTCCCTGCTCCTACGCAATGAGCCAGAAGGGTGTTATTTCCATACAGCACATGAGCCACTGCGTTTTTCTGGTGCGGCATCAGGGTGATCTCCGGATTCATGCCGACAAACTGAATATGGCTTCCATCATATTCCCGTGGACGGATGCTGTTAAATCGTTCATTATAAATCTTACAGAGATCTTCCCGTCGGTGCAGGTCTTTAAATATCCACTCTTTAAATTCCTCTTTGATCAGCTCCTGCTTCTGCTGTGCCAGCATTGTTTCCTTCCGGTTTAATTCCCGGTGTTCCCCCTCGGCATCCTGTACCGTGTCATAAATCTTGGTATCTCTAAGGTTTAAGGCATCTTCCAAAAGACGGTAGGCATTGGCTCTCTGTGTTCCATAAGTGGAAGTGACAAGGGCATTTCCGTAGCTGTCCACATTCTTTCCCATAACATTCCATTGTCCGGTCACTTCGGCATACTGGACTTTGACCTTGCTCCCTACATAATATCTTGGTGTATGAAATGTCTCTGCCATGAACCTTGTAATGTAATCCTCGGAGATCCAGGTTGCCCCAAGTCTTGCCTCAATCTCTGACGCATCCAGATCTTTTGGCTGTACCTGCTCCAAATACTGCACGTTCACCTGATATTCCGGATGATCTTCTGCAAACTGTTTTGCGATCTGCAGTTTCTCCCTCACATTTCCAGAAAGATATTCGTCCGACGGCTCCCATTTTTCACTGATCGGATTCTTAAAGATCACCCCTGCCAGTTCTTCGGTAAGTTCTGCTTCTGTTTTCCCGGAAAGCTGTGCCATATAGGAAAGGTCAACGCCTGCCCTCTCACCAATGGAAACCGCAAGTGCTTCACTGGCAGTATCCACGGAAGTTACCGTTTCTGCCCTGCGGATTGTCCTTTTGGTAAAAATATCCGCTTTCCGTTTCAGTTCTCCCTTATCATCCAGAAATTCCAGAGAAGTCAAAAGACAATAGCTGCTGTCCTGGCTAAATGCCCTCTTATTGGCATTGCTGCTGATAAGACCATATTTTGCTGTAAAGGTATCGTATTCTTCATTGAGTTTTTCCTGCAGCTTTGTGATCTGCTCATCGCTTCCCTCTTCCATCTGACACTGGATCAGTTCATTCGTAACATCACGGATCTTCACCATCCCTTTGACACGTTCCGCTGTTATTGCTGGAAGCTCCATGCGGTTCATCACAGAATTTTCCCGGTAATAGACTTCCTCATTCACTACGGTAAAACTGAAATTCTTTACATCCGGGTCTGCCGGGATAGAGACAACATCCTCCTCCAGCTCTGTATCCGAAAGTTCCAGTTCCGTGATCATGCCATGGATATTCCTGATAGCTTCTTTTAACTGTTCTTCTAAGGTAACGCCTTCTTTTGGTTTTACAGTCACTTCCTACTTTCCATACTGAGTGCTTTCTGTGGTAAATTCACCAAGCACCATTTCCGGATGCTCTGCAAAATAAGCATTGACTGAATAGCCTTCCGGCATTTCCTTTAAATTTAACCATTCCGGTTCCTCAATGGATGCCCTGTCTCTTTTCTGGAAAAACAGAATATCAGAAACAACGCTGGTATTGGCATTTCTCTGGAACGCATTATTCGGTAATCGGATGGCTCCAAGCAGTTCTGCCCGGTTTGCGATATACTGTCTCACTGCCGGATTCTGCTTATCCATCGTTCCACTGGAAGTTACCACAGCCACTACGCCACCGGGACGCACCAGATCAAGGGATTTTGCAATAAAATAATCATGGATCATAAAATGATGCCGGTCATATCTGCGGTCACTGACCTGATACGCTCCAAACGGAACATTGCCTATCACACAGTCAAAAAAGCTGTCCGGATAACTGGTTTCCTCAAATCCCTGCACGGCAATCTTGTTTTTCTGGTAAAGCTGTTTTGCGATCCTGCCCGAAACCGGGTCAAGTTCCACACCATACATATTGGCTTTGCTCATACTCTCCGGGATCAGTCCCATAAAGTTACCGACACCACAGGACGGCTCCAGGATATTTCCCTGTTTCAGTCCCATGTTTTCCAATGCTTCATACATACTTCGGATCACGATCGGGGATGTATAAAAAGCATTTAAGGTCGATGCCCTTGCTGCACTGTATTCTTCTGGCGATAAAGTATTCTTTAATTCCAGATACTCATTTGCCCAACTGCTGTTACTCTCCTCAAATGCCTGTGGGATACCACCCCAGCCAACATAACGGGATAAGATTTCCTGCTCTTCAGGTGTTGCCAGACGCTCTTCTTTCTCCAAAGTCTGTAACAAATGGATGGCTTCCATATTTGCCTTATACTTTGCTTTAGGTCCGCCTGCACCAAGGTCATTATCCCGGATATGGAAGTTGTGTGGTTTTGTTACAATCTTTTCTACTTCCGGTTTTAAATATGGCTGGAATTCTCCCTCATATCCAAACAGTTCATTTTCTCCGGGAATATAATTGCGTCCGGTTTCCAGACACCGGAACACATCGGCAGTTGGTGCATTGCTGACTGCATAAAAATCATCATAAGAATACTTTGGGAAATCTTCTGTATGATAGGTTGATAAATGCAGTTCTGTATTGGAACGGGTCTGTGCAACCAAATCTTTTCCTTCTATTCCTTCCGGCAATACCCCTACTGCTTCAAAATGATACCCCAGATATTCAAAAACACCTTCATCCCAGGACTCTGCCAGTTCTTCTGCTGTTTTAGCTGTTATCTTTTCTTCTGATTCAGTTGCTTCCCGCTCCCCAGAATCTTTCGTTGTTTCCTGTTTCTGATTTTCCAGAATATCTTCTCTGGCAGTAACCTCTTCCTCTTCTATTTCCTCCACATCTGACATATCTACTACGGTCGGTTCTGCCACTGCCTTCGTATCCAAGAAATCAAACATGGTCATCTGGTGTCCGGATGGTTCCGCAAAAGACGGTTCTGCTTCCGGTGTCGGGAAAATCGTATAGGTTCCTTCTGCATACTGGTGAAGTTCTGAAAGAAGTTCTGTTTTCTGCTGGTAATTTGTCCCATACGCTTCAAAATCCAATGGAAGAGCTGCCAATGCTGCATCCATCTTCTGTAACAGTTCTTCTGTCTGCTCTGGATTCTCTAAAACTGACACCATTTCTTTTCCTGGTTTTTCCCAGAAGAAATCATCCGTAAATGGTCTGTCTATCTCTTCCGGAAGACGGTCATAAAAGCGGAGTACCTTATTCGCCATCTGCTCCCGTTCATATTCCGGCATACGAGCATAATCTTCTGCCTGCAGGAACTGGTCATTCTTTATCAGATAATCTACTCTGTTTGCAACTTTATTCCAGGATAATAAAATTGACGTATATGGATTCCCATAAGCACCTCTTGCAAGAAACAATCCTTTTCCATCATAGTTTGCGTGTGAATCATCGGCACCAGACAGTGCGTGACTGCTTCCACCGATCCCATACTGTTCCTTGATAAAACCTGTCCTCGATCTTTCATCTTCATGCAGCAGATAAAAGGAATACGTCCTAAGCCTGCCCTGCGAATACGCTCCACCTCCTGCAAGATAAGCATCAATCTCATCCTGTGTAATGAACATCGGATGTTCTTTCCAGGCAAAGCCCTCCCTAGCCTGATAAGGAATCACCTCATCCGCAAACTTCTGAAACTGCTTTGAGATATTTATAGGATTATAATGATGGAAACGCATAATAAAATGATTTTCTTCATAGGCTTCTGCCAGTGCATCCAGTCTTTCATTCAGTTCCGAAAGCCACTGAAGATCCTCCAGCTTTTCTTCCAGATAATCCGTGATCTCCGGATAGATACTGCGAAGATGTGGTAAATCCTCCTCATCGAAAACAATCTCCGCTACTCCTTCTGCCATATCCCCTTTCATATAAGCAAGAGCCTGGGCGTGTTCTTTTACTGCATTACTTCTTGCCGCATCCAATACAGACTGCGGTGCATATTCACCCTGGTCTAAAAGCTGATGGATACGTCCGCTGACATCTTCCCATGATAAAAATGCCTTATCTAAGATATGGTCTGTAACTGTATGCCCTACTGCGATCTGCATCCCGGTTTCATCAAGCCAGACCGAATATTCATTTCCATCAATCTGAAAACCTTTTCCCCCTTTGCGGTATTCACGCTTCACAAACTCCGTATATTCCTCCGGTGTCTGTTCACTCATGAAATTATAGATGATCCGGAGCTGGCTGGCTTTCCGGTTTCCTCCTGTCCGTAAAATCTCATCGACAACTTCCTCTGGAATCTGGATTTCTCCGGCATAAAGGGCAGCTGCTCTTTCCTCGATCTGCCGCCTTTGTTCATCTGCGGTGGGATATTCGGGCAAAGATAAAGCAGAGGCGATCTCTTCCTCTGCTTTACTCAATCCATCTTCTCTTGTATCTTCGACTAACTGTATACCAATTCCGTCAAGATGCTCTCTTCCGCTGTTGCCATCAGTGCGTTCATGTGTGCTGTCCATGCCATCGGATCTGCTTCCTTGTCCGGTGCCGGATTCTTCTCCAGCAGTTTCTCCATCTGGCTGTCCATTCTCTCCTGTGCTGCTTTCTCGATCTGTTCCAGATGGCTGTTCAGCTTCCCGGTCAGGAACAGGCTCTGATAAAGGCTGTTCTTGTGTTCTTTCAGAAATGTCCTCCGCAGCATCCCATATTTCCCGATCGTCACTTCTTCCTCTTCGACGGTCAGATTCGGAAACAGGTAATCTCCCTTGCGATGATATGTCAGTTCCATAATCGGTTCCTCCTTCATTTTCAATATTTTCTTCTTTTTTCGTTTCTGCATCCTGGTTTTTAATTTCGTGCATTAACGTGGTAAAGTTTTTATAATTCCTTTCATTGGAATTTTCAACCTCTTTTCTCGCTTCTTCCAGAGAAATTTTATGTACGGTCTTTCCAATATCAATCAGAATACTCTCACTGAGCTGGCTTGCCGCATTTCCAAGGAAGGTGAGAACTGACAGACGGTTATAATCTGTGATATGCATGAAGTCCTCTTCTTCCAGAAGTTCCATCGGGTCAAGCCCGCATCGCCTGGAAAGCAGATAGTAAACACTGTCTGTTGCCAGCTGACGAAAATCACTGCGGATCGTCACCTCATCCAGATCTTCCAGATAAGTACCTTCTACAGCATATTCCAATCCATCCAGGTATTCCTCCAGATTGTCATTGACCATTTCCCTTGCGACCGCCATCAATGCGTCCTGCAAAGTTGCCGCATCCTTTTCTTCCAGAGCATAGACTTCTGCCAGATGGGTGAGGATCTCTTCTCTCTGGTGTTCCTGCATCTTCCAAAGATATGGGCTTCTGCCTCCGGCTACCATGTGGGTATCCGAAATATCAAACACATAACGAAGTTTGGTATTCTGCCAGGTTTCATCAAACAAGGCAATTCCTCTTGCACCACGATTTACCCAGCGTAACATCTTTTCATTCCATAGTTCCAGTGATGCACAGGCTGTTGCGTCTGGACGCTGTGCATGGATCAGAAGCTGATCTGAAAAAGAATAACGATATAACCTTGATGCTGTGTCCATATAATCCATCCAATCCCCTGGCGAACTGCTCACTGATACGGCATGTTCCTGCACCAAGTTTCGGATGTCCTGTAGTTTAGACATTAAACTTCCCTCCTATCAATAAAAAAACAGCCCACTCTTTTTTAGAATTGGCTGCATAAAATGTACTTTACTTTTCGGAGAGAAAATGCTATATTCTAATTGAAAAGAGTAACCGCCCACAAGGTGGATGCTCCTGGATTAGGTTTTAATTTATTTTGCTCTCAAAGAGAGCTGCCTATCCTGTTGGCAGACAGGGTAGGCTATTTTTTTCGCTTGTTGTCCCTATTATCCAAATAGGCAAGCAAAGCAATCAGAAACGTACCGCCTAAGAACAATAAGCTCAAGACTTCGTATGTATCCATTCGCTCCACCTCCCTTCTTCTGTATCCCTTAACGGAATCTGAAAATCCAGGAGGTTTTTACCAACCCTGTACACGGTTACTCCAGTAATATTCTAACAGGTAACTCTCCGCAAAGCAATTCCTTTTTACTTCATACGGTTTTATATTCTGTTTTTCTCTTATTCTCTGGCCAATGCAGTTTCCATTCCAGATATTCCTCTTCTGTGATTCTTCCATCGCCCAATTTCTGCTTTTTCCCCATCCATTCCTGCAGATAAGACATTGTTTTTTTATCCCTCATTGTGATTCCAACTATTTCACTTTCTGAATCATTTAGCAGGAACAGATGAAAAAGCCCTCTATTTTCTTCATCCATCCAGAATAAAGTTTCCATTAATTCGTCCATTGTCGCAATTCCAGGACTTAAAAAATTTCGGACATCAACTTCCAATATTTCTGCTATCCGGATAAGCGTTTCCTGCTTCGGTGTACGCTGTCCACTTTCATATTGGGCGATTCTCACATCCGCACTACTTTCCCCATATCCTAATCTGCGTCCCAATTCCTTTTGAGTTATGTTGCGAAACATACGGATTTTTCTTATTCTTGCTCCTAATTTCAATTTCTTCTTCTTTTCAAAATGGGGCTGTGCAGTAACCACAGCCCCAGAACACTATTTATATTATCATTTGCGTTTTCTCTTAACTGTCACTACAGTTCCCAGACATCCTGCTGATACTGCAAGTGCCAGCACAAAAATAGCAATATTTGTATTATCTCCTGTTTTTGGTGAATTGGATACAGAAGTCGCATCAGAACCATGGGAACCAGGAGTGCTGACTCCCTGGTTTTCTGATGTTTCCGGAGTGTCTTTTTCCGGAGCTTTCTTATTTGTCAGATCCAGAGTATATTCAATCACAGGAGTACGGTCATTGACATATTCAAACTGAATCTTATGCTCGGTTTCATCAAGCTGATAGCCATCCAGTGTTTTTGTTTCTTTCAGGATATATGTGATTGCTTTTTTATACTGCCCATTCTTAAAAGTCGCAATCGGATAATTCTTTGATTCTGCATGGCCAGCACTGTCTGTTACCAGAGTTTCCAGAACTTTACCTTTGCTGTCACAAAGGGCAAATTCTACACCTTTCATTGGCTTCTTGGTATCTTTATCCGTTTTATTTAAGATTACCTTGCCCATTGCCTGTTCATCTTCCATTTTGGCTCCCTGAACATCTCCGGTGTCCTTAACCTCAAATGTCACTTTATTTGCCACAATATAGCCTTTCGGTGCTGTTTCCTCCAACAACGTATAAGTGCCGACTGAAAGTTTCTCTACATAATGGGGCTGATCACCAGATGTCCAGCTTTCCATAACTTCCTGGTTTTCATTAAGAATATACAGTTTAGCACCTTTGACCTCGCTGCTTCCATCTGTCATATCAACTTTACTGATCAGAATTTTTGTTGTATCATCCTGCATTTCTACTTTCTGTATATCTGCAGTATTTTCTACTACAAACGTAATGGATTCTGCAGTTGCATAACCATCAGCAGGAATTGTCTCTGTTAATGTATATTTCTTTCCAACTTCCAGTTCCTTAATGATGTGTGGTGTGCTTCCGGAAGTCCACTCATCCACAACGTTTCCCTCTGAATCGGATACTTTCAGTTTTGCACCTGGTAATTCTTCCCCGGTTGTAATATCTGATTTTGTGATTTCAAAAGTAGTTGGCTCATCTTCATAAGTGAACTCAAAGGATACTTCTGCAACCTCTTCTCCCGCATAAGCAAAATCAAATTCCTTGATTTCTTCTGTTGTCACAAATCCAGCAGGAGCCTGCACTTCTTTTACATAGTAGTTGCCATTGATTGGAAGATCTGCCGTAAATACAATCCTTCCATCCTGATCCGTAGCTTTCTGCTCGATCATGGTATCTGCTTTCAGGATTACTTCGCCTTCTGCATTTAAAATATCATTCTTTGTATAAAGTGCAAATACTCCGCCTTCCAGAACACGGTCTGTATTTTTTTCTTTCTTAACTACAGTTACTTTTGCTTTCTGGCGGTTATTCTGCCAGTCCTCATCATAAGTCACAACCGGAGTATTCTGATCACGATAAGTCAGATCAACCTCTCTGATTTCTCCATCCAGAACATATCCATCCGCCGTCTCTTTTTCCTTTACATAATATTTGCCTAAAGGAAGATCTTCTGATCTTGCATATCCAAGAGCATCTGTCGTAATTGTTGCTACCAATTCGTCCTTTTTATAATAATCACTGCTTTCCCCATCTGCAGCCTTGATATCCTCCGCTGCATAAATTTCAAAAGTAACATCTTTCAAAGAACCTGTAACATAGCCAAATGCTGCGTCCATGCCGCCTGCCAGCATATCTTTCCAGGTAACTTCTTTGACAAATTCACCTTTTTTATTGATGATGATTCGTCCAACCGGAACAGCATCCTTCATTTCTACTTTTTGAACATCTGCAGTATCAGAAACTGTAAATTTCACTTCCTCCGCCTGCAGATAACCATATGGTGCAAACTCTTCCCGAAGTGTGTAGGTTTTTCCCACATGGAGTCTCTTTATTACATGAGCTTTTCCTTTTACAGAAGTCCATTTTTCTACTTCTTTTCCGTCTGAATCCAAAACCGTCAGTGTTGCTCCGTCAAGTTCCACACCTGTTGTAATATCTGATTTCGTAAATTCAGTTGTTGTCGGCTCATTCTTAAAAACGGTTTCCAGTTTTACTGTTTTTACTTCCTGTCCCTGATATTTCGCAGTCACCTCAATCTGCTCATCTGAAGATACAAAACCATCTGGTGCTGCCAGTTCTTTTATATAATAAGTTCCAAATGGCAGATCCTGCTCAAAAACAGTTTTTCCATCTTCACCTGTTACCGCTTTTGTAAGCAGTTCGTCTGCTTTTACCAGTACCTTATCCCCTGCTTTTATATCCTCTTTTGCGTAAAGACCAAACTCTGCTCCAGAAAGCCCTTTCTCATTTTCAGCATCTTTTTTCACAACTGACACTTCTACTTTCTGGCGGTCATTTATAAACTCTGCACTCTGTGAGATCACTGGTGTATTCTGGTCTGCATAGACGAAAGAAATCTTCTGTTCTTCTTCATTTAATACAAATCCCTCCGGTGCAGTCTTTTCTACAACTTTGTATTCTCCTAGAGGCAGATTATCAAGCTCTGCTTTTCCGGATTCATCCGTTGTCAGTTCTGCAACTTTTTCACCCTTTGCATATTTCAGGATTCTTTTTCCTGTATCATCTTTCTGGAAATCTGCTGTATAGATATCCTCTGCAGCATATACTTCATATACTGCACCGGAAAGGTTTTGAACTTCATACCTAAAATCATTCTTATAGGTCGAAAGAACCTCTCCTTTTTTCTGTACAGTGAGTTTTCCTTTCACCGAATGGTCCTCATATACCACTTCAATGACCGCATCACCTGAAACCGGATCCGTCTGATACAGGGTATTGGTATCCACCTGTATTTCGACATAATTTTTGTTAATGGTATAACCGTCCGGTGCTGTTACCTCTTCGATTCTATAATGACCAATTTTTAAATTCTGAGGCAGTATCAGATATCCATCTATATCTGTGAAATATGAGGTATGTGTAACAGTTGTCGGGTATGTAGTTACCTGCTCTACATATTTTTCATGATCCATATCATAAATTTTAAACTCTGTTCCCGGAATTAGAACAGATTTTTTAGTCTCATCATCCTGTTTGATAATTTTCAGTTTTGCAGAAAATTCTTTATCCAAAAGAACTCTCCATGTCTGCGGCTCTGTTGGTTTATTCTCTGTAATCCGGACAATAAAATCATCTACAGGTTTGTAATTATGGGGTGTTGTAGTTTCTCTCACCAGATATGTTCCATATGGAATTGCAATGGATTTTACATAGCCTTTCTCATTTGTAAAAATTTCCGTTGCTCCATTTTCACCAATCACAACTGGCTCTGCAGAGGAAAAATCATAATTTCCATCCTCTTTTACCACCAAAGAAGATACCAGATATGCACTAAATCCAGCTCCGGATAGTAATGCAGCATCTGTGTCTCCATTATTGGCAGCTTTAATAAGTTCAAACGGCTGTTTCTTCACCGTTTCCAGTGAGGTACACTCTTTTTCTACAACCGCTGTCAGATCACCTTCATCACTGCATACAAGATCATATTCATGCTCGTCTGCCAGATATCCTACGGATGGGGTAATTTCCTTGATGTAATACTCTCCAAGATAAAGATTCTCTATCCTTGCTTTTCCTTCTTTATCGGTAGTTAGCGTACCAATCTGGCTTCCGGCTTTATAAATAACGCCTGTCTTTCCATCTGGATGGGTAATGTCGTTTCTTGCATAAAGTCCATACACCGCATTTTCCAGGGAAGCATCTCCCTGTGCCTTATTTTCTTTTGTCTCGGCATCTTTTTTATTCAAAGAGATTGCAGCACTGACCCTGTCATTCACAAAAGTATGACTGAAAGAAATTTTTGCCTGTTCATCATTGGTATAACTGAACTGGAAAGAATAAGTATCTTTCTCATTTCTGACATAACCAGCCGGAGCCTGGACTTCTTTTACATAATAAGAAAATCCCACTGGAAGATCTGCTTTAAATGCTGCTTTTCCATCAGTACCAGTAATTGCAGTCTCAATCAGAGCATCTTTTTTTACCGCTACTTTTCCATCCACAGTTTTCATATCCTGCGCTGCAAACAGAGCAAAATGCCCTCCGGATAGTGTATTTTCAGTATCTTTGTCTTTCTTTATCACCTGCACCACTGCTTTCTGACGGTCATTTGTAAAGGTAGTCTCTGAGAAAGCCGCTTCTGCAGTCTGCCCTGCATAAGAAATGGTTACTTTTTTTGTTTCTTTTGCATTATAAAAATTTTCCGGGGCCTGTGCTTCTGTTACATTATAGCTTCCAAGCGGAAGATTCTTTACCGTTACAGAACCGTTCTCACCTGTGATCAGATTTTTCGCTACTTCTGCGCCTTTTTTGTAAACTGTTTTTCCACCTGCTGTTACAATATCCTCGGCAGCATATACGTTATAAACGGCTCCTTTCTGACGGCGTTTCTCGTACTGGAATGAAGTTCCATTTTCATCAGATACAGCTCCTACAAAAACTTCTCCCTCTTTATAAACGGTCAGATTTCCTTTCTGCTCTTTGTCCGTTACAGTCTGTTTGGTTGTACTGCCAACTACTAATTTCACTCCATACGAAGAAGCCTGGACAACATAACCTTCCGGTGCTGTAATCTCTTTTAAGTAAACAGTATCCTGTGTCTTGGTAAGAGTTACTCGTGAAGAACCATTGCTGTCTGTTGGCGGCATCTTAACAATCAGCTTTGTGCAGGCGTTATCACTATATACTCCATACACGGCTCCGGCCAGATTTTTCCCAGTATCTCCATCTTTCTTTGTAATTTCGATAACTGCTTCTTCCGGCCAGTCAACTGTAATCTGCAGATCAGCGGAATCCGTATAGTAGCCAAATCCAATATCCTGTGAACTCTCCAGTTTTAAAAGCATTGCATGGAAATCCAGGGGAAAATTGGAAGTGATCGCATACTTTCCTTTCAGACTGCCCATATTGGCTGTTGTAGCTACAAGATGAAATTTCTCTCCACCTTTTACAGTGACATTTCCAGATGCCGTCTTTCCTGTAGTTTCGTTGACAAGGCTCACACCATTTTCCAGATGAATGGTAATGGTAAATGCTTCATTTGCCTTCCAGGTAAAACTTTCTGTTTCCTTTCCCGTTGCATTAACGGAAAGTCCTGGAAGAAGTTTCATTGCTGTCGGATCAGGCATTTTAGCAAGAGCTGCTTTAATCTCTTTCAGCATATTTTTAGCGGTTGTAGAAAGCGCACCTCCAAATCCGGATTCGCCATCATATAAATAATCAACCAGATAATGCTGCATGGCTCTTGTCTCAGAACTGCATCCATATTTTTCCATGATGGATTTTACATTATATCCGTTGAATGTATGTCCCCATCCAGGACCGCCATATCCATAGAACAAAGCTTTCCGCAGATACTTATCATCTCCGCCCTCATCCAGTTCAACCATATTTTTATATGTTGTCCCACTTGGAGGTGACTGCATGGAGTGCTGCATACAATACGCATTTACTGTATAAGTCTTTCCGCCTGCTTTGTAACGAACATATTTGTAGCTGTCATTTCCACCCTGTCCCATAACTGTATCAAACGGATGAAGCTGGCCATCTGAATAATAGTAATATTTATTTGCTTCAATATTTGTTGCATCATCCCATGGAGTATCGGTTGCAAGTAACATGATACCATTTTCTGCCTGATCCATGGAAACACTTAGGTCAATGTCATCTGCTGGCATTTCAAAACTGAATTTATCCGATTCTTCGTGATAAGTCACCTCTGAATACAATAAATCTTCTGTATTCTCTGTCTGGTTTGCCTGTACTTTTGTTGTTCCTACTGCAATTAAGCTGCCTTGCGGCATATCTCCGGAAAATACAACGGTTTCTCCTGGCTGATACTGTCCATCTTCATGGTTCAGCTCAATATGAAATTCCTCTCCACGAACAATATTTACCTGATAATTTCCATCTGCATCTTCTGTTTTCTCTGTTCCATCTGTAAAAGAGTCGTCTGTCGCCTCTGGCATTTCTTCCGGATCTGTATCTGTAATTTCTTCAAATGTGCTGTCTGTATCCGGATTATCATCTATGGCAGGTTCTTCTGTTGAAACTTCCTCAGACGGATTTTCCGGGATTGGTGTATCTATTGGCTCTTCCTCAACCGGAATTTCTGTCGGAGTTACTTCTTCATAGATTTTATCCTCTGACGGAATTTCTACATTTACCTCATCCTGCACAGGTTCTTCACTCTCTGCAGTGCCTATGGCTGGTTCCTCGCCTTCTGCTTCATTCTCATCTTCCTGGTTGCTTACAGATTCCTGATTCTCAGATTCAGCAACCTGCACCACCGCTTCCTTTACAATCAGCTTACGATTGATCTGATAAATTGGGTGGCCACTTACTGGCTCTACATAATAAACAGCTTTGTATGTATCTTCGTAATCTGTTGTAAAGTCCTGCTTTTCCTCATTTTTTGCCTCATGGAAAGTGATCTTCACCTTTTTTTCATCTGGTATTTCCAGTCCGGTAAAATCTTTCTCCACTTCAAAAATACTGCCTGTTTCCAGTTCCAGATCTTTTGCTTTTACCACCTCATCTGCATCAAGTTCATTTTTTACCTTTTCGTATAACGGTGGCTCTTCTGGCACTACATCTGCCGCATAGGACAGTATTGGAGATAGAATTGTAGATAACACTGTAAGCATTGCCAAGAATCCCGACAAAAATCTTCTCATATTTTTTTTATTCTTCATTCTTTTTTCCTTTCTTCCGTTCCGGGAAAATCAACTGAAACTTTGGATTTCCGGTTTCTGAAACCTCCATCTTTATAGTTGCTTCATACTTCCTTTTTGTTTTCTCTGATACCAGATCTTTGAAATGCACCTGCTTCTCACTCAGCAGCTTCCTGACAGTTGCTTCATCAAGTATTTTTCCCTGACTCTCAAAAAATCGGTTATTTTTCCATAAAGTAAAACTGCAATCACTTCCTGAACAATAATAATTTCTCTTTCCCACATAAACCTTATTGCCACATCTTGGGCATTTTCCAATTTCTTTCCGACCATCTGAAAATAGTTTCTGGTATTCTTCCACTGGCTGTCCATTATCACTTACCAATTTGGTAACCATTTTTTCAATTTCGAAGAGAAATTCTTCTACATTTTTCTGGCCTCTGGAAATCAGTGTCAGATCATTTTCCCATTCTGCTGTAAGTTTTGGTGATTTGATCATTTCCGGAAGAATCCTGATCAGATTTCTTCCATCTGCTGTAGGTAATATCTGCTTCTTTTTACGCTCAATAAAGCCTTTCTCAATCAGTTTTTCAATAATCGCTGCCCTGGTAGCCGGAGTTCCAAGCCCTTTTCTCTCTGCGTCTTCTATCGTATCCGAACTTCCAGCGTGTTCCATGGCACTAAGGAGCGTATCCTCCGTATAATGTTTCGGCGGTGCTGTAAAATGTTCACTAAATTTTACAACAACACATTCAAATACCTGTCCTATTTTTATATCTGGAAAATCACTTTCCTCCTCTTCTGGCTTTTCTGCATTTTTCCCATATGATTTAAAGAACCGTTCTTCCACTTCTTTCCATCCATATTGGAGAACATTCTTTCCAGATGCAGTAAACAGTTCTCCATGACAGGAAATTTCAGTCTTAATACTCTCATATATGTATTCCTGTTCCGATGCACATAATAACTTTGATGCAATCAGCATAAGAATTTCTTTTTCTCCACCCGGAAGTGCTTTTAAATCCGTGTTTGCAATTTCTACCGTTGGTATAATTGCATGATGATCTGATACCTTTTTGCTGTTTAAAAGTCTTTTTATCTCTGGTTCCGAACCCTTCATTGATATTTCTGGAAATACTCTATTTACCGCATCAATAACCAAAAACGCATTTTCTTCCATATCATCTGTAAGATATTGGCTATCCGTCCTTGGATACGTCACCAGTTTCTTCTCATAAAGGCTTTGGGTATAGTCCAAGGTTTGCTGTGCCGTAAATCCAAGAAGACGATTTGCTTCCCTCTGTAATGTGGTCAGATCATATAATTTCGGCGGCTGTACCTTTTTCTTCTCTTTCTTTACTGAAAGAATCTGTGCAGTTTCATCCTTCATATCCTCCATCATCTGAACGGCAGCACTTTTCTCTTTTATCCGGTTGCTTACAGCATCCAATCCATCCATCAGAAGATGAACCAGATAATACTTCTCTTTCTGGAAGTTCTCGATGCTCTTTTCCCGTTCCACCAGCATTGCAAGTGTAGGTGTCTGCACCCGACCTACAATCAACCGATGGTGATACAGCACCGTAAACAGTCTGGTGGCATTAATTCCCACCAGCCAGTCTGCTTCACTTCTCGCCACCGCAGAATAATAAAGATTATCATATTCATGTCCATCTTTCATCTGCTGAAATCCTTCCAGAATTGCTTTTTCCTCCATGGAAGAAATCCACAGTCTTTTAAAGGGAAGTTTACATTCTGCCTGGTTATATACCAGACGGAAAATCAACTCCCCTTCTCTTCCTGCATCTGTTGCACATATAATTTCTGTGACATCTGCTCTGTGAAGCAGTTCCTTTAAAACCCGAAACTGCCCTTTGGTACTTTCTTTAATCTGATATTTCCAATTCTCCGGAATCATGGGAAGTGTTTCATATTTCCATGCTTTCCAGTCATCCCGGTACTGATCCGCACTAGCCAGTTCAATCAAATGCCCAATACACCAGGAAACCAGATACTCTTTTCCTTCCAGATAGCCATCTTTTACGTTTGTGGCATGAAGCACCTTCGCAATGTTTCTGGCTACGCTGGGTTTTTCCGCAATTACAAGCTGCAATTTTCAATCTCCTTTCTGCACCTGTCGCTGTAATTAAGTGAAACAAAGTTATTCCTCTGATTCTTCGTCTTCTACTTCACCTTCCATTTCATATTCTTCTAATTCTTCATCATCCTCACGAATTGTATCTTCCTCCTCATCGTCGTCCTCGTCCTCTTCATAATCAAAAGAAGTATTTCTTCCTTTCATAAATTTCCAATAATAGTAAGCACCACAAACTCCTGCCAGAACCAGCAGCATTAATAAAATCGTGCCGGAATTATTGCTTTTCTTCTCAGGTTCTTCCTTTTCTTCCGGTATGATCGTAACTTCTGGTTCCGGTGTCTCTGTGATCTTCTCTGTTTCAAGTGGCAGTGCGGATTCTGCAATAGCCTGGTTCTGTGGAAGTGTGACCATGTTGGTATCCGTAAAGTTCAACAGATCATTTTCGCCTACCTCTGTAAGAAGATAAACATTTTCATCCGTTTTATCCTTATCTACAATCAGATAAAAAACCTTATCACTTTTTGTCTTGATCGTATAAAATTCCTTTCCCCCTTTGTCCTGAACTGTTCCTGTTGTCATGCCGGAAGCAGAACTTTCTCCCTGCACCCGTCCGGTATCTGCTTCTGTATCCGTTTCATTTCCTGTGTTTTCTGGTTCTGTTGGTGCAGTAGCAGTCTCGTTCGTTGTCTGATGTTCCGTTACGGTTGCCGTAGCACTGGTGGGCTTACTTGCAGTTCCATCGGCTGGCAAAGAAGCTGCATTCTGCTCCGTTCCGGAAACCTCTGTATTCTCTTTTACTGCATCTGGATTTTCATAATAAGGGTTTCCTACTTTATAGATCTCTGACATATTTCCTGCTTTGTCTTTTGCCTGCAGGGTAAAGTATTCATAGGAAGTATCCGCTTTTTGCAAACGGACATTTAACGTATTATTCGTCAGTTCTGTGAATTCATTTCCATTGACATACAAAGCAGCAATTCCCGATTCCGCATCAACTCCCTGCACGATCAGTATCCCATTCTTCGCAGCCGCAATAATAGTTGGTTTGGTTTTATCAAAACACTCTATGTAACGATTCTGCTCATAAGTATTTCCATTCTGATCGGTAACTCTCACATAAACACTACAATTAGAAGAGATGGATACTTCCATATTTCCGGTTATGTCTGACCATCCTCCATTTTCTGAAAGTCTTGCTTCTACTTTTGCAATAGAAAAAGCACCTGTATTCTTTGTATCTTCCACTTGAATTTTTACGGTTGCCGTATCTGTCTGCCAGCCTTCGGGTTCTGTAAAGGTAATCCCTACTTCTGGTGTTTCCGTCACATCATTTCCTGCATCTTCCTGTGCCTGTTCCACTGGATCTGCATGAATTTCAACTTCTGATCCATCTGAAAAATCAACATCTTCCGGGCTGCTTTCTTCTGATGATTCCACTTCTACATTATCTGCCCATACAGTCAGACTTCCGGGCGAACTATAAAAGAAAGCTCCTGCCGGAAGTCCTGCTAACGTAGCTGCGGTTAAAAATACAGCTGCTCTTTTATGAAATTTCTTCATTTTCTGTCTGCTCCTTTTCTCTGGTTTCCAATATCTTTTTTTGTTCCTCCTTGCTGATATCAATCATCAACTGAAGTTCCTCTGCGGAAACTCCATTGCTTCGGATAATTTTTAGATACTCCATATCCTCTGCCTGTTTCTTCTGTTCTTCCAGATCCCTTGCTTTTTTCTGTAGCTTTTCAATCTTAACGTAGGTTCTTGCAAGTTCTTCTTTTATTCGTTCAATGTTCAAATACGCCCCTCCTTATGGCCTGCCAAAAGCATAAAAATGAGACTGCCAGTATGCAGAATTA
Organism: Blautia sp.; assembly: GCA_034115005.1. Taxonomy (GTDB): domain Bacteria; phylum Bacillota; class Clostridia; order Lachnospirales; family Lachnospiraceae; genus Blautia_A. The sequence continues at coordinate 18,820 of JAXEUE010000133.1, forward strand.
ATGGACGTATACTGAATTGGATTTCCACAATGGATCATCTGTCCATCTCCGGCATAAATTCCTACGTGGGTAACCGGCTCTCCCGCATCATACGTCCCAGTGAAAAAGATAATATCTCCTGGCCTTGCTTCTTCTGGTGATACAGGCATACAAATGTCATAAATTCCCTGTGCAGTAAGTCTTCCCATATTGCAGACACCCGAATTGGTAAACACATAGCTTACAAAACCAGAACAGTCAAAAGAAGTCTCCGGGCTGGAACCGCCCCATACATACGGCATACCAAGATATTTGTCTGCTTCCGCAAATAATCTCCGCACAGTCTCATCATCATAACTGCCGCCTCCACCATACAGCCCGCTATCTCCGGTACTGATATAAAAAACAGGATTATAATATTCCCCATCTTTGACCAGTTCCAAATATAACTGGCTTCCGGTTGCACTTCCTGTACTTCCCGTTGTACCAATTACAGTATCTGTTGTTACTTCCTGACCATTTGCTACCGAAATGCTCTGCAGATAAGCGCATTTAATCTGCACACCTTTTTTATCCTGCGTAACTACATAATTTCCAAAAGTTCCGCTATATCCTACATCTACAACAAAACCATTCATCGCTGACTTCACTTCTGTTCCCTGTCGTACATTAACCGTCACACCTCTGTGAAGTTGTGTCTGCCCGGTTCCATTGTTTACAGAATACCCATAATAGGTACTGATATAGGCATACCAGTTTAACTCAACCGGAGTTTTATATGTCTGTAAATTTCCTCTGTTGGAATAGACCTCTTCATAAATTTCCTGCTCATCCTCTTCCATTCTGGACAGAATAACACTTCTAAGCGGTTTTGCCTGAACAGAAACATTCAGTACATCTGCAGTTACTGTACGGGTAACTTCCACAGAGTTCTGATTGCCCTCTGCCAGAAAACATTCCCAGGTCTGATGACCATGTGCCTCAGCTACTGCGTGATTATCATAATAAACATCAAACTGGACACCATACTGGGCAAAGTTTCCAGTATCTTCTACGGTGTACTCAATCCCATTCATCACTACTTTCGTCCCCATTGGAAGAAATGGGTTTGCAGCATCAACCGCAAGCGTATGATTAGCCTGTGGCATTGCCCCTGAAGCAGTTGGTCCTCCACTCCACACGCCACAGCAGATAGGACAGTTACAGTATCCACTGGTCACAACATTTCCCAATGACTGCCCTACCTGTATTGTAGATGTTTCCTGCCGGGTTTCACTTTTTTCCTCTACGGTGATTCCGTACTGTAAAGAAAAAATTGTTTCCAGTTCTCCTTTTATCTCATCAAACTTAAAATCCCCATACCTGGCAGTCAGATAACTGATCAATGTATGAGGATCATGGCCGATTTCACCAATGTTATATCTGTATTCATCTTTTCCTGGATACCGGGCTTCCATCTGGTTTATTTTCTGTTGAAGACTGGCTTCCAACTGCGTATAATACAACTCTGCTTTTTCAATTTCGTCCGGATCCGCAATGTAACTGGAAGCGATTACCGTAGAAATTCCATTAGAAAACATAGCCGAACAGGAAGCAAATCCTGTCATTACAGAAAGAAGCAAAATCAATAACAACCCCAATGAGATCAGAGTAGTTACATTTCTTACAAATACTTCCTGTGCCTTTCTTGCAATTTTAGTAGCAAGATTTACTGACCGGATTGAGGTGTCTTTTGTTTCTTTTGCAATCTTCCCAGCCCGGTATGCCATCTGATACTCTCGCTTAATCCTCTGCTTCTGTATTAATTTTCTGATCAGCTTTTTCTGCATCTCTGGATGTTCTTCCAGATATTTCTGATATTGATACCTGG
>JAXEUE010000134.1:0-4797 GCA_034115005.1 Blautia sp.
GGCTCCCGTAACGGCTACAATAGCGGATGATTTTTCTGCAAAATTCTTCACAAACCGAACAGCATCCTCCAGATTGTCTTCCGTTACACGATCAGAAACATCTGCATCCACCCCTTTGGTGGTACCACTTCCAAAAGCCAGAGTCTTGATCTCGGAAATATTTCCACGGATCACAGTTAAAGGAAGCTCTTCCATCAGCTTAAGGGCTGTATCGGTTCTCAGTGCAGAAGCACCCGCTCCTACAGGGTCAAGCAGAATCGGATGACCAAGCTTTGCGGCTTTCTTTCCTGCACGCATCATTCCCTGAATACTGTGTTGATTCAGAGTTCCGATATTGATATTCAGACCACCGCAGATAGATGTAATATCCTCCACATCCTCCGGTTCGTCTGACATAATTGGGCTTCCGCCACAGGCAAGCAGTACATTGGCCACATCATTGACTGTGACATAATTGGTAATGTTGTGCACCAGCGGAACTGAAGCACGTACATTCTCCAGACATTGTTTCATCATGGTTTCCACACTCCTTTTATCTTTTCTTTTTCATCTGTTCAGACAAGGAAAAACCTGAAAAAAAAAACAGATACCTCTTACCTGAAGAGATATCTGCATAAAACATCTGCGCGCAGCAAATAAAATTACTGTATCTATATCCCTACGTTGGCATTATCCAAATCAGGTTATGGGTCAAGACATACAGTCTACTCTCAGCCTGCTTTTTGCAAGCTCCCCTTGTCGCAGTTTATTATATTACTTTTATATTGAAGAGTCAATGGGGAGGGACAGGTTCCTCCACTCAAAATCATAGAGTCGAGGGACCTGTCCCCATCATATTCAGGATTCTCTCCGTAGCATGACCATCACAAGCACTCATAAATTTATTTTTAAAATCCACAACTTTCTGTTTGTCAAATCTCTGGTGAATATGCTGAATATAATCAATCATTTCCTCATTCGTTTTACATACAGGGCCTGGAGTCATTTCCTCATAAGGATAATAAAATCCTCTCCAGTCAAAATATTCCTCCAGATCATAGGCATAAAAAATCATTGGCCGCTCAAAGAGAGAAAACTCAAAGATAAGGGAAGAATAATCTGAAATGCAAATATCGCTGACACACAATAAATCCTCAATGCTGAGAGTGTCACTGGCGTCAAAGACAAATGTGCCACGCAGATCTTCAGGGATTTCAGGCCGGTTTCGGACTACCGGATGATGCTTAATAATCAGAGTGTAATCCTTATGAAAAGCCTCATAAAATTTCTTAAGATCAAACTGATCCGGTGCCTGGGCGTTCCCCGCCTTTCCCCGGAAAGTCGGGGCATACAGGATAATTTTTTTCCCTCTGGCTGCAGGAAACTTTTGATAAACATGCTCAAAAGCATTCTGAACCGTTTCTTCTCTGAAATAGACATCCGTACGGCTGATTCCCACAGGGCGGATAATATCTTTCCTGCCCTGAAGATCCATCGCCTCTGCATAAGCCCATACAACTTCAGGACTGCTGACTGTGACATAGTCCAGATTTTTATAAAACGGATGACGCTTCATCTGCTCTTCATCTGCTCCAAAAGTCAGCCCCACAGTGCTCATGCCGAATTTCTTAAAAGCACCACATGCATGCCACAGCTGTGTGATAATCGTCTCAGGTCTTTTATTAATACAGCTGACCACGCTGGAAGCCTCATTGAGGAAACAGTATCTGGCAGTAGCAAGATCCTCCAGCATTTTTTTACAGTTTTTAATATATTCCCCGGTTGATACAAAGGTTTCTCTGAGAAGATGAATATGAATGTCAAAATCATAATGATCAACCAGTTCCTGATACAGAACCTGAAAGCTGTTGCTGAGCTCAGGCAGTCTGGGTTCAATAAATACCACTTTCTTTTTATCTACCGGTTTTTTCCTGTGTATGTTATAGATTCCGGGAAAAATAATATCCAGAAGACAGTCTTTACATCTGTTTCTGATAAATTTTTTTATCTGGTTCAAAACAGTCATCCTTATCTGTTATTTTCGGTTATTTTCAAGAACTTCCTTGCCAAATACCAGATCCATAATTCTTTCGGTGGCATGGCCATCGCATGCACTCATAAATTTATTTCTGAAATCTACTACTTTCTGCTTGTCAAATCTCTCGTCTACATGCTGAATATAATCAATCATTTCCTCATTTGTCGTGCATACCGGTCCGGGAGTCAGCTCATCATACGGATAATAGAATCCTCTCCAGTCGAAGTATTCATCCAGATCATAAGCATAAAACAGCATAGGACGTTCAAAAAGTGAATACTCAAAAATAAGGGAAGAATAATCAGAAATACAAATATCACTGACACACAGAAGGTCTTCAATATTCATGGTTCTGGTGGCATCATAGGCAAAAGTGCCGGCAAGTTTCTTCGGAATTTCAGGTAAATTACGAACCAGAGGATGATGCTTGGTAATAATAACATACTGATCATGAAAAGCTTCATAAAATTTTTCCAGATCAAAACAGTCCGGAGTAGCCGCATTTGCAACTCTGCCCCGAAATGTTGGCGCATACAAAATGATTTTTTTCCCTCTGGCTGCAGGAAATTTTTCATACAAATGATCAAATGCAGTCTTTATGGTCTCAGGTCTGAAAAATACATCTGTACGGCTTGTACCTATAGGACGGATAATATCTTCCTGTCCTTTCAGATCCATCGCGTCAGCATAAGCCCACACAATTTCCGGACTGCTGACAGTTACATAGGTGTAATTACGGTTGTTGGGATGCTTCTTAAGCTGTTCTGCATCTGGGCCGAATATGAGATCTGCCGTACTTTTTCCAAATTTCTTAAAAGCTCCACAGGCATGCCACATCTGGGTGACGATAGTTTCCGGTCTTTTATCAATACAGCTAAGTACGTCCGATGCTTCATTAACAAATACGTATTTCGCAGTAGCCACATCTGCCAGCATTTCCTTACATCTTCTCACATACTCCTTTCGAGGAACAAAGGTATTGCGCAGAAGATGAATATGAATGTTAAAATTATAATTCTTTTCCAGTTCATCATAGAGTACACGAAAGCTGTTACTGATGGCAGGAAGTCTCAACTCGATAAAAATTACTTTTTTCTCATCAACAGGCTCATTACGGTGAGCATTATAGGCACGTGGCAGGGTCTTATACAGCAGATGATCCTTGCGTTTCCTTCCAATATATTTCTTCAGTTTTTTCATAGGAGGCAGCTTCCACAATTTCCACCAAAGAGGTCTTAGTGGCGTTTTTTTTAGAAGTTCCTTAATCTTTCCCATTGGTAAATTCCTTTCCTTAAATAATTACGTATTTTAATCCCATACCATAATTGTCTTACCCATAATTTTATGAATATCCATCTCAAAAGCTGCAACAATATCTTTGATATCTTTCACCTTTACTACTCCACCAATGAGTTTTTCTAGATATTCCATTATATCAGGCCGGCAGGTATACAATTCAATAAGTCCCAGGAAATCTTCCCTTCCACTGCGACTGGTTCCCAGAATACGAAGTCCCTTCTCCAGAACCATTCTGGTATTAATGGGAACAGGATCTTCTGAAACTCCTAGAATTCCAATGGTTCCCTCAGGATTAATATGATCAATGATCTGATTGATCACCTGTCCTGATGCGTTTCCGCCTACACATTCAAATCCATGATCTATTGTTAAATCTCCGGGAATTTCAGATACTTTGTATGTTTCATCCACAAAGCTGAAATCACTGAGTTTACTTTCCGTTACGCCAAAAGCATAAACCTTGGTTTCCGGAAAACGGGCCTTCAGCAGAAGTGCTGTAATATAACCCATATTTCCGTCTCCCCACACGCCAATAGTTTCTCTTCTGGCATGGGCCGTCCTGTCAAACCTTGAAACAGCATGATAGCATACAGATACCATTTCCGTAAAAGCAGCCACCAGATCATTCATTCCCTCAGGAAGCCGTACCAGACGATCCGGGGTTGTCTGAACATATTCCTGCATAAATCCATTCATGCTACTTCCCCTGAATTTACTGGATCGACGGTAATTCTCCCCGATAATATCATCCTGCTCAGAAGGTACATTGGGTATCATAACAACTTTCTCTCCTACCTGGAACTGACCTGACGGATCATAAATAACCTTTCCGATTCCCTCATGAATCAGAGCCATGGGAAGCTTCTGCCTCAATATATCCTCAGAGCGTTTTCCCTGATAATATCTTTGATCCGCATTACAAATAGAAAGATGAGTTGGACGTACCAGAATCCGGTCATCCATAGTAATATCATCAAATACAATCTCAAACTGGCGTGGTCGTACCAGTCGGTAAATGGTATTCAGCATTTTTTATCCTCCGTGTTCAGCAATGCCTTGGCAACTGTCATATCATAAGGATACGTGATCTTTATATTAAAAGTTTCTCCCTGTACCAGATGCACATGCTGGCCTTTCAGAACCATGATCTTGCATGCATCTGTCAGAATTTCCCTTTCGTCATCGCTGAGTGATTCATACATATCTTTAAGCATTTTAGCGCGAAATGATTGAGGTGTCTGTCCCTGGTACATAAATTTACGATTTGGAATATCCGTAATCTTACTATTATCCTTACTTTCCACAATAGTATCCGTAGCTGGGATCACAGTATCGCAGGCACCGTATTTCTTCGCGTACTGGATATTTTCTTCTATGATTCTGTGAGTTACAAAAGGTCTGACAGAGTCATGGGTAACAATTATGGTATCCTCATCAAGCATTCCTTCTTTATCAATATAACGAATAGCATTCATAATCGT